>WFNN01000030.1 GCA_015488545.1 Thermaceae bacterium | reverse complement strand
GACAACGCCATCCTGGCCCCGGCGATCGCCGCGATCAGCGCCGATTTTGGGATTACCCCCGACCGGCTCACCCTGGCGTTTTCCATTTACGCGGTGATCTACGCGGTGGCGGTGCCGATTCTTGGCCGGCTCGCCGACATATGGGGGTACAAGCCGATCTTCGGGCTATCGATGGCCCTCTTCGCCGGGGGCAGCGCGCTTTCCGCCCTCTCCCCCTCGCTCCCCGCCCTGGTCGGGGCTCGGGTGGTGCAGGCCCTGGGGGCCGGCGGCCTCTTCCCGGTGGCCCAGGCGGTGGTGGGCGCGATGTTGCCCGAGAAGGAGCGGGGCCGGGCCCTGGGGCAGATCCTCGGGGTCTACGCGCTCGGGAACGTGGTCGGGCCCAACCTCGGGGGGTTCATCGTCGAGCACTTTAGCTGGCACTGGGTCTTTTGGATCAACGTGCCGATCGGGGCTTTGGGGGTGCTGCTTTTGGCCCGGGAGCGGCTTCCCCGCCCGGCCCGCCGGGAGCGGATCGACTGGGTCGGCGGTGGGCTGGTGGCCCTCACCTTCTCGAGCCTGGTCCTCGGCATCCAGGCGCTCGACCGCATCGACCAGGCCGGCTTTGCCTCGGCGGCGATCGGGGGCCGCTTCGCCCTGGCCCTGGTAGGGGGCGCCCTGCTCTACGCTTGGGAGCGCCGCCACCCCGAGCCCATTCTGGACCTCGGCCTGGCCCTCTCCCCCCGCTTTTTGCCGATTTGGTTCGTTTCCACCCTGGTGGGCTACGCCCTTTTGGGCGGGCTGGTCTTCGCCCCTCTCTACGCCCAGGTGGTCTTTCTCTTCACCCCCTTCCAGGCCGGCGCCATCCTGAACGCCCTGGCGGTGGCTTTGGTCTTCAGCTCGGGGGCCGGGGGGGCGCTGATCGGCCGTCTGGGCGCCCGGCGGTTGGTGATCGGCGGCATGGCCCTCACCGCCCTGGGCCTCGGGGCCATGACCTACCTGGGCGCGAACCTATGGGGCCTGCTTTCCGGCCTCTTTCTGGTGGGGCTCGGGATTGGTTTGGTGCAGCCGCCGGTGTCCCACCTTGCCCTGGCCCTCGCCCCCGGCAACAAAAAGGGCCAGATCGCCGGCCTGGTTTCGCTGACCCGGAGCCTCGGGGTGGCCGCCGGGATCACCCTCTCCGGGGTGCTCCTGGCCCGGAGGACCCGGGAGCTTGCCGCCCTAGCCCCAGGGGGATTTGCGGGGCCCATGGGTATGCGGGGAAGCCTGGCCGACGCCCCGGCCTTCGTGCAGGCGATGCTCCGGCACACCCTGGGTCCGGGGATCCTAGACGGCTGGCGGCTCGCTTTCTTCGCCGCCCTGGCCGGGTTCCTGGCGGCGTTTTGGATTCGCCGCGACTAGGGGGTCGGTTCCAGCACCAGCCGGGCGCGGGGTTTCCCCGCCCGCATGGGCAGGTACTCGCCCCGGGCCCAAAGCGGCAGGAGGTCGGCGTAGTGCCGGCTGAGCACGTTCCCCGACTGCCCCATGGGGTGGATGAAGAGGCTCTTTTCCGGCCGGGCTAGGTCGACGAGCTCGCGGTAGGAAGGGCCCCAGAACATGCGGAAATCCTCCGGCCGGTAAATCCCCACGTTCACCGTGTAGCGGTCGCCGCCGTGGGCGATCCGGCGTTCGAAGATGGGCCGGACCCGGGGATCCTTGCTCATCACGAGGTGGGCAAAGACCGCGGGGTGAAGCTGGCCCCAGGGCTTGATCTCGGGGCCCAGCCGATCGAGGGCGGCCTCGAACGCTTGAGCGGCGAACGCCAGGCAGCTTGTGCCCCGGGCCCGGCAGGCAGGGTCGCCGTGCTGCATCGCGGCCAGAAGGTAGCGGGGGCGGTCCCAGTAGCGCTCGCCCACCTCGGCCTGGGGCAGCCGGGTGAGCTCGGTGTACCAGGCTTCGAAGACGGTGGCTTCCTCGCTTTTCGCGGTCTCGTTTCCGTCCCAGGCCAACAGGCGCTCTTTCCAGGCGCGGGCTCGCTCGCTTTCCGGCTGGATCTTGGCCAGGACCGGTCGGAAGAGGCGGAAGAGCAGGCTCACCTGGTCCAGTTGGATGGCCCGCATGTCCGCCAGGCTCAGGCGGCCCTTGGCGCGGATCAGCTCCTCGATGCGCATGGCCCTAAAGGGCTGGTTCCAGTCGACCTCGAGGAGATAGGGGTACCCCTTGGGGACGGCCTTGTTGTTGGCGGTGACGATGTAGCCCTCGGGCGGGTTGTAGGCGTGGGGCAGGCGGTCGAAGGGGATCCAGCCCTGCCAGTCCCACTCGCCGTTCCCCGGAACCGGGTAGGCGCCGGTGTGGCCGGGCTTCCGGATAGGGATGCGTCCCGGTGCGTAGTAACCGATGTTGCCCTTTCGGTCGGCAAAGACGAAGTTTTGGCTGGGGGCCACGTAGTATTTGAGGGCTGCTTTGAAGGTTTCCCAGTCCTTGGCCTGGTCGATCTTCAGGAAGGCCTCGAGGGTGGTGTCCCCGGGGTCCAGGCTGACCCAGCGCAGGGCTAGCGGCTGGCCGCCGGGCACGTCGACCGCGTCGGAAATCACCGGGCCGTAGATGGTCTCCCGCACGTTGAGGATCACCGGTTTCGCGCCCTTGACCCGGATCGTTTCCCGGCGTACCCGGTAGGGCCGCACTTCCCCCTTGTACGCGTAGCCCCCCTTGGCCTCTTTGAGGACGTAGAGGTCCTGAACGTCGGGGCCCATGTTGGTGACCCCCCACGCGATCGCGTCGTTTCGCCCGATCACGATGCCGGGCAGCCCCGGGAAGCTGGCCCCCACCGCGTGGAAGCCGGGGGCGGCAAGCTCCATCAAGATCCAGATCGAGGGGGCGGTGAGGCGGAGGTGTGGGTCGTTGGCAAGGAGGGCGCCGCCGGTGGTGGTTCTTTGGGGGGCCACCACCCAGTTGTTGGAGGCGCCGAGGTGGGGGAAGAGGGCCCGGTCCTCGGATAGGAGGGCCGCGGCCAGCCGTTCGTCGGCGGGGGCCGGACGGGCGGCCACGCTCCTGACCACCGTGGGGGCGTCCTCGGGGTAGGGGGGCATGAGCTGGTTGATGCGTTCCTTGGTGAGCCCGCGGGCCAGGAGACGGTAGCGGAGAAGCTCCTGGTCGTAGTTTTTGGACAGTTCCCAGCTCATTAGCTTGGCCCAGACCAGCACGTCGGCCGGCTTCCAGGGTTCGGGCCGGTAGCCCAGCAGCTTGAACTCCAGGGGAAGAGGGGGGCGGCTTTTGAGGTAGGCGTTGATCCCGGCGACGTAGGCGTCAAGCAGGTCGCGGGTGGCCGGCGAGAGCGCCCGGTAGGCGGCCTCGGCGGCCCGGTAGACGCCCAGGGTGCGCATGAACTTATCGGTGGGGAGCGCCGCCGGCCCCAGCACCTCGGCCAGCCGTCCGGCCCCCAGCCGCCGCTGGAACTCCATCTGCCACAGCCGTTCCTGGGCGTGGGCCACCCCCTGCGCGAAGAAGAGGTCGGGGAGGCTTTGGGCCTTGACCAAGAGGACGCCGTGGTCGTCGCGAAGGATCTCGGCGGTGGCCGAAAGCCCGGCTAGCGGGAGCCTGCCGTTCGTTTGGGGCAGGGTGGTGGTGCGAGCGTAGTAATAGCCGAAGCCAAGCGCCAGCAAAACGATCAGCAACAGGGCGATTACGAACCCTTTGAATAGCCGCCAGAGCATGCCGCCTCCTTATGACCCCTACTCTACCCGGGGGTCGGTTTAAAATGGGCCATCTTGCCTCCGGAGGAACCCATGGCCCTGCCCCTGCCGCTGACCATCGGCATCGAGGAGGAGTACCAGCTCATCGACCCCGAAACCCGGGACCTCGCCCCCATGGCGAGTGCGGTGCTGGCCGAGGCCCCGGCCTACCTCACCCGGCTTTTAAACCCCGAGCTCCACCAGGCGATGATCGAGATCGGCACCCCCCCGGCCGAGAACATCCGCCAGGCCTACCGCTTTCTAAGGGACATGCGGCGGGTGGTGGCTGAGCTTGCCGGACGCCACGGGGTGCGGATCGTGGCCGCCGGAACCCACCCCTTTGCTCTTTGGGAGAACGTTCCCATCACCGAGAAGGTGCGCTACCAGGAGCTTCTCGGGGAGTTTCAGGACGCGGTTCGGGCCCTCTTGATCTTCGGCACCCACGTGCACGTGGGGGTGGGGGAGGACCTCGAGTTCCGCATCGACGCGATGAACGTGCTTCGCTACATGCTGCCCCACCTGCTCGCCCTTACCGTTTCCAGCCCCCTCTGGCGAGGTCGGCGCACCGGCTTCAAAAGCTATCGCAGCCTGATCTGGCGGAACCTACCCCGCACCGGCATCCCGGTGGTCTTCGACTCTTACCCCGCCTACCGGCGGTTCGTCGAGGTGCTCGTCGAGACCGGCTCGATCCCCGACGCCTCTCGCATCTGGTGGGCGATCCGCCCCCACCACGCCTACCCCACGTTGGAGTTCCGGGCCTTCGATCTGGCCACCAACCCCATGGACGTGATCGCGGTAGCGGCTTTGGCCCAGGCCCTGGTTTACAAGCACTACCGGATGCGGCAGGACAACATCACCTTCCGGATCTACCCCACCCCGATGATCGAGGAGAACCTCTGGCGGGCGGCGCGCTACGGGCTGGAGGGAAAGCTCATCGACTTCGGTGAACGCCGGGAGAAGTGGGCCCGGGACCTCATCGCCGAGCTGGTGGCGTTCGTCGACGAGGTCCTGGACGAACTCGACGCCCGCTGGGCGGTGGAGCACGTTTTTCGCATCCTCGACCGGGGAACCTCTGCCGATCGCCAGCTCGCGATCTTCGAGGAAACCGGTGATGTGCGGGCGGTGGTCGACTGGCTGGTGGAGGAGACCTTGAACTTTTCCGAGGCGGGGCCGGTCTGAGGGGTATAATCCCGCCTTGGAATGCCCGTTGACGCTGCGGCCACCCTGGCCTACTTCGAGCGTACCCTCCCCGCCTACCTCGAGGACCTCAAAACCCTGGTCGGCCTGGAGACCCCAAGCTGCCCCCCGCACCTGGAGGGGGAGGCCCGCGAGGCCTGCCGGCGAGGGCTCCGGGCGGCCGCCGCCTGGCTGGAGGGGCGGTTTGCCCGGTTTGGGACCGTGAGCCGGGTTGAGCTCCCCACCGGGCCGCTGCTTAGGGTGGTCCGCCGGGGGCGGGGTCCCCACGTGCTCTTGCTGGCGCACTACGACACCGTGCACCCCAAGGGCGCCTGGAAGCAGCGCTGGCGCGAGGAGGGGGAGCGGATCTACGGCCCCGGTGTGTACGACATGAAGGGCGGGCTCCTCTTCATTCCCTGGGCGGTTCGGTACTTAATCGGCGCCGGGCTTGAGCACCCCCACCTCACCGTGCTTCTTACACCCGACGAGGAGATCGGCAGCCTGGCTTCCCGGGAGGTAATCCTCGAGGCCGCCACCCTGGCCGACGCCGCTTTGGTCCTCGAGGCCCCTATGCGAAACGGCGACCTCAAGGTGGCCCGCAAGGGGGTCGGGCACTTTCGGGTGCGGGTGCGGGGGCGGGCGGCCCACCAGGGGGTCGAGCCCGAAAAGGGGGTGAACGCGGTGGTCGAAGCGGCCCACTTCGTGCTTCACGCGGTGGCCCAGGAGGACCGGGACGCCGGGACCACGGTGGGTCCGAACCGGATCGCGGGGGGCTTCGCCACCAACGTGGTGGCGCCGACGGCCGAGATCGAGGTCGATCTTAGGGCCTGGACCCTGGCCGAAGCCCGCCGGGTGGAGGCGGCCTTGAAAAACTACCGCCCCCGCCTCAAGGGGGCCCGGATCGAGGTGGAAGGGGGGCTCAACCGACCGCCCATGGAGCCCACCCCGGACTCCCTTCGCCTCTTCGAGCTTGCCCGGGAGGAGGCCGCCGCCCTCGGTTTTACCGTTGGCGCCGGACGGGTTGGGGGCGGCTCCGACGGCAATTTCACCCAGGCCCGGGGGGTCCCCACCCTGGACGGGTTGGGGCCGGTTGGGGGCGACGCCCACCAGCCGAGCGAACACGTGCAAAGGCCAAGCCTTGCCCGACGCGGTGCCCTCCTCGCCCGGCTACTTTGGCGGCTGGTAGACTGGCGGTAGATGTTCTTTCGCCGCGAGGAGCACCTGAAAAGCGAGGGCAGGTTCTTTCTCTGTCGGGTACGGACAACCTCCGGCGAGGTGGTGCCCCTTCGGATTTCCAAGACTGCCGAGGTTTCGCCGACCCGGGAAGGTTACTTCTTGCGGAAGGCGATTGTGGCCCCGAAAAGCCTTGACCGGGCGGTGCTTCGGGTCTGGTTCGACCGCCGCATGCGACCGGTTCGGAAGGAGGTCGAGGGCGGCGAGCTTGTTCCGGTAAAGGAGTGGCGCGAATGAATCGAAAGAACCTGTTTGAAGCGGTCCATCGTGTGCTTTTTCCGGGGGCGGAGGCGGCGGCCTTCGCCGGTGAACGGCTGATGGTGAATCACGTGGTCCTGGCCCACGGGACCGAGGTGCCCGCCCACAGCCACCCCGAGGAGCAGATCACCCTCGTCCTCGAGGGCAGGATCGCCTTCCAGCTCGGCGATGAGGTCTGCGAGCTTGGTCCTGGGGATGCGATCGCGGTGCCCGCCGGGGTGCCCCACGCGGTGCGGGCGCTCATGCCCAGCGCGGTGCTCGACGTTTTCACCCCGGTGCGCGCTGACCTGCTGGAAAAGCTCGGCTGATCGCGGTTTCAGCGGGGAAGGTCCCGGAGGAACCGCCGGAGGTCGGCTTCGTCCTCGATGAACCGGACCAGCCCCAGGTCCTCGGGGGCGATCTCCAGCCCCGGCCGTAGTAGCGTTCGCCAGGCGGCATGGACCGCAAGCGGACGCACCGCCCGCCCGGCCAGCCGGTCCACGTAAGCCCGGTTCCAGGCGGCGGCGATCTCGGTGAAGGTGCCCAGCCCGCCGGGGAGGGCCAGGTAGGCCTGGGCCAGGTCGAGCAGCCGCTCGATCCGGGTAAGGAGGCTGGGGGAAGGAAGCTCGAGGCCCACATGGGCGTTGGCTCCGGGGCGGCCCGGGAAGACCGGCGGGGCAGTAACCCCGATCACCAGCCCCCCGGCCTCGCGGACCGCCCGGCTTACCGCCTCCATGGTGCCGCCGTAGCCGCCGGTGGCCACCGCGAAGCCGGCCTCGGCGAGCACCCGGCCCCAGGCGTAGGCGGTGCGGTAGTGGGGGTGGTCCTTTTCCGCCCGCGAGGAGCCAAAGACCGCGACGACCGGCACCGGCATGCCTAGAACGACAGAACGGTGAAGCCCTCTTCGCTTGCCCGCACCAGGTCCTGCCCGATGTAGTGGACGTCGAAACCGGGAAGCTCGGTGGGCTGACCGAGCACTTCGAGGTTCCGCCGGCACACCGCCGGGAGGAGCCCCCGTTCTTTTAGGGCCTCCATCCTCGCCTTGAGTTCGGGGTAACGGTCGAGTTCCAGCGGCACCCGGACCCCGTCAGCAAAGAAGATGACCCGCACCTCGGCCCCTTGGTCGTGGGCGACCGCGGCAAACCCCAGCCCCGAGGCCACCCGAAAAGTTGCTTCCGGTCCCGATAGCACCAGCACCACGATCTTCGCCATGCCCAAAGCCTATACCATAACCGCGTGGATCGGAGGGCTTGGGCGTTCGTTGGTATCACCATCGTTTTCTGGGCATCGGCTTTCGCCGCCATTCGGGCCGGCTTGGCGGGGCTTACCCCAGGCCACCTGGTCCTGCTTCGCTTCCTGGTGGCCTCGGGGGTGATGGCGGTCTACGCCTCCCTTCGCCGCCTTCGCCCGCCCCGTGCCAAGGACCTGCCCCGGTTTGGGTTGCTCGGGCTCCTGGGCTTTTTCGTCTACCACACCGCCCTGGTCTACGGGGAGCGAACCGTGTTGGCGGGTTCGGCCAGCTTGCTGATCGCGTCCGGGCCTGTGTTTACCGCCCTTCTCTCCCGGGTTTTCCTGGGGGAGCGGCTTGGTCCTTGGGGGGTTTTGGGCACCGGGCTTGCCTTTCTTGGTGTGGCGCTCATTGCCCTTGGCGAAGGCGGGGGGCTTTCCCTCGACCCCGGCGCTCCGCTGATCGTGCTTTCAGCGCTTTCGGCCTCGCTTTACTTCGTTTTTCAAAAACCGCTCTTTTCGCGCTACACCGCCGAGCAGGTTTCGGTGTACACCCTGATCCTGGGCAGCCTGCCGTTTTGGGTGTTTTCCCCCGGGTTTCTCTCCGCCCTGGCGCGGGCGGGGACGGGCCCGCTTTGGAGCACGGTGTACCTAGGGGTTTTCCCCGGGGCGCTGGCCTACTTCACCTGGACCCAAGCCCTTGCCCGGGCGCCGGCTTCGGTGGTCAGCAGCCTGCTGTACCTCTCCCCGGTCCTGGCCACCCTGATCGCCTGGGTCTGGTTGGGAGAGTGGCCGGCTCCGCTGGTTTTTGCGGGGGGCGCCTTGGCCCTTTTGGGGGTGGTCCTGGTGCAGCGGTTTAACCAATCCTGAACCCACGCCGGTGCACCCTAGAAGGGATGCGGGGCGCGGTTTGGCTTTTGCTTATGGCGTCCTTCGTTCAGGCCGCCGGCATGCGGTTGGGCCTGGCGTTTGAAGGGCAGCTTTTGCCGATTGGGGTGGCGGGGTTTTGGGAATACCGCACCGATGCGGGTGGGCTGGTTCGGGCCCAGGTCGGCTACGACTACCTCGGGCTCTATCTGCTGGGCGAGCTGGGTTTTTCGCTCCGCGAGGATCCTTGGCTCCGCACCTGGGCAAGTTTTGGTGGCGGGTACTACCTGGCGCCCGAGCCCGATGCGCCGGAGCTGGGTTTCCTGCTCGCCGGGGCCGGTTACTTCGATGCTGCCCAGGGGCTTGGGGCGTGGGCCGGGGTACTGCTCCCGGGCGATTGGCTGGCGGGTCGCGTTGGGGATTTGGGCTCCGGCGGAGGGCTCGCCCTGTTTTCCTTGCTGCGGGTTAGGCTCGAGGTCGCCAGTCTGGAGTTCCCCTAGCTTGGCCTGGTTTCAAGGCTGTTTGGAGTGATATAACGAACGCGTGTGGCAGGTGCGCGTACCCGCCAGCGTGGCCAACCTGGGTAGCGGGTTCGACGCGCTAGGCCTGGGCCTGGCGCTTTTCCTCGAGGCCCGCGGGGGGCCCGCCGAGGCCGACGGTTTCGCCTACCAGGGGGAGGGGGAACTCGACCTCGAAAGCCCCGAACAAAGCCTGCTCCACCTTGCCTGGCGGGCGGCCTGGGCCGCGCTTGGCGAGCCGGCACCCCCCTTCTACGTCGAGGTTTTCAACCCCATTCCCTTGGCCCGGGGCCTCGGTTCGTCAGCGGCGGCGAGGGTGGCCGGGGCTGCGCTAGCGGACCTGGCCAGCGGTGGTCGGTTGGGCCGGGATGGGGTGTTTGCGGTGGCGGCGGAGCTCGAGGGCCATCCCGATAACGCCGGGGCCTCGACCTACGGCGGGTTGGTGGTGGGCGTGGGCCGGCCCTGGCGGGCGGTGCACTTGCCGGTCCCCGATGGGCTACTGGTGGCGGTAGCGGTGCCGTCCTTCGCGGTACCCACCGCCGAGGCCAGGGCGCTGCTAGCCCGGCAGGTTGCCCGCGAGGACGCGGTCTTTAACCTGGCCCGGGCGGCGCTCTGGCCGGCCGCGCTGGCCACCGGCCGCTGGGACCTCTTGGCCGAGGCAGCCCAGGACCGCTTGCACCAGCACGCCCGCGAACCCCTGATGCCGGGGGCAAGGGAAGCCATCGAAGCCGCCCAGCGGGCGGGGGCGCTGGCCGCCTTTGTGGCGGGAGCGGGCCCGGCGGTGGCCGCCCTGGTGGAGCGGCACAAGGCCGATCGGGTGGCCCGTGCCCTCGGGGATTACGCCGGGGAAGGCCGGGTGTACCTACTGCAAGTTGCGGAGGCGTACACGTGGAAGGAGATCTGAGCACCTTTCCCTTGATGGACGCCCTGGAGCTGGTGCACGCCGGCAAGAAGAGCGGCGAGCTGGTGGTGGAGGCCGAGGTCGAACTGGTCCTCCGTTTCCACAGCGGCGAGGTGATGGGCGGAGGCATCTTTGACTGGACCGGTTTCGAGGCCATCAGCGCTTTCGACCTAGCCCGCCGGGAGGGGCGCTTTCGCTTCTATCCCGAGGCGGTGATCGGGGAGCCGGATCCGCTCATGCCGTTTGCCACTTTCCTGGCCGAGTGGGCCCGCCTCTCCGACGAGTGGCGGCGCTTCCTGGCCCAGGTCGGGGCCCCCAGCCGGGTCTTCGAGGCGCCGCGGCCGGAGGGAACCTACCAGCTCTTCGCCCGTCCCCTTAGCGTGCGGGGGGCAGCCCGGCGGTGGGGGGTGCCGCTCATTATCGCGGTGGAACGGGTCTGGCAGGGTTTGCAGGAAGGGGTGCTTGTGCCCTTGGCGCAGTACCGCTGGTACCCGATGCGGATCCGTCACCCCCAGGCTTGGGAGGTTCCGCGCAATCACCCCTACGCCGATGTGCTTCGCCGCCTCACCGGCGAGAAGACCCTGGGCGAGCTGATCCAGGCCGGCCTGCCGGAAGATCGGGTTCGCGACTTCCTTATCGAGGAACTGCGGAGCCGGCGCATGCGGCCGCGGGGGCGGGGGGCCCTGCTGCGGGACCTAACCTGGGAAAAGGAAGCTAAACTCCAGAGTTAATCGAGTATAATTTTGCCATGGCGGGTCTCAGGGAGCGGCAGAAGCAGCGCCGCAAGGAGCGGATCTACCGGGCTGCGATCGAACTTTTCCGTGACTACGGTTTCGAGCGAACGACCGCGGGCGAGATCGCGCGGAAAAGCCACGTTTCCCGGGGGACCTTCTTCAACTACTACCCCTACAAGGAGGCGGTGTTGCTCGACTTCGGGGCCGAGCTTTTGGAAGAAGCCTGGCGGGAGGCTAGGGACCGGCTCGAGGCCGGCGAGGATCCGCTCCGCGTGCTCCGCTTCCTATGGGACCGCCTGGCCGAGCTTTCCGAGACCGAGCTCGGACCCGAGCTCTTCGCCCGGCTGGCCTACGAGCTATTGAACCCAAACCCCGAGCGGGCGGCTTATGCCTACCGGGCCCTTCCCCTGGCCGAGCGGGTGAAGGAGATTCTGGCCCCCCTGGCCGAGGTCGGCCGGCTCCGGCGCGACCTGAGCCTGGAGCGCATCGCCGCTTCGATCGCGGACACTTTCCTTCTAGCGGCCCTGCGCTGGGCGGCCTACGGTGCCGGGGGCAGCCTGAAGGAGGAAACCGGAAAGTTCCTGACCCTGGCCCTTGAAGGCGCCTTGGTCCGCTAGCTAGAAAAGGGTTTCGGGCACCGGCAGCCCCAGGTGCTCGAAGGCCCGCCGGGTGGCCACCCGGCCCCGCGGGGTGCGCTTTATTAGCCCGGCCTGGATGAGGAAGGGCTCGACCACCTCCTCCAGGGTCAGCGGGTCCTCGGCCAGGGCGGTGGCCAGGGTTTCGAGGCCCGCGGGACCGCCGGCGAACTTCGCCGCCAGGGTTTCGAGGTAACGGCGGTCCCGGGCGTCGAGGCCGAGCCGGTCGAGGCCGAGCGCGTCGAGGGCGGCCTCGGCCCGCTCCCTGGTGATGCGGTTTTCCCCAGCAACCTGGGCGTAGTCCCGCACCCGGCGGAAGAGCCTTTTCGCGATTCGCATTGTCCCCCGGCTTCGCTCGCCGATGGCCAGGGCGGCTTCGGGGTCGAGCTCGACGCCGAGGAGCCGGGCGTCGCGGAGCACGCCTTCGGCCAGCTCCTCGGGGGTGTAGAACTCCAGGTGTTCGGTGATACCGAAGCGGCTCCTGAGGGGCCCGGAGAGCAACCCCGGCCGGGTGGTGGCCCCGATTAGGGTAAAGCGGGGTAGCTCCAGCCGCAAAGTGCGCGCCGCCGGCCCCTGGCCCAGCACCAGATCGATCTTGAACTCCTCCATCGCGGGGTAGAGGTGTTCCTCGGCGGCCTTGGACAGCCGGTGGATTTCGTCGATGAAGAGGATGTCGCCCTCCTCCAGGCTATTGGTCAGGATCGCCGCGAGGTCCCCGGGCTTCTCGATCGCCGGACCCGAGGTCACCCGGATCTGCACCCCGAGCTCGAAGGCGATCACGTGGGCCAAGGTGGTCTTGCCGAGCCCGGGGGGGCCGGCCAGCAGGAGGTGGTCGAGGGGCTCGCCGCGTTTTTTGGCGGCCTCGAGGTAGACCCTAAGCTTTTCCTTGATCCGGGTCTGGCCCACGTACTCGTCGAGGCTTTTGGGCCTTAGAAGGAGGTCGGACTCCACGCTAGCATGATACCCGTCCCGGAGCGATGGCCCGGCGGGAGGACTAGATTGGAAAGGGCTGCTGGAGGGGTCGTGCCGATCGTCTACCTCGACCAGAACTACGCCTCTCGCATCGCCAAATTCCTCCTCGGCCTGCCCCACAACGAAGTCTTCGGGGTGTTCTGGCGGGAGCTCTTGGCGGGGGCCCGGATCGGGCTTTGGATCGCGCCGCCCTCGCCGTTCCACGCTCTCGAGCTGCACGGCGGCTACCTTCTTCCCACCTTCCGCGCGCTCTTTTCCCGGGTCTCGGGCGGGTACTGGGTTCGCCCCTGGCAGGAGGTGGTTCGCCGGCAGGCGGCGCGGGGCGGGCTCGCCGTGGAGGACCTCCTCACCCGGCGGGGCGACTGGGACCGACCCGCCGATCTCGCGCCCCTGTGGGACGTTTTGGACCTCGAGCTAAAGGGCCCTTTCCACTCGAGGGCGATGGCCGCGGCCGAAGCCATCGCCGGACGGCTCGGGCTCGGCTCGGCCGGGGTGGGGCTCCCTTTCGTCCGCCTTCTCGCCCGGTTGCTCGCCTTCCGTTCGCTGCAGGCACGCCGGCGGGAGCGGCTTGGGGACCTGGTGGACCTGGTGATGGCCGCCACCGTCAGGCCCTACGCCCAGGCCCTGGGAACCGACCGCTTCCTTCGCGAAGCCCTGACCCGGACCGGCTACGGGCAAGCGGTCTTCTCGGGTCGCGCGGCCGAGGTGCGGGCTTTTGCCGACTGGCTTAGGATGAGACGCGATGAAGCTCACGGTCAAAGCCTTTCGCGAAGCCAAGAACCGCCGCCTGGTGATGCTAACCGCCTATGACTACGTGGGCGCCCGTCTGGCCGAGGCCGCCGGGGTGGACGCCATCCTGGTGGGCGATTCGCTGGCCAACGTGGTCCTTGGCCTACCCGACACCCGCCCGGTCACGGTGGCGATGATCGCTCACCACACCCGGGCAGTGCGGAGGGGGGCGCCGGCGACCTTCGTGGTGGCCGACCTGCCCTACCTCGCCGACGCCACCCCCGATCGGGCCCTCGAGGCCGCCGAGGTTTTGCTGAAGGAGGCTGGGGCCGACGCGGTGAAGCTGGAGGGGGCCAAGGTCGAGGTGGTCCGTGCCCTGGTCGCCGCCGGGGTGCCGGTGATGGGCCACCTTGGCCTCACCCCCCAGACCGCCAGCCAGCTGGGGGGGTACCGGGTGCAGGGGAAGGACCTCGAGGCCGCCCGCCGGCTCCTCGCCGACGCCCGGGCGCTGGAGGCCGCCGGGGTTTTCGCCATTGTCCTGGAGATGGTTCCCGCTCCTTTGGCCGAGCGGATCACCGCTGCGGTCGGGGTGCCCACCATCGGGATCGGCGCCGGTGCCGGCACCGACGGGCAGGTGTTGGTTTTTCACGACGTGCTGGGGTTGTTTGAGGACTTCACTCCCCGGTTTGCGAAGCGCTACCTCGAAGGCGCCGAGCTCTTCCGCGCGGCGATCCGGGCATACGCCGAGGACGTCCGCGCCGGCCGCTTTCCCGGGCCTGAGCACGCAAGCGGCATCGCCCCCGAGGTTTTGGCCGCCCTAGACCGCGAGGTATAATCGGGGATCGTGGCGCTTAAGTTCCTGGCCGAAGGGGAGCGGCTGGATCGGGCGGTGGCCCGCTTCGCCGGGGTCTCCCGCACCCAGGCCAAGGCCTGGATCGAGGCCGGGTACGTGCGGGTGGCCGGAGCGGTGGTAACCAAGCCGGCCTACCGCCTGAAGGGGGAGACGGTGGTGGTGGAGCGTCCCCCCGAGCCCCCTCTCCGGGTCGAACCCGAGGAGCGGGCGCTTGAGGTCCTCTACGAGGACGAGGAGCTAATTGTGGTCAACAAACCGCCGGGGATGCTCACCCACCCTGCCCCCGGCGAGCCCGGCGGCAGCCTGGTCGGCGCCCTGCTCGCCTACTTTGGCCACGAGGGGATCGAGGCCGACCGGCCGGAGCTGGTGCGCCCGGGGATCGTTCACCGGTTGGACCGCGACACCTCGGGGGCGATCGTGGTGGCCAAGACTCCCTTCGCCCAGCGCAAGCTATCGGCCGCGTTCAAAAACCGCTTCGTCCTGAAGCGCTACCTGGCGATTACCCAGGGGGTGCCCCGGGCGATGACCCTGGTGGCCCCTATCGGACGCCACCCGGTGCACCGCCACAAGATGCACGTGGGCGGGGTCAACCCCCGCTACGCCGAAACCGATATCGCGGTGATCGCGGAGGTTTCCGGCCACGCCTTGGTGGAGGCTCGTCCCCACACCGGGCGAACCCATCAGATCCGCGTGCACCTCAAGCACCTCGGAGCCCCCATCCTTTCGGACCCCCTCTACGGCCGACCCCACCCGGCCATGCCCCGGCAGGCGCTCCACGCCTACGAGCTCCGGTTGCCGCACCCCCAGACTGGTCTTTTCCTTACTTTCGTCGCCCCCGTGCCGGCCGACATGGTCGCGGCCTGGGAAGCGGTGGGCGGGCGCTGGCCCGAGGGTTTTCGCCTCGGGCCAGCCAGGGCTAGCGCTTAAGCTCGGGAAAGTCCTCCTCGAAGAATTCAAAGGGCGCCTTTTCCGCTTTTTCCTGTTCCCGCGCCCGGAGCTGGACCCGGCGGATCTTGCCCGAAATCGTTTTGGGGAGCTCGGCGAACTCGATGCGCCGGATGCGCTTGTAGGCGGGGACTCGTTCCCGCACGAACAGGAAGATCGAGAGCGCTACCTCGCGGCTGGGTTCGAAGCCGGGGGCCAGTACCACGTAGGCCTTGGGGACCGAGAGGCGAATGGGGTCCGGTGCGGGAACCACCGCCGCCTCGGCCACCGCCTCGTGCTCGATGAGGACGCTCTCCAGCTCGAAGGGGCTGATGCGGTAGTCGGAGCTCTTGAAGACGTCGTCGGCCCGGCCGATGTACCAGAAGTAGCCGTCCTCGTCGCGGCGGGCGACGTCACCGGTGCGGTAGTAGCCGCCGGCCATGACCCGGGCGGTGCGCTCGGGGTCGTCGAGGTAGCCCTGCATCAGCCCCACCGGACGGGGGTCGAGCTTGATGGCGATCTCGCCTTCGTCGGCCTCGTTGCCGTCGGGGTCCAAAAGCACCATCCGGTAACCGGGTAGCGGCCGGCCCATCGAGCCCGGCTTGACCGGCTGGCCGGGGGTATTGGCAATCTGGGCGGTGGTTTCGGTCTGGCCGTAGCCGTCGCGGATAGTGAGCCCCCAGGCCGATTCGACCTCGGCGATGATCTCCGGGTTTAGGGGCTCACCGGCGCTGACCAGCTCCTTTAGCCGCATTTTGTAGCGTTTCAGGTCCTCCAACACGAACATGCGCCAGACCGTCGGCGGGGCGCAGAGGGTGTTGACCCCGTACTTCTCCACCGCTTCCAGCACGGCCTTGGGATCGAAGCGGGTGTAGCGGTAGATGAACACGGTGGCCTCGGCGTTCCAGGGGGCGAAGAAGTTGCTCCAAGCGTGCTTGGCCCAGCCGGGGGAGCTGATGTTCAGGTGGAGGTCGCCCGGTTGCATGCCCACCCAGTACATCGTGGACAGGTGGCCGATGGGGTAGGAGGCGTGGGTGTGGGCAACGAGCTTGGGGCGCGAGGTGGTGCCCGAGGTGAAGTAGAGCAGCAGGAGGTCGTCCGATCGGGTGGGCCCGTCGGGGGTGAACGCGGCCTCGGCCCGGTAGGCCTCGGTGAAGGGGATCCAGCCCGGGGCCTCGCCCCCCACGATTACCCGGAGTTCGTCCCTTAAGAGCCCCTCGAAGCGGTCGGCGACCCCGGATTCGGCGACGACCGCCTTCACCTGGCCCCGTTCGAGCCGGTCTTTGAGGTCGTCCCCGGTAAGCAGGGTGGTGGCAGGGATCACCACCGCCCCTAGCTTCATCGCCGCCAGCATCGTTTCCCAGAGCGGGACGGTGTTGCCCAGCATCAGGAGGATGCGATCGCCGCGGCCAACCCCCTGGGCCTTCAGGAAGTTGGCCACGCGGTTGGAGGCCGTCTTGAGTTCAGCGAAGGTCCGCTTTTCCTCGGCGCCGGACTCGTCCACGATCCAGAGCGCGGTTTGGTCCGGTTTCCGCTCGGCCAAGGGGTCGAAGTAGTCGAGCGCCCAGTTAAAGCGCTCCGGCCGGGGCCAGCGGAACGTCCGGTAGGCGGTTTCGTAGTCGGTGCGGTGGGCCAGCAGGAAGTCGCGGGCCTCGAGAAACGTTTTGGCTTCGCTCACGTTTCACCTCCCAGGGATTGGTCTTCTGGTTTTCACCTTACTCCCAGGGGGTTTAGGACATTTGGCCCCAGATTCGCCGGTTGAGCCGGAGTTCCCCGACCAGCTTCAGGAAAAGCTCGACCTCGGCCAGAAAGCTCTGGTAGAGGCGGGGGGAATAGAGCGAGCCAAAAAGCGGCGGCTCGAGCCGGTTCTTGGCGCCGGGAACCGCCAGGTAGAACTTGCCGTAGACGATCGAAAAGGCCACTTCTCCGGCCCGTTCGGCGAAAGCGGCCAGGGTCTCCATGAAGGTTGGGGACAGGGCGTAAAAGGCGAAGATTCGGTTAGAAGCGAAGACCTTGAAGCGCCGTTCGAAGCGGGGGTCTTCCATGCGCACCCGTTCCAGCTCGATCTGGGGACGGGCCAGAAGCCACCGCTTGGGGTAGGCGACCACGATGCCGGGGGAGGGTTTGTTGAAGTCGGCCACGAAGAAAAGGCCCTGGAAGACCGGGGGCTGGTAGACGAGACGGTCTTGGCCAAGGGGGTGCTTGGTCCTCAGCCCGCCGCCGGCCCGCACCTCGGAAAACCGCACGGTGGCCTCGCCCCTTTGCCCCACCACTAGGTCCTCCCCGGTGACCTCCTCCGGGGCCACCGGCTTAAAGAGCAGGCTGGCCTCGAGGTCCAGCGCCGAGACGCTACCCAATGGGGCGTAGGCCACCGCCTCCAGGGCGCCCTCGAGGAGGGGCTTCACCAGCTCGCGTTTGAACCGTGTCTTGAAGGGGTAGAGGACCATGGGGGTAAGCCACCCGGCCAGCGCGGCCCCGGCCGCCACCGGAGCCAGCAGGTGCACCGGCCGCCCCCCAGGTGGAGCAGGAAGGCGCCGAGGAGCCCACCCGAAAGCAAGAGCCCGGCCCAGACCCCCGCCAGCATGGCCCATGCCATCCGCCGCTCACGTGCCAGGCCGGCGATCCGGGGGCGGAGCCGGGCGTAGGCCCTTAGGTTCATGCCTAGGAGCCAAAGAGCCCGCCGACGTCGGGGGCCTCGCGGGCGGCCTCCTCGGCCTCGAAGACCGTGCGGGGCTTTAAGCCCATCCAGCTCGCCACCATGTTGGAGGGGAACATCTCCACCGCGTTGTTGAACTGGACCACCGCCGCGTTGTAGGCCCGGCGCGAGGCGGCCAGCTGCTCCTCGATCTCGTTCAGGGCCGCCTGGAGCTGGAGGAAGTTTTCGTTGGCCTTGAGCTCGGGGTAGGCCTCGAGTTGGACCAATAGCCGCCCGAGGAGGCCCGAGAGCTCGCCCTCGATCTTGAACCGCTCGTCGTCGCTTTTCGCCCGGCCCACCCGGCTCCGGAGCTCGGTGACCCGTTCCAGGGTCGTCCGCTCGTGCTTGGCGTAGGCTTTGACCGTCTCCACCAGGTTGGGGATGAGGTCGTAGCGCTTTTTGAGAAGGGCCTCGATGGTGCCCCGGGCGTAGTCGATTTGGTTTTTGAGCCCGATCAGCCGGTTGTAGGTGGCCGCCATGAGGATTGCGAAAAGAGCCAGGAAACCAGCGAATACCCAAAAGGGTGTCATTTAGAACATTCTACCAGGGCGAGGGCGTCGAGGACGGCTTCCGGGGTCGCCGGTCCCTCGGTGAGCGCCCGCCGCCAGGCCCGGGCCCCGGGGACCCCGTTGAAGAGGGAAATAAGCGGGCGGATCACCGTTCTTCCCGGGGTGCCCTTTTGGAGCTCGGCCTCGAGGTAGCCGGCCATGGCCCGTGCCACGCGGCAGCGGTTGGGCCGACGGTCCAAAGCGAAGACCGCCCGGTCCACCCCGGCGAAGCGCCAAGGGTTTTCGTAGGCTGCGCGGCCCACCATGGCCCCGTCCACCCGCTGGAGGTGGAAGCGCACTTCCTTGAGGGTCGCGATCCCTCCGTTGGTAACCACGGTGAGCTCGGGGAAGTCCCTTTTTAGCCGGTGGACCAGGTCGTGCCGGAGCGGCGGGACTTCCCGGTTTTTGCGGGTCGAAAGGGTGAGCAGCGCTTTCCGGGCGTGCACGATGAAGACCCGTACCCCAGCCGCCGCTACCCGTTCGACGAAGCGGAACAGGGGGGCGTAGCCCTCGTCTTCGTCGAGGCCGATCCGGAGCTTTACCGTGATCGGGACGCCGGTCTCGGCGAGAACCGCCCGGTGGATCGCCGCCACCCGCTCGGGTTCCCGGAAGAGCACCGCCCCGATCCCCATTCGCTGGCTTTTTTCCGAAGGGCAACCGACGTTCAGGTTAACCTCGTCAAAGCCGTAGAAAAGCGCCCGGGCCGCTGCACGCGCGGCCAAGCTGGGGTCGGCGCTGGCGATCTGGAGGGCCAGGGGGCGTTCCTCGGCGCGGTGGGCCAAAAGCCGTTCGGGGTCACCGTGCAGGATAGCCCGGTCCACCACCATTTCGGTGTAGAGCCGGGCCCGATGACTGATCAGGCGAAAGAAAAAACGGAAGTGGCGGTCGGTCCGCTCCAGCATGGGGGCGACCGCGAAGGCCCAGGGGCTTACCCCAGTTCGGCCAGCACCTCTTCCGGTTTCCTGGGCCGGGGTTTTCGGAACCGAATCCGTTCCCACTCGCCCTCCTCAACCACCACCAGCCCGGGCCAACGCTTTTTTAACCAGGCCAGGGTGCCCGCCACAAGGTCTTCGGGGGTGCTGGCGGCCGAAGTGATGCCCACGCTTTTAACCCCCGTGAACCAATCCTCCCGCAAGTCCTCGGGGGCGTCGATCCGTCGGGCGCGGGTGAGCTTTTCCGCGAGTTCGAAAAGCCGCATTCCGTTGGAGGAATGGCGGCTTGAAAGCACCAGGAAGAGATCGACCTTAGGGGCCAGGCGGCGCACCGCGTCCTGGCGGTTTTTGGTGGCGTAGCAGAGGTCCGACCGGGCGGGGGTGATGAGCTTGGGAAAGCGCCTTTTGAGAATGGCCACGGTGGCGTCGGTGTCGTCGACCGACAGGGTGGTTTGGGTGAGCACCAGCACCTTTTCGGGGTCGGGTACCTGGACGGTGCGGGGGTCGGCCAGGCGCGGATCCTTGCCCACCTGGGTGTGAACCGCCACCAAGATGGTGTTTTCGGGGGCCTCGCCGAGGGTGCCCTTGACCTCCTGGTGGTCGGCGGAGTCGCCGATTAGCAAGATGGTGTAGCCCAGTGCGGCGTAGCGCCGGGCTTCGGAGTGGACCTTGGTGACCAGCGGGCAGGTGGCGTCAATCTGGACCAGGCCGAGCTCGGCCGCCTTGCGCCGGACTTCGGGGGCCACCCCGTGGGCCGAAAAGACGATGGTGCGCGGGCGGTTATCCGCGTTCTTAAGCTCGTCGAGGTCTTCCACAAAGCGCACCCCGCGCTCCTTTTCCAGCCGGTGAACCACGGTTTCGTTGTGGACGATCTGGTGGTAGACCACCAGATCGCCGTCGGCCTCCTCGCTGGCCCGCTCCACCGTTTGAATAGCCATCACCACCCCGGCGCAAAACCCCCGGGGCTTGGCCAGGTAGACCCGCTCGACCACGCCGCGAGGATACCAGAACGGGCCCGTTGGGGAAGGTGACCCCGCCCGCTTGCCCCGGCGCTTGCTGGAGGCTCCGGCCGGGGGTAAAATCGCGTAAAATCATGCGGGCAACGGCATACCGTAAGGAGACGTCAACCGGTCCCGCCATCGAGCTCGTGGGCGTGGTGCAGCGATTTGGCCGCTACGTAGCGGTAGGTGGTGTGGATCTGGTGGCTGTGCCCGGCGAGTTCGTGGCCATCGTGGGGCCGACCGGTTGCGGTAAGAGCACAATTTTAAACATCGTCGCCGGCCTCCGGCCGCCAGCCGAGGGCGAGGTTCGCGTCCTGGGCCGGCCGCTAAAAGGGCTGAACCGCCACGCCGGCTACCTCTTTCAGGCCGACAGCCTCATGCCCTGGAAGACCGCTTTGGAAAACGTTGCTTTGGGGCCAATCCTGCGGGGGATGCCGCCGCGGGAGGCCCGCGAGCGCGCCCGCCACTGGCTGGCCAAAGTGGGGTTGAGGGGCTTTGAGGACCGCTATCCCCACCAGCTTTCCGGGGGCATGAAGAAGCGGGTGGCGCTGGCCCAGGTGCTGATTCTCTCGCCCCGGATCCTGCTGATGGACGAGCCCTTCGGGGCCCTCGACGTGCAAACCCGCCAGCTGATGGAAAACGAGCTGCTTCGTCTCTGGCAGGAGGACAGGAAAACCGTGCTCTTCGTGACCCACGACCTCGAGGAGGCGATCGCCCTGGCCGACCGGGTGGTGGTCTTTTCGGCCGGTCCGGCCAGCCGGGTGATCGGGGATTTCAAAATCGCGCTGCCCCGACCCCGCGACGTCGCCGAGATCCGGCTTACCGAAGCCTTCCTCGAGATCCACCGGGAGATCTGGGGTTTGCTCCGGGAGGAGGTGATGCGGGCCCATGCGGGCTAGGGTGCGGCTTTGGCAGGCCGGGCTCCTTTTCCTGCTGGTCGCCGGCTGGGAAGTAAGCGTCCGGGCCGGGTGGGTGGACGCCTTCTTTTTCTCCAAGCCTTCGGATATCGCCGCGAGGGTGTGGGAGTGGTTCTCCACCGGCGAGATCTACGGCCACCTTTGGATCACCCTCTGGGAGACCATGCTGGCCTTCTTGATCGGAACCGTTCTGGGGGTGGTGCTCGGCCTCTGGCTGGCCCTGGTGCCCACCGCCAGCGCGGTGCTCGACCCCTTAATCAAAGCGATGAACTCGATTCCCCGGATGATCCTGGCCCCGATCTTCACCCTCTGGTTCGGCCTCGGGGTGGCCAGCAAGGTGGCGCTTGGGGTCACGCTGGTGTTTTTCGTGGCGTTCTTCAACACCTACCAGGGGATCAAGGAGGTGAACCCGGTGGTGCTGGCCAACGCGCGCATGCTTGGGGCCAGCGGGCGCCAGCTCCTCAGGCACGTCTACCTGCCCTCGGCCGCCAGCTGGATCTTTTCTTCCCTCCGGACCTCGATCGGGTTTGCGGTGATCGGGGCGGTGGTCGGGGAGTACCTGGGTTCGGCCCGGGGGCTCGGATATTTGATCTCGCAGGCCGAGGGGGTCTTCGACACCACCGGCGTTTTCGCCGGGATGGTGGTGTTGGCGGTTTTCGTGGTGCTTCTCGACTGGGTGGTAAGCCGGGTGGAGGCCCGCCTCTTGGTGTGGCGGCCCACCCCCGGTCAGGAAGGAGGGACGCTATGAGGAAAGCGGTATGGGCGGTGGTGCTTTTGCTGGTGGCCTCCCTGGCCCTGGCTAAGGCACCCGAAAAGAAGCACGTGGTGATCGCGGTGGGGGGCAAGAGCCTGGTGGTCTACCTGCCGCTCACCGTGGCCGAGCGGCTCGGGTACTTCAAGGACGAGGGGCTCGACGTCGAGATCCAGGACTTCAAGGGTGGCTCGGCAGCGCTCAGGGCCCTCTTGGGCCGGTCGGCCGACCTGGTGGTGGGGTACTTCGACCACATCGTTCGGCTCCAGGCCCAGGGACGGGACCTTGAGGGCGTGGTGCTGATGGGCAAGTACCCGGGGATCGTGCTCGGCATCCAAAAGAAGCTGGCCGGCGAGATCAGGAGCGTCAGGGACCTAAAGGGCCGCAAGGTCGGGGTGACCAAGCCCGGCTCCTCGACGAACTACTTTGTCTACTACCTGCTGGTCAAAAACGGGCTTAAACCCAACGACGTTTCGATCATCGGGGTGGGCGGGGCCTCCTCGGCCATCGCCGCGTTTGAAAAGGGCGAGATCGACGCGATCAGCCACGTCGAACCGGTGATCACCACCCTGGAAGAGCGCGGCCTCCTTAAGGTCCTGGTGGATACCCGGAAGCCCGAGGATACCCTCAAGGTCTTCGGCGGTCCCTACCCCGCGGCCACCCTCTACACCCACCGCGCCTTCGTGGAGCAACATCCCGAGACCACCCAGCGGCTGGTGAACGCGATCGTGCGCGCGCTCCGCTGGATGCAGGGGAAGAGCGCCGACGAGGTGGTGGCGATCATGCCGAGGAGCTACTACCAAAACGACCCGGAGCTTTACAAGAAGATCGTCGCCAACTCGCTTTCGATGTTTAGCGCCACCGGCCGCTTCCCGCCCGAGGGGCCGAAGACCGCCTACAAGGTGCTCAGCATGTTCGATAAGAAGCTGGCGGCGGCCCGGGTGGATTTGGAAAAGACCTACACCAATCGGTTCGTGGAAAAGGCGCTTACGAAGTTCGGGAAGTGAACGGCGTTTGCCGTGGCGGGGTGCCTAGAGGGTGTGCAGGCGCCCCGCCTCGTCTTCGACCACGACCACCGGCTTGGCCAGCCGGTCGTAGATGGTGAGGGCGGCATAGACCACCAGGGCGATCCACAGGTCGTTGAGCAACCCGGAGAGGTGGAACACGTTCCCCACCAGGATAAGCGCGAGCCACAGGGTGGCGGCCACGAAAAGGGCTTGGGTGCCGTTTTCCCGGTAGCGCCGCACCCCGTTCGGCACGCGAATCGAGGGCCGTTGCCGCTTCAGGGCCCTTTGGATTTGGGCCTCCGCCCACCAGGGGGGAAGGCCAAGGTCGGGCCGGGCGGTCCGGAGGGCCTCGTACACCGTTTCCCAGCCGGTGTAGGTGAGCGGGAGGGT
This sequence comes from Thermaceae bacterium, assembly GCA_015488545.1. Lineage (GTDB taxonomy): Bacteria > Deinococcota > Deinococci > Deinococcales > Marinithermaceae > WFXV01. The sequence continues at coordinate 21,331 of WFNN01000030.1, read as the reverse complement.
CCGCTCGCCTTCCGACGTCTCGATACGAAGAACCATTTCGGGAAAGAAGAGGCAGCGGGCGCGCGCTTCCACCCGGGCGGCGCTGACCCGGGAAAGGGGAATCCGCTCGCGCCCGAAGAGCAACGTGCCGTGCTCCAGGCTGTAACGGCCGGGCGGGGCGTACGCGGACGCGTAGAAAAGGCAGAGGACGACGACAAAGATGAGTCCGCTGGCGGCGCGCTCGAGCGGGTCGCCGGCGGCAAGGGCCAAAAGCGCTAGGGCGGTGAGGATAGCGCCCTCCGCCCAGGCGCGGGGGCGGTTGGCTCGCGCGGTCTCGGCGTGTATCATCTTGGTTCCATTCTAATCCGCTCTGCTCAGCCCACGGCCCGGTAGCGGCCCCCCGGGAGGGCCTCGGCAAGCCCCAGGAGCTCGAGTTCGGCCAGGGCCGCGAGCACCGCCCCTGGGGGCATCCCCAGGCGGGCGGCGAGGTCGTCGGGAAGGGCCTCGCCGAGCTCCTTCAGGGTTCGGTGAAGAGGGGTCAGGTGCGCCGGGGGCTCGGTGGCCTTGGTCGGCGGAGGGGCAAGGCCAAGGGCCAGTAGAAGGTCGCCGGGTTCGAGGAGCGGGGCCGCCCCGTCCCGGATCAGGCGGTTCGCCCCCCGGCTCTTCGCGTCGGTGGGCCTCCCCGGCACCGCCAGCACTTCCCGTCCGAGCTCAAGGGCGTGCCGGGCGGTGATCAGGGCGCCGGACCTCTCTGGGGCTTCGACCACCACCACCGCCCGGGCGAGCGCCGCGATCAGGCGGTTTCTGCGGGGGAAGTTTTCCGGCCGGGGGCCTTCGCCGAAAGGAAACTCGCTTACCAGCGCGCTTCTTTCGGCCAAGGGCGCGTGTTCCGGGGGGTAGATCCGGTCGAGGGCGCTGCCCAGCACGGCGACGCTCAGGCCGCCGGCCTCGAGGACCCCCTTATGGGCAGCCGCGTCGATGCCCCGGGCCAGGCCCGAGACCAGCGCCACCCCCGCCTGCGCCAGCGTTTGGGCCAGTTCGCTTGCGAACCCCCGGGCCCAGGGGCTGGCCGCCCGCGTGCCCACGATCGCCACCGCGTTTTCCCAGGGCGGCGGCGCCCCTTTGAGGAAAAGCGGTGCTGGGGGATCGGGGAGGTGCCGGAGACCCTTGGGGTAATCGGTGTCCCAGGGCCCGGTGATCCGGGATCCGAGCTGCTCCGCGATCTCTAAGAGACGTTCGGCTACCCCCTTTCGAAGGACTGCGCGGTAGGCCGCCGCAAGGTCCGGCCCCAACACCCCGGCCACCGTTTCGGGGTCGGGGGCTCCAGCAGCAAGAACCCGAAGGAGGCGCCTTGGCCCCACCCCGGGGGTAAGCGCCAGGGCGATCCAGCGCCGGGTCACGTCGCTACTCTACCCGGTTGGGGAAGCGTATCCTGGTTTTTGTGAACGAGAAGACCTATTCCGGTTTCGTGGCCATCGTGGGCAAACCCAACGTGGGCAAGTCCACGCTCTTGAACAACCTCCTCGGGGTCAAGGTGGCCCCCATCAGCCCTCGCCCCCAGACCACCCGCAAGAGCGTGCGGGGGGTGCTTACCGAAGGGAATCGCCAGGCGGTTTTCGTGGACACCCCTGGGCTCCACAAACCCGAGGACGCCCTTGGCGACTACATTAACGAGCAGGTTAAAGAGGCGCTTTCCGACGTCAATTTGATTCTCTGGCTAGTGGACCTTCGCCACCCCCCCACCGAGGAGGACCGCATGGTGGCCCGGGCCCTCAGGCCGCTTTTGGGCAAAGTGCCTATCTACCTGCTCGGCAACAAGCGGGACGCCGCCAAGTACCCCGAGTCGGCAATGGCGGCCTACGCCGAGCTGCTGCCCGGGGTGGAAGCGACCCGCGCGATCAGCGCCCTTGATGAGCGCGATGTTGGGGAGCTTAGGGCCGAGATTTTGGCCCTCCTTCCCGAAGGACCTTTCTATTTCCCCCCTGATTTCGCCCGCTCCGACCAGCCCTTTGAGGAGTGGATCGCCGAAATCATTCGCGAGGAAGCAATGAAACGCCTTTTCGAGGAGGTGCCGTACTCGGTGGCGGTGCGGGTGGAGGAGGTCGCCGAACGGGAAAACGGCGTGCTCTACGTCCGGGCCACCCTTTTCGTTGAGCGCGAGGCCCATAAGCCGATTGTGATTGGGAAGGGCGGTCGCAAGCTGAAGGAGATCGGGCGGGCAGCGAGGAAGCAGCTCGAGGTCTTCCTGAACCGGAAGGTTTACCTAGACCTCGCGGTCAAGGTCTACAAGAACTGGCGCAAGGACCCCGAAGCCTTAAGGGAGCTCGGCTACCGCTAGCACCCGGCTTGCGCAAGCCGGGCCAGCCTTGCAAGATAGGGCCATGCCTTGGCTTTTGCCGCGGCGCGTGAACCCCGGGGCCGAGCGCGAGCTCGAACGGTTCCTTGGCGAGCTGGCCGAGCGCCTCGCCGACCCGGCCACCGACCGGCGCCTCCTGGTACGGGAAATCCTGGCCCAGGTAATGCACGGGACGGGCTTTGAGGAACTCGCCGAGCGCGCGCCCCTGGCCGCGCTGGCCCTGGACCCGGCCAACGTTACCTTCGAGGCCGAGTACTACGCCGCTACCGACCAGGAGAAGTTTCAGCGGGTGAAGCCCCTGCTTTGGATGTGGAAGGCCCTGGACCAGACCCCGCTGGGCCAGAGCGTGCACGCTGGGGTGAAGATCCGGGCCACCCTCGCCCCCTTCATTTTCAAACGGGTGGGGAAGAACCCCAAGTTTTTCCAGAACGTTGAGTTCTCGGTGGGGTATAACCTCGAGCTCGGCGACGACGTGGTCGTTCACCGCCATGTGCTCCTCGACGATATCGGCGGCATTACCCTGATGGATCGGGTCTCGATCGCCGATTACGCCAACGTTTACAGCCACACCCACGACGTCCGCGAGCAGGCCGACGTCACCCTGAAGCACACCGTGCTCGGTACCGGGGTGCGCATCACCTACCACGCCACTGTACTGGCCGGGGTGCGGGTCGGTGACGATGCCATGGTGGCGACGATGGCGGTCGTCACCCGCGACGTCCCTCCCCACGCGATCGTCATGGGGGTACCGGCCCGGGTGAAGCGGATTAAGGAGCGGCCCGATTGCCCCTACTGCAACCGGGGTGAACCGCACCCGGCGGAGCGGGTGGAGAGGCTCCCGGACCGCAAGGGCAACCCCGACTTCCCGGTGCTCCGCCCGCCGGGCTTTGGGGTCCGTTTACCCTAGCCGAGGGAGCAGTTTGACCAGCTCGCGATGGTCGGCGATCGCCGCGGTGGGCTTTACGGTGGGGTTCCTGGCGGCCCGGCCGGTGTAGAGCACCGCGTGGGCGTATCCGGCGGCGAAGGCCCCCTCGATGTCGGCGCGGGGGAGATCGCCGGTGTGTAAGGCCTCTTCGGGGGCAACGCCCATGGCCTCGAGGGCTTTCAGGAAAGCCTCCTTCTGCGGCTTGACTGTGCCGGTTTCGTCGGAGAAGCTCATGGCGTAAAAGTAGCGGGCGAAGTTTTCCCTGGCCAGCAGTTCGCGGATTACGCGGCCCGGGGTGAGCCCGGTGTCGGAGACGATTCCCAGCGGGTGGTTCTGGGCCAGGGCAGGGATGGCCTCCCGGGTGCCGGGCAGGGGTACCAGGTCGCCCTCGAGCGCGGCGTCCTCCAGCCTTCTAGCGGTGATCGCCACCAGCCCTTCGTCAAACGGCACGCCGAGGGTTTTGAAGATGTAGGCCACCCGCTCGTAGTTCGACATCATCTCGCCGGCTTCCCAGGCTGCCCGGAAGGCGCGTGCGGCGGCTCGGTAGGCTTCCCGGACTGCGTCCTCGTCGGCCGGGGTGCCGGCTTCGGAGGTGGCGTCGAGGAGGATCTCGTAGCGCTTGGGCAGGACGACTTCTAAAAACCTGGGGCCTTCGGTGAAAAGGGTTCCCCAAAAGTCAAAGGTTAACGCGGTGACCGCCATTTCGCCTCCTTTCACGCGCTCCTTTTCCTAAGCCTACACCAGCCCCAGCCGCCGGTAGAGGTCATCCACGTGGCGGAGGTAGTAGCCGGGCTCCATCAGCGCGGTAAGCTCCTCGCGGGAGAGGGGAACCTCGAGTTCGGTGAGCGTCTCAAGAAACGGCCTTCCCTCTTCCCAGCTCTTCATGGCCGCCCGCTGCACCAGGCGGTAGGCCCGGTCGCGTTCCATTCCCTTCTCAACCAGGGCGGTGAGCACCCGCTGGCTGTAGACCAGGCCCCGGGTGCGCTCGAGGTTTGCCCGAACCCGGTCTTCGTGAACGACCAGGTTCTCAAGCAAACCGCGGCTTCGCCGCAGCAGGTAGTGGGCCAGGGTGGTGGCGTCGGGAAGAACGACCCGCTCCACCGAGGAGTGGCTGATGTCCCGCTCGTGCCAGAGCGGCACGTTTTCCAGGGCGGGGATCACCAGGCTGGCGAGCAGCCGGGCGAGCCCGGAAACGTTTTCGAACCCCACCGGGTTCTTCTTGTGGGGCATCGCCGAGGAGCCCTTCTGCGCACCGCCAGCGAACCCCTCCTCCACCTCGCCGACCTCGGTGCGGGCCAGGTGGCGCATCTCCAGGGCCAACCGCCCTAGTTCGGCGGCCAGGAGGGCGAGGGCGGCGAGGAGCTCGGCGTGACGGTCCCGCGGGGTGACCTGGGTGGTGATGGGATCCACCCCAAGCCCGAGTTCGGAAGCGACGAAGGCCTCGACTTCGGGAGGGATCATGGCGTAGTTCCCCACCGCCCCCGAGAGCTTGGCCACCCGGATCGCTTCCCGGGCCCGGGCGATCCGTTCCCGGTGGCGGGTAAAGGCGGCGTAGAAGTGGGCGAACTTGAGGCCAAAGCTGGTGGGCTCGGCGTGGACGCCGTGGGTGCGGCCAACGGTGGGCAGGTCCTTGTAGCGGAGCGCCTTCGCCCGGAGGGCCCGAAGCAGCCCGTCTACCTCGCCGAGAACCAGCCCCAGCGCTTCCGAAAGCGCCCAGTTCTGGGCGGTGTCCACCACATCGGAGCTGGTCAGGCCGTAGTGGAGGTAGCGCTTCACCGTGGGGTCGCCGCTCCAATCGCCGAGGACGTCGACGAAGGCCGCCAGGTCGTGGCGGGTAACCTGCTCCCGCTCGGCCACCGCCCGGGCGAACCCGGCGTCGATCGGTCGCTGGGCAAGTGCCTCGCCGAGCCGGCGGGCGGTGCCCTCTGGCACCTTGCCAAGCCGTTCCCAGGCCAGGAGGGCGAGCCGCTCGACCTCGGCCCAGCGGCGGAACTTGGCCGCTTCGCTCCACAGGGAAGCCATCTCGGGTGTCTGGTAACGGGGAATCATCGTAGCCTTATATTGCCTATGGATCGGTCCGGGTTTATAGGGGCCCTGGTCTCGGTGGAGTTCCTTGCGGGCGCGAGCAAGGAAGGCCTGCGTCGGCTGGCGGCGACCAGCGAGCTCCGGGAGCTCCGCCGGGGGGGGACCCTATTTCTGGAGGGGGATCCGGCCGACCGTTTTTACGTGGTCCTCGAGGGCTGGATCAAAGTGTACAAGGGCCAGCCCAGCGGGGACCGGCAGGTGGTGCTCCACCTTGAAGGGCCGGGGTCGCCGATCGCGGAGGTGGCTATTTTCCTCGACGAGCCCCGTTACCCGGCCTCGGCCGAGGCGGCCACCCCGGCAAGGGTCCTGGCGGTGCCCAAGCTGGCCTTTTTCGATCTTCTCGGGAACGAACCCCACGTGGCTCGTGGCGCCTTGATGTACATGGCCCGGCGCCAGCGTACCCTTATTCGCCTGCTGGCCAAGCTGACTTTCCAGGATGTGCTGGAGCGGCTGGTGGATTACTTGCTGGAGCGGTTGCAGGAGGAGGGCCAGGGTTTTGAGCTGCCCACCAACGCCGATCTAGCGGCGCTTATCGGCACCGTTCCCGAAATTGTAAGCCGCAAGCTGTGGCAGCTGTACCGTGAAGGGCTTATTGAGCTCGATGGCAGGCGGGTTACGGTGACCGAGCCCGCCTACTTGCTCGCCAAGTTCGCGCCGCGGCGCCGATAGGCGCCGCGGCGGGAGGCGAGGGATACCTAGTAGATGTCGTTAGCGGTGTTGTAAACGTTGAACTTGCCGGTCGGGGTGATGACCCAGTTGCCGGTTATTCGGGCTTTTTCCTTGAGCGTTTGGGCGTCGTAAACGACGATGAAGGTCGGGGTGTTAACGTTGCCCCAGGCCGAAACCCAGAACTCGGTGCCGTCCTTGTTGAACTCGATGTGCACCATCCTCGCCTTCTTTTCGCGCGCCCCCGGTACCTGCCAGCAGACCGGTTTCCGGTCGAGGTCGTCCTTGTACCAGGCGCAGAGGGTGGCGTTGGCCTCGGGGGTCGGTGCCACCGGGAAGTCCACGATGAGCCAGGGGCTCTTCGGGTGGGTCTTGATGAAGAGGTTCCCGGGGTACGGGGTCTCGATCATCTTGACGACCTTCCAGGCGTACTCGGGGTGCCCCACCGGGTCGGTGCCAATAACCGCGATCTTGTTGTCCTTAATGTGGCCGGTGGCCCAGACCGGGCCGTATTTGGGGTGAACCCAGTTGGCCCCGCGACCCGGGTGGGGTTTGCTACCCACCGGCACGCTGGCCACGAATTCGCGGGTCTTGGCGTCGATGACCACGATCTTGTTCATCGCGTTGGCGGCGACCAGGAAGTAGCGCTTGGTGCGGTCCCAACCCCCGTCGTGGAGGAAGCGCTCGGTGTCGATCATGGTGATGGCGAGCGGGCGGCCCTTCTTTTTCAGGTGGCTGTAGTCCACCAACCAGGTCTGGCCGGCCTCCTTGATGTTGACGATCCATTCGGGGCTGAAGTGGGAGCTCACGATAGAGGCAACCCGGTTTTCGCGGAGGAACTCGCCCTGGCTCTTCACGTAGCCCTGGGTGGACACCATCTTTAGGGGTTCCAGGGTCTGGCCGTCCACCACCAGCATTGCGCTGGGCCAGTAGCAGCCGATCACGGCGTACTTGCCCTCGTAGCCTGGGTACTTTGAGGTATCGATGGAGCGGGCGTCAAGGCAGGCGCGCACTTGGGCCACGATCTTGGGTTTCTTCATCCAGAGGTCGATGACCTTGGCCCAGCCGTCGCGCCCGATGGTGTAGAAGTAGCGCCCGTCCTTGGAGGAGCGCAGGATGTGGGTAGCGTAGCCGGTGGGCAGAATGGCCACGAGTTCCTTGGTGTCGCCGTCGACGATGGCCACCTTGCCGACATCGCGAAGGATGACGCCAAAGTAGTTTTGCCAGTCGCGGGTGGTTTCCGGCGCTTTCGGCCTCTGATCGACCGGGACCAGCACCTTCCAGCTCGACTTAATGTCCTTGAACGTCCACTTCGGGGGCTCGGGCACCGGGTTGAGGAGGAAGCGGGCCATGAGGTCGATTTCCTCGGGGGACAGGATGCCGAGCTTGCCCCAGGCCGGCATTCCGCCGTAGCCGTTGGTGATGATGGTCTTGATGAAGGCGAGGTCACGCCCGCGCTTCCTGAGCTGGTCCGGTTCCAGGTTCTTGCCGGTCGCGCCCTTGCGGAGCACACCGTGGCACCCGGCGCAGTGCTGGAAGTAGATTTCCTTGGCCCGTTTCATCTCCTCGGGGGTGAGCTTGGGTGCCGGCTGCTGGGCCAACCCCCAGGCACCGAGGAGCACTGCAAGGAACCCGATCCACCAAATCCTTCTTGACCGCATACCGCATCACCTGACCTTTCCTAGCCGCGCCCGGGTGCCTCCACGAACCCCTGGGGCCTAGCGCAATTGGGCCACTTCCTCCGGCGTCACTGTTCCAAAGCGGTTACCCCACGCGTTGCGAATGTGGTTCACCACCGCGGCCACCCCGGCGTCGTCGAGACGGCGCCCGAAGGGGGGCATGGCGGTTCCGGGCTTGCCGTTGAGCACGGTTTTAATCACGTATTCGGCGTCGGCCAGCTTGGGGTTTTGGGCCAGCGCCGGGAAGGTTGGCGGTTGCCCCCGCCCGTCGGGTTGATGGCAGCTCGCGCAGAGTTGCTGGTAGATGGCCTCGCCGTTACCGGAAAGGGGTGTCGGGGTGCCCGGCGGGTTGGTGGAAGCCACCTGGCCGCCGGCCGCCAGCGCCCCTCCCGGTAGGGCGTTTTCCCCGTAAAAGGCAAGCCAGGTGGTGACGCCGGCAAAGAGCAAGAACAGCAGCACCGGGAAGACGGCGTAGCGAAGGAGGTCGGGCTTGGTCGGGGCCTCGAGCTCCACGCTGTCGACCATCCGCACCTCGATCGGGGCCATGATCGGGGCGCGTGCGATGTGCCCGGCGTAAACCGGACCCCGGCGGGCCACCTCGAAAACGTATTCGTGGTGGTCCACCGAACCATCCCGGTAGTGGGTGACGGCGATCAGGTAGTGGGTGCCCTCTTCCATCCCCGTGGGGTCGAGCTCGAGGGTGAAGGGCGCTTGCTCGAGCACCGCGTAGGGTTTGTCCTGGTTGTCCAGGTAAACTTCTACCCGCGCGATATCCATGGATCCTTACCCCCTTTCGAAGGCGATGTGCCGGCGGTGGAATTCGCGGACGGCCCACCAGGTCATCTGCGGCAGGAAGAGGTAGACCGTTCCGGCAAACGCCATGAGCAGGGACCAGAAGAGGTCGAGGTGGCCGCGGAAAATCATCCCTGCGACCCCGACGACCTCGAGCACGGCGAAGATGTAGCCAAGCCAGATCAGGTAGGGGCGGCCGGTGAGCCGGCCAGCGGCGTAAAGCGACGCGTACATGCCCGCCGAGAAGACGAAGGTGAAGCCGTAGAGAATCATCGTCCCCAGGGCCTGGGTGACCTCTTGGCTAGACTGCATACCCCTCCTTCCGCTTGCCAATGGTGAGTAGGTCGTAGACCAGTACCAGGTACCCGGCTACGAATACCCAGGCGAACAGGAAGCGCCAGCCCAGGGTGTTGGCGTACCAGGGGTGGGTGTAGGAACGGATGAAGGCGCTCCAGGTGCTGCCTAGTTCGGCCCGTTCAATCATCGTCTGGGCAAAGCCCGAGATCGTGAACGATCCAGCGATGCCGATGATGCCCAGGATCATCAGGGCGAATGCCCAGCCCCAGTACTTGGAGTCAAGGGGAATCTGCATCGGCCGGCGGGCGTTCTGCACCGCGATGTAGATCAGGGTGAGCACCGTGCCCAGGTAGGCGCCGAAGAAGGCCAGGTGGCCGTGGGCGGCCGCCAGCTGCGTTCCGTGGGAGTACATGTTGATTTGCGGTAGGGTTTGCATGAAACCCCACACCCCGGCGCCGATGAAGTTGCCGAAGGCTTGGGCGATGGCCCAGAAAACCGCTGGGCGGTTGACGGTGTTAAGCCTGTGGGCGCCCGCGTCGTAAAGGGCGTGCACCACCATGGCCACTAGCGGCAAGGGTTCGAGCGCCGAGAAGAAGCCGCCCAGACCAATCCAGTACTCGGGGGTTCCGATCCAGAAGTAGTGGTGGCCGAGACCCAGGATGCCGGTGCCGAAGACCAGGGCGACCTCGAGGAACAGCCACGTCTCGATGAGTTTTCGCGGGGTGCCCAAAAGGTACATGAGGCTCCAGCCCATGAGCACGCCCACCAGCACTTCCCAGGTGGCTTCCACCCAGAGGTGCACCACCCACCACCAGAGGTACTGGTCCATGGTGACGTTTACGGTGTAGTGCATCCCGGCGGTGTAAAGCGCGCCCAGGGCCACCAGGTCGAAGATCAGCACGCCGAGAAGACCGGTGATCCGCCGGGCGGCCAGCGCGGTGGCGATGACGTTATAGAGAAAAACCGCAACCCAAGCGACGATGGCGATGTCCGCCCATCTCGGGGCCTCTATGTATTCCCGCCCTTCGTTGATAAACCAAAGGGTGAAGGCGTTACCGGGGCCGACCTGCACGAACAGGTAGACCAGGATGACCACCGATACACCGGCCACGATGACCCACCAGATGAATTTAGCCAGGCGGATGCCCACCACTTCGCGACCGGTTTCCAGGGGCAGGAACCAGTAGACTCCCCCCATAAGCCCCACCAGGAGCCAGACGATCATGGCGTTGACGTGGAGGGTGCGGTTGGTCATGAAGGGGATCTTGTCAAGAAGAAAATCCGGGTTGATGTACTGATAGGCGGCGATCAGCCCGAAGACGAGCTGGGCGCCGAAGAGGATGATGGCCACCGCAAAGTAAGCAAGGGCCAGTTTTTGGGACTCGAAGAGTTCCTGGGGTTTGTTACCGGCAAGGGAAGCTGCCATACGCACCTCCTTACTGCGCTACCGCGAAGCGCGGGGGGAAACCATTGGTGTCGATTGCCGACATCCACTTCAGGAAGGCGATCAAGGCTTTCAGTTCCTCGTCGCTAAAGTGCAGGTTGGGCATCTTTCGCCGGCCCTGGGGCATGGCCGGGGGGTTTTTCAGCCAAGCCATCATGGCCTCTTCCCGCGTTTTGGCCCCGGTGAGGGGCATGATCCGTTCTTCCCACCAGGGGTCAAGCCAGGCGCGGGTGAGGTCGGTGGCGTAGTAGGCGCCGTTTCCCAGTATCTGGTGGCATTCCATGCAGTTCCTTGACTGCAGGGTCATCTTCCCCTTGTTGATCAGGTCGTAGGCTTCCTGGCGGGTCCATTTCTTGCCAAAAAAGCCGGTCTCCCGCCCCACCGCGGGCACCTGGCGGCGTTTGGCGCCGTCCCAGACCAGCCGGATTTCGTAGTTGATAACGGTCCAGTCGGGGATCCGGCCGGAACCGGGCCGGACCTGGTCGGCGGTGTCGAGGGTCAACCAGAGGAGGATGAAGGTCATGATGAGCGAGCTGACCACCGCCGCGTTTCGCCAGAAGGTGGGGGAGAGCCAGCCGTAGCCGCGGGAAAGTACCAGGGTGATGACGACGGAGAAAAAGATCGCTGCGACCGCGATTTGGATCCAGCTATAGTCCATACGCCCTCCTTTCTCTGAAAAGCATGAGGGCGCCGGGAAGCCGCGGGCCATGACCCGGGTCAAGGGACGGATGTCCTGCTCTGCGCAAGCTCGAGGGCGGAGGCCCTTCCGGCCGTTTTCGGCCAGCCCGCTGTTTTCCCCGGCCTGGGCTTGCCACCAGGGGTGCCTGCCCTGGCCTAGACCCCCGGTATGCTGGTCCCGTGAAGTTCGCCCACCTCCACCAGCACACGCAGTACTCGCTTCTCGACGGGGCGGCCAAGCTCAAGGACCTCCTGGAGTGGGTAAAGGCCACCAGCCCCGAGTACCCCGCGCTCGCCATCACCGACCACGGGAACCTCTTCGCTGCCGTGGAGTTCTACCGGCTGGCCCATAAGATGGGGGTTAAGCCGATCATCGGTTACGAGGCCTACGTGGCCGCCGAGAGCCGTTTTGACAAGAAACGCCGCAAGGGGCTGGACGGCGGTTACTACCACCTCACCTTGATCGCCAAGGACTTCAAGGGCTACCAGAACCTGGTCAAACTCGCCACCCGGGCCTACCTCGAGGGTTTCTACGAAAAGCCCCGGATCGACCGGGAGCTTTTGCGGGAGCATTCCGAAGGCCTAATCGCCCTTTCCGGCTGCTTGGGTTCGGAGATCAACCAGTTCCTCCTGGCCGGCCGCGAGGACCTGGCCGAGGCCCGGTTGAACGAATACCTCGCCATTTTTAAGGACCGGTTCTTTATCGAGATCCAGAACCACGGCTTGGAGGAACAGCAAAGGAACAACGCCATCCTCAAGGAGTGGGCGAGGAAGTACGGCCTGGGCATGGTGGCCACCAACGACGGCCACTACGTAAAGCGGGAAGACGCCGAGGCCCACGAGGTGCTGCTAGCGATCCAGACCAAGGCTACCTGGGACGACCCGGGCCGCTGGAAGTTCCCCTGCGATCAGTTCTACGTAAAGACCCCGGAGGAGATGCGAAGGGCGCTTCCCCCGGAGGAGTGGGGCGACGAGGTCATCGATAACACCGTGCTTATCGCCCAGATGGCCAACGTCGAGCTGCCGGTGGACGACAAAAAGCGCTACCGCATTCCCAAATACCCCACCCCTGAGGGTAAGACCGATGCTCAGCACTTGGCCGAACTCACCTTCCGGGGGTTGGCCGAGCGCTACCCCGATCGGATCACCGAAGACTACTACCGGGGCGTTCTGCGCGAGGCTGGGGTGGCGGTGCCCCACGGGGGGATCGAGGCCTTGGCCGAGGCCCTCGCCTTGCTCGCTCCCGAAACCCGAAAGCGGCTGCAGCAACGTCTCCCCGATCCCAAGGAAGTACGGGAATGGGACGCCGACGCGATCCTAGCCCGGGCCCTCCACGAACTTGCGGTGATCGAGGAGATGGGCTTTCCCGGCTACTTTTTGATTGTCCAGGACTACATCAACTGGGCCAAGGCCAGGAAGATTAGCGTGGGGCCGGGGCGGGGTAGCGCCGCAGGAAGCCTGGTGGCCTACGCCACCCGGATCACCAACATCGATCCCTTGGAGTTTCACCTGCTTTTCGAGCGTTTTTTGAACCCCGCCCGGGTTTCGATGCCCGATATCGATACCGACTTTTCCGACGTGCGCCGCGACGAGGTGATCGAGTACGTCCGCGAGCGTTACGGCGAGGATCGGGTGGCCCAGATCGCGACCTTCGGGACCATGGCCTCCAAGGCCGCGATCAAGGACGTGGCCCGGGTTTTCGGCATCCCCCATAAAAGGGCCGAGGAGATCGCCAAGCTGGTGCCCACCAAGTTCGGCCGGCCGATTCCCCTGAAGGAGGCGATCGAGACCGTACCCGAGCTATCCCAGATGATGAAGAACGATGCCGAGGTGCGGCGGGTGCTCGAGGTCGCCCAGCGGCTCGAGGGCCTCACCCGGCACGCCTCGATTCACGCCGCCGGGGTGGTGATCGGCGAGGGGCCGCTCACCGACCTGGTTCCCCTGATGAAGGAGTCCGGGGGCGGCGACAAGGTTATCACCCAGTACGACATGAACGCGGTCGAGGCCCTGGGGCTTTTGAAGATGGACTTCCTGGGGCTCCGGACGCTCTCGTTCCTGGAAGAGGCCGCCCGCATCGTGAAGGAGTCCCGGGGGGTCGAGCTGGACTTCGACCGCCTTCCCCTGGACGACCCCACCACCTTTCGGCTTCTGCAGCGGGGCGAGACCAAGGGGGTCTTCCAGCTCGAGGGCACCGGGATGACCAACACCGTCCGCGCCTTCCGCCCCGAGCGCATCCACGACCTGATCGCGATCGTCTCCCTTTACCGGCCGGGCCCGATGGAGAACATCCCCACCTACATTCGGCGGAAGCACGGCAAGGAGCCGGTTAGCTACGCTGAGTTCCCCCACGCCGAAAAATACCTTCAGCCTATCCTCGAGGAAACCTACGGGATTCCCGTCTACCAAGAGCAAATTATGCAGATCGCTAGCGCGGTGGCGGGCTACTCCTTGGGCGAGGCCGATCTTCTTCGCCGGGCGATGGGCAAGAAGAAGGTCGAGGAGATGAAGCGCCACCGCGAGCGCTTTGTCCAGGGCGCGGCCGAGCGGGGGATCCCCGAGGAGGAGGCCAGCCGGCTGTTCGACATGCTGGAGGCCTTTGCCAACTATGGCTTCAACAAGAGCCACGCCGCCGCCTACGCTCTGATCGCCTACCAGACCGCCTACGTCAAGGCCCACTACCCGGTGGAGTTCATGGCCGCCCTGCTCACCGTTGAACGCAAAAACTCCGACAAGGTGGCCGAGTACATTCGCGATGCCCGGGCGATGGGGATTCCTGTCCTCCCCCCGGACATCAACCGTTCGGGGTTCGACTTCAAGGTGGCGGGGGGGGAGATCCTCTTTGGGCTTTCGGCGGTGAAAAACGTGGGCGAGGCTGCCGCCGAGGCGATCCTGGCCGAGCGGGAGCGGGGCGGGCCATTTGCCTCGCTGGCCGACTTCCTTAAGCGCATCGACCTTTCCCTCGCCAACCGGCGCGCGGTCGAGGCCCTGATCAAGGCCGGCGCCTTCGATGCTTTCGGCGAACGCGGGGCGATGCTGGCCGGCCTCGAGGAACTCATCAAGTGGGCGGCGGCGGAGCAGGAGAAGGCCCGGGCTGGGCTCACCGGCCTCTTTGCCGACGCCAGCGAGCCGCCGCTGCCCAAAACGCCCCCCCTGCCCGAGGTCGAGCGCCTCAAGATGGAGAAGGAGGCGCTCGGGATTTACGTCACCGGTCACCCGCTTCACCATTTCGAGGGCCTTCCCGAAGTGGCCAGCACCCGGATCGGGGAGCTGGCGGCCTACTATCAGCAGGCGGCGCGGGGTCGCCGCCGGCTTAAGGTGATCCTGGCCGGCATGGTGGAGGACGTGGCCCGGCGCCCCACCAAAAGCGGCGGGATGATGGCCAAGTTCCAGTTGGCCGACGAAACCGGTGCCGTGGAGGTGGTGGCCTTTGGCCGGGCCTACGAGCGGGTTTCGCCCCGGCTCAGGGAGGATACCCCGGTGGCCCTGGTGGCCTTCGTCGAACCCGACGCCGACGGCGAGAGCCTCCGGGTGGTGGCCGAGGACCTCTACCCCTGGGAGGAGCTCGAGGGGCTGCCCCAGCTGCTTGAGCTCGAGCTCGACCTGGAACGCTTGGACGATCGCGCGATGCTGGAGCTCAGGAGCCTCCTCGACGCCCACCCCGGCCCCCACCCCCTCCGGCTCCGGGTACGGGGGCCCTGGGGGTGGGCGCTCCTGGAATCGCGGGAGGTTCGGACCTCCGCCGAGGTCCTGAAAGAGCTCCCTCCTGAAGAGGTGCGGGCCCGTTTGGTTCCCGACCCCGCGGCCCTCCTGGCCGGGCGTTCCGACGAGGGGGGCGGCGCCGAAGTGGTTCCCTTCTAGGCCTGGAGGCGCGGCTCGGGTTCCGGTGGGGCCGGTATCTCCTCGCCCCAGGCCAGTTCCACCAGCTCGATGAGCTCCTCCACCGGCACCCGGTGGCGCTGGGCCAGCCCGGCCAGCTTGCGGCCCAGCTGGTGAATGAGCCGGCCCTCGCGTTCGTCGGCGTCTTCCTCGAGAAGGCCGATTAGCCAGGAAAGAAGCTCCTGGGCTTCGCTCTCGCTCAAGCCACGGGTCAGGGACTCATCCCCTAGAAGTTCCTCAATGAGGCGTTCGAGCATAGAGAATCTCGTCCTTCTTCACCCACCCCATCCCCCGGGCCAGGGCCTCGAGGAAAGCGGGGTCGTCGCGTTTTTCCAAGACCGCCTCGAGATCACGCACCTGCCGCCAAAGTTCGGCGTTTTGGGCCGAGAGCGCGGCGGCCTGGGCCTCCAGCCGATGGAGACGGAAAAGCTCGAATCCAACCAAGGCCAGCGCCTGCAGCACGCCCAAGGCGAAGACAAGGGTGAGCAGGCGGTAGCTTGGCCGTGGCCGGTCCATGCGCCCACTATACCGCGGGCCTCGCACCGAGGCACGTCGTGTATACTGGAACCGTTAGGAGGTGGATTTCAAAATGCCAAGAATTCGCAATAAGGATCGGGCCTCGGCCTACCGCGAACGGCTAAGGAACGTGGGCCTACGGCACACGCTCCCCCGCGAGCGTATATTATCCTACCTTGACCGCAAAAATACGCACCCCACCCCCGAGGAGCTGTACCAGGGATTGCGGAAAAAGGGCTACGCCATTGGGCTTTCCACCGTCTACCTCAACCTGCAGGTTCTTCGCGACGCCGGCTTGATTTACGAATTCAAGGATCCCAAAGGAGTGACCCGTTACGACGGCTACTCCAAACCGCACCACCACCTGGCTTGCCGCTCCTGTGGCCGGGTGGAGGACATCCTGGCTTCGGAGCTCCCCGAGTTCCTGGAGCCGGTGATCCCCGAGGCCGAGGCCAAGAGCAACTGGGACCTTGATTCGGCCCGGGTCACCTTCTTGGGCTACTGCCCCCGCTGCAAGCGGAGCCGATAGCCCCTTCCGCTGGCGCCGGTTGCCACCGTACCGAACGCCAGAAGCGTTCGGGTCCAAGCGGGCACCCGCTGCCGGGGTCCAGCGGCTGCCAGCGGAAGGGCCCCATCGGCGGGGTCTCCCAGGCCGGGGCCCGGCCCTTGCGGAACCGAACGTCCACCCCGTCGGGCCGGGGCACGCCGTCGAGCAAGTCGATCCTTGCCACCTCCAGGGTTTCGGGAACGGGGTAATCGCCGGCCGGGTGCCCTTGGAGCGCGGCCTCGACGAACCGCCGCCAGATCGGCGGGTTGATCACCGAGGACGAGGGCTCCTTGCCGTGCCAGCGCATCGGCTTGTTGTCGTCGCGCCCCACCCACACCACGGCCACCAGGCCCTTGGTGATGCCGGCGAACCACAGGTCGCGGGCCTCGTTGGAGGTTCCCGTCTTGCCCCCCACCACCCGGCCGGGTATCCGGGCCCGCCAGGCCAGGCTCCGCTTTCCAAAGGGGTCGGGGTCGTTGACGTAACCCTTCAGCATGTCCCAGCCCAGGGCGGCGACCTCGGGCGGGAACACCTGCCGGGTGTCGGGTTCGGCCTGGTAAAGGACGTGCCCCTGGTCATCCTCGACCCGCTTGACCAGCACCGCCACCGGCATGCGGCCACCTTCAACGAAACTGGCGTAGGCCCGGGCCATCTGCAAGGGGTTTGCCCCCACCGCGCCGATGGCGATGGCCAGGCTGGGATGGGCCGGCACCTTAAACCCCAGTTGCCTAAGCTTGGCGGCGATCCGGGGCACCCCCACGCTCTCGGCGGTAAGCACCGCGGGGATGTTGAGCGAACGGTCCAGGGCGTAGCGGATGGTAACCGTTCGGTTTAGGAAGGTTCCCGAGAAGTTTTTGGGCTTCCAGACCCCATCCGGCTGGGTGGGGTCTTTGAATTCGACCTCTTTGTCCCAGACCGGACTGGCTTGGGTCCAGCCCGACTCCAGGGCGGTGGCATAGACGAAGGGCTTTACCGCTGAACCCGGGCTCCGCTCCACCTGGGTGGCCCGGTTGAACTCCCCTTCGGTTCCGGGCCGGGCCCCGATCATCGCCTTGACCTCGCCGGTGGCGGGGTCAAGGCCCACGATGGCGAGTTGGGCCCCGGTAGGCAGAAGGCCCTTTTCCACCGCGTATTTGGCGGCGGCTTCGGCGGCCTGTTGCATACCGAGGTCGAGGCTGGTGGTGACCCTCAGCCCCCCTTGCCCGAAAACCCGCTCGGCTCCAAACCGGTTTAGGAGAAACTTCCGTACTGCCAGCACGAAGCGCGGTGCCACCCGTGCGGTGAGGTCCGGTAGGGCCTGCGCGGCGGGGTTTTCGAGTTTGGCCTCGATCAGCTGGCCGTCCCGGTAAGTGGCTTGCCATCCCCGGGGGACAATGGGCGCTTTCAGGGCGGCCCCGGCTTCGGCTGCGGTGACCCAGCCGTCCCTTTCCATTTCCCGGATGAGCCGGCGGGCGCGGGCCAAGGTGCCCTTCAGGTCGCGGTAGCGGGCGTTGGGGGCAGGGATTAGCGAGGCTAGGTAGGCTCCCTCAGCGAGGGTGAGCTGGCTCGGGTCTTTGCCAAAGTAGGCCTCGCTGGCCGCGGCGATCCCGGTCAGGTTGCCGCCCCAAAAGGCGACGTTCAGGTACATGCCGAGGATCTCCTCCTTGGAGTAACGGCGCTCGAGCTCAAGCGCCAGCAGGAACTCCTTGAACTTTCGCTCCAGCGTTCGCCGGCCAGCGAGTTCCTTTAAAAGGGTGTTTTTGATCACCTGGGTGGTAATCGTGCTGCCCCCCTGGAGGTCGCCCCGGAGGGTGTGGTAGAGGGCGCCGAAGAACCGGATCCAGTCGATCCCATGGTGGCGGAAGAACCGCCGGTCCTCGCTGGCCACGATGGCGGCGACGGCGGCAGGGGAAACCTGGTCGAGGTTGACCAACCGCCGCCGCACTGCCCGGCCCCCTTCCACCGAGGCCAGGGTGGCGATCGGGGTACCGTCGGCGGCGAGCAGGGTGGTGGTGGCGGTAAGGCGGAGGGATTCGAAGGCCGCCAGGCTGGGCAGGTCGCGGCTCCAGCGGTAGGCCACCAGGAAGGCGGCTAGGACCAAACCAGCGGACAGGGCGAGGGCAGCGTATAGCGGATAACGGATCCAGCGCATCGTTTAGTGGCGGGTCTTCATCTCAATGGTGCGACGGGCGAAGGCGCGGAACTCACCGCCCACCAGGGGCTTGACCAGGAGCTTGTCCACCCGCGCCATCTGGGCGGCGACCTGGGTGCGTTGGTCGGCGCTTCCGACCAGGACCACCACCGGCACGTCCTTGAGTCTACGCACGCGCTTGATGCGCCAGGCCAGGTCGAGGGCGCTGAGTTCACCCTTGACCTCTTCGTCCAGGACGATGAGAGCGGGGGTGTGCTCCTTGAGGTAGCGGAGCGCCTGGGCGCCGTCGGCCATGCTGGTGGTCTGGAAGCCTTCGGCCTCGAGGGTGACCTCGAGGTACGCCCGCATGGTCGTGTTGGCGCTCACCACCAGGGCTTCCATTACGCCTTACTCTACCGCCTTTTACGAGGGAGGGGTGAAAAAAGTTGGCTGGGGCGCGTGGACTCGAACCACGACCGGCGGATCCAAAGTCCGCTGTCCTGCCATTAGACGACGCCCCAAAGCCGCCCCTATCTTAGGAATCGCGCCGGGGCCTGTCAATGTAGAATTGTAGCGTGGACCAGGACCTCTGGCTGGCGCTGGCCGAGCCCTTCCCCGAGCAGGAGATCCAGTGGCGGGTGGAAGCGGTCAGCAAGGACAAGAAGCGGGCGCTGGTGGTCCCCTACGTTGACGCCCGGGCGGTGCTCGATCGCCTCGATGAGGTGGTGGGGCCGGAGGGCTGGTTCGACGCCTACGAGCCGCTGGTGCTGGAAAAGGGCGCTTACCAGGTCAAGTGCCGCCTTACCGTGCTCGGGGTGACCAAGGAGGACGTGGGCGAGGGGGAAAGCCTGAAGGCGGCGTTTTCCGATGCCCTCAAGCGAGCGGCGGTGAAGTTCGGGGTGGGCCGCCACCTCTACCGCATGGAGAAAACCTGGGTGCCCTACGACGAGCGGACCGGCCGGTTTTCCCCACCGGGCAGGGTGGGGGAAAAGCCCGAGCCCCAGGAGCTGATCGACCGCCTGGTTGAGCGCCTGCGCCAGGCGGGGAAGGGGAGGGAGGCCGCCCGCATCCTCACCCGCTACGGCGGATACGGCAGAACGCCCGAGGAAACCCGCCGCCTTTACGGGGAGCTCCGGGCGCTGTTGAAGGAATGATCAAGGTCATCGCCCTGGGGGACGTGCACGCCGAGTTCGAGCGGATGTGGGCTGCGCTTCGGGCGGCCTACGCCGCCGACGAGCAAGGCCTGCCCACACCCCCGGTGCGGGAGGGGCGCTACCGGGTGGTGTTGCTCGGTGACCTGGTGCACCCCAAAACCCTCGAGGGTTACCGGCGGCTCACCGGGCTCGCCGACTACGACGACCATGACCCCGAGCACCTGAAGCGGGCGGCGCTGGCCCAGGTGGGGGAGCTCTTGAAGGTAAAGCGCTACCTCGAGGCTGCCCGGGGCCACGCGGTGGTCGTGCTTGGCAACCACGACCACGCCGCCCTGACCCACGAGCTCCTTTTGGGCAACGCCTACGGCATCGAGCACCGCGAGTTCGACCCCGCCTACGGGGGGCACGAGCTGCCCCCCGGGGTGGCCAGCTGGATGCGGGGCTGGCCCCTGGCCCACGAGATCCTCGGGGTGCAGTTCGCCCATGCCGGGCCCACCCCCTGGTTGCAAAGCTACGACGCCCTTTTCTACCAAAGCCGCGAGGCCAAAACCTGGTGGCGTGAACGCCCCGAGTATGTGCGGCGCTCGGGGTACCGTTTTGGGGTCTACGGCCACACCCCGGTGGACGAAATCGTGCTCGATATGGAAAAGGGGTTTGCTTTGATCGATGCTCTTGACCGCGGCCAGTACCTCGAGTTGCTGCTCGACGAGAACCGCCTCGAGGCGGTGCCGGTTCAGTTCTGATGGACGCCGACCCCAGGACCAAGCGGGGGCTTTTGGATCTTCTCGGCCGTCACGGGGTGCGGCTTTCGAAAGGGCTTGGTCAGCACTTTCTGGTGGACAGGAACCTGCTCGCTTTCGTCGTTCGCGCGGCCGGGGTGGCCGCGGGGGACCGGGTCTACGAGATCGGTCCCGGGGCTGGG
Organism: Thermaceae bacterium; assembly: GCA_015488545.1. GTDB lineage: Bacteria > Deinococcota > Deinococci > Deinococcales > Marinithermaceae > WFXV01. Next base: position 1,305 of record WFNN01000030.1, on the reverse strand, counting down.
GGGTTGACCCTCTCCCTGCTCGAGGCCGGGGCCCGGGTCACCGCCATTGAGAAGGATCGTCGTCTGGCGCCGTTGCTCCTCGAGGTCACCGGCGGGAAGGCTGAACTGGTTTTCACCGACGCTCTGGCCTACCCCTGGGAAGGGGTCCCCGAGGGCAGCCTCCTGGTCGCCAATCTTCCCTACAACGTTGCCACCCCCTTGATTCTTCGGTTGCTGGCGGTGGGGCGGTTTTCCCGCCTGGTGGTGATGGTCCAGCGGGAGGTGGCGGCTAGGCTTTCGGCCCGCCCCGGGAGCAGGGACTACGGGCCGTTGGCCCTCAGGGTGCAGCACCTGGCCATGGTTGAACGGCTTCGGGACGTGCCTCCGACTGTTTTCTTCCCCCCGCCCGAGGTCACCTCCGCGGTGGTCCGGCTCCTCCCCAGCGGGGCCCGACCCGACCCCGGCTACTTCGCTTTCCTCGACGCCGCCTTTCGGAACCGACGGAAGACGTTGAGAAAAAACCTCGAGGCCGGGGGTTACGAGCGAGAGCGCGTGGTCGCGGCGATGGCCGAGCTCGGCCTCGACCTCCGGGTTCGGGCCGAGGCCCTCTCCCCTGAGGCCCTTCGGGGGCTTTACGCGCGTTTGATGCGGCCCCCCTCGACCCGGTAACGGGGGAGGTCAAGGCCGTCGAGGGGACGATGGCTGATCCATAGCACGCTTTTTCCCCGGAGTAGCTCCGCCAGCCTGGTGATGAGGTTGGTTTCGGTGTCCGCGTCGAGCCCCTCGGTCGGTTCGTCGAGGAGCCACACCGGGGCCTTTTTCAGCGCCGCCCGGGCGATCGAAAGCCGCCGGGCTTCCCCGCCCGATAGCACCACCCCTCCGGGGCCAAGCCGGGTGTCCAGGCCGTCCTCGAACTCGCGGACACGGTCGGCGAGCAGGGCGGCCTCGAGCGCCTGCCAAAGGGCGGTGTCGTCGGCCTCGGGGTCGGCCACCTGCAGGTTTTCCCGGACGGTGCCAAAAAAGACCACCGGATGGGGGTCGAGGTAGACAAGGGGCTGGCGGGCCTTCCGCCCCGGTAGCCGGGGAATCGGTTGCCCGCCGAGGAGCGCCTGGCCCGCTTCAGGGAGGAGGAAGCGCAGCCAGGTCCAGGCCACCGTGCTCTTTCCCGCTCCGCTGGGGCCTAGGAGGAGCGCCTGGCGCCCCGCCGGAAGGTCGAGGCTGGCTCCGGCGAGGGCGGGTTGCGCCGCTTTGGGGTAGCGGACGGTGGCGTTTTCGAGGGCCAGGTCGTGTCCGGCGGGCGGCGGTACCGGGCGGAGGGGGTCGGGG
>WFNN01000029.1 GCA_015488545.1 Thermaceae bacterium | reverse complement strand
TCCCCAGCTTGATCCCCCCGAAGTAGCGGGTGACCACCACCACGACCCGGTCCAGCCCCTGGGCTTCGATGGCCGCCAGGATCGGCCGACCGGCGGTCCCCCCAGGTTCGCCGTCGTCGGAAAAGCGGTAGGCGTCGCCGATTCGGTAGGCCCAGCAGTTGTGGGTTGCCTGGGGGTCGCGCACCGCCTCCAGAAAGGCCATCGCCTCCTCGGGGCTATCCGCCGGGCCCGCGCGGCAAACGAACCGGCTTTTCTTGATGACCGCCTCGTACTCGGCCGGGCCGCTCAGGGTCTCCACGGCCCTAGCCTAGCGCCTTCTCCAGCCGGCGGAAGACCCGCCGGGCACCCCACTCCACCTCCCAGAAAACGACCAAAACCAGGAGCACAAGGAGGGTGTAATGCCTGCCCAGTAGCAGGCCCACCAGAACCAGGTTGTAAATCAGTCGCGCCAGCGGCTCTTCTATGGGCCGGAAGACCTCGGGGCGGTCGAGCCAGAGCCGGAAAGCGCGGACCGCCTGGGGATCACCACGCACGGAAAACCGGTCGGCCATCTGGCGGAAAAACCCCCGGCGGTCCTCGAGGTCATCCGGCACCGCGACCCGCCGCCCCTCAATCAAAAGCACCGCCCGCAACCGGGGGGTGAGGACGCCGAGTGGTCGCCAGAAGAACGCGTAAACCCCTTCCACCGCCGCCAGGGGGTAGCAGCGACGGCCCAGGCAGATCCGGTGGTCGTCAAGGCACCACCGGGTACGCACCACCAGGGTTCCGAGCAGGAAAGAGGCCACCCCGGCGAAAAGGAGGCCGGCGGCCCAGCGGGGATCAAGCAGGAAAAAGCCCCAGCCGGTAAGCAGGGCCACCCCGCCCAGACCAAACAGGAGCCCCCGCAGGAGCTCAAGGCCCAGCCTAACCCAGCACATCGGTCCTATTCTAAACCGGAATCCTCCTGGCAGGCCCCGCCAGCCCGCACCGCACGAAGTCGGTGCGGGGCGTATACCCCGACCTGGCCCTTCGCCGCCATTCCGAAAGCAAGCCAAAAACCCAGCTCGTCGGCGTTGCCGCAGATTGCCGCCGGGGCAAGCCGCCCCCGATCCGCAGGGCGACGCCGGCGATCGCCAGGGCAGGGAAAAAGCCCCACTGGACCAAAAGGGCGAGCAACCCCCAGACGAACGCCCGGTAATCGGGCGACAGAAACGCCCCGAGCAGGGCAGCGAATCCGAAACCGAAGGCCCGCCCCCACCCATCCCAGGGGTCCGGCGCCAGGGTCAAAGCTCTAGGCCCCTCGACCGAAGGCGTCCTCGAGCCCCCGGCGCATGGCCTCGATCGGCGCTGGCCTTCCGGTCCAGATACGAAAAGCCAACGCCCCCTGCCAGAGCAGCATGCCGAGGCCGTCCACCACCGCCAGCCCGGCGGCCTCCGCCTCCCGCAGAAAGCGGGTTTTTACCGGGCGGTAGACCAGGTCGGCGGCGTAACCCTTTCGGGGCAGAAAGGCGGCCGGAATCGGGGTGGACGCCGGGTCATCCAGCCCCACCGCGGTGGCGTTGACCACCAGGTCGGCCTCGCGGGCGGCTTCGAAGGGGGCCACCTCGAGGCCGAACGCCGCCGCCAGCGCCTCGGCCCGGGCGCGGGTGCGGTTATGAACCCAAACCTCCCAGCCCGCCCCCTTGAGGGCGTAGGCCACCGCTCGCGCGGCGCCACCGGCCCCCAGCAAGAACGCCCGCCGCCCCCGCACGCCGGCCTCCTCGATGCTCCGCAGGAAACCGGGGGCATCGGTGTTGTGGCCGATCAGGCGACCGCCCTCGTTGACCACCGTGTTCACCGCCCCGATGGCCCGCGCCTCCGGACGCACTTCGTCCAAAAGGGGCAGCACCGCCTCCTTCAAGGGCACGGTGACGTTGACCCCCCGAAACCCCTTCCGCACCTCGGCGATGCGATCCCCAAGGGCTTCGGGGGGGGTGTCGAGAAGGTCGTAGCTGCCCGCGATGCCGAGCGCCGCCAAGGCCGCCCGGTGCATCGCTGGGGAAAGCGAATGCCCCACCGGGTGACCGAGGATCCCCAACCGCATCGCCCTAAGGATAGCTCTGGTATCCTAGGGCGGTAGTGAGACCCCTGGTGGCCTTCGTCGCCCTCCTCCTGAGTCTGGCCCTGGCCAAGACCTACCTGGTCCCCATCGAAGGGGAGATTGACCCCGCCCTGGCGGTGTTCGTGGACGAAGCGCTCTCCCGGGCCGAGCGCGAGGGGGCAAGCGGGGTGGCCTTCCTGGTCAACACCCCCGGCGGCCGGGTCGACGCCGCCATCCGGATCGCCGATCGGATTCTGGAAAGCCCGCTACCCACCCTGGCGGTGGTGCAAAACGCTTTCTCCGCCGGGGCCCTCGTCTCGCTGGCCGCCCAGCAGGTGGCCATGCTTCCGGGGTCAGAGATCGGCGCCGCCCTGCCGGTGCAGGTGATCCCCGGGGTCAAGTATGAGGCCGCCGACCGCAAGATCATCAGCGCCCTTAAAGGCAAGTTCCGGTCGGTCGCCGAGGCCCGCCGTCGCCCGGCGAAGATCGCCGAAGCCATGGTGGACCCCGAGATCGCCATCGAGGGCCTCACCAAAAAGGGCGAACCCCTCACCCTCTCGGCCGAGAAAGCGGTCGAGGTGGGGATCGCCGACTTCCAGGCGGCTACCCTCTCCGAAGCCTTGGCCAAGGCCGGGTTTTCCCCAGAGGTGGCGCGGGTGGACCCCGGGGCACGGGTGCGGGCCGCGCGCTTTTTGACTTCAAGCACGGTGGCCGCGGTCCTGCTTGCGGTGGGGGTCCTGGGTCTTTTAATCGAGGCGCTTACCCCGGGGTTCGGGGTGCCGGGGTTGGTGGGGCTTTCGGCCCTCGCGCTTTACTTCCTTGGCGGCTACCTGGCGGGCATGAGCGGGGCGCTCGAGGTCCTTCTCTTCTTCGGGGGGGTGCTCCTGCTCCTGGCCGAGATCTTCTTGATCCCCGGGTTCGGGGCTGCGGGTATCGGGGGTATTGCCGCCATCCTGGCGTCCATCTACTTTACCTTCGGTAACCAGACCCTCTACGTCGCCTCGGTGGCAGTGCTGATCATCGCCGCCGGCCTCCTCCTTGCCCTTCGCTTCCTGCCCCGCACCCGAACGGGGCGGGCCCTGGTGCTGGAATCGGCGATCGCCGGGGAAGCGCCCCCGGAGGAAAAACTTCGGCCGCTGGAAGGGGCGATCGGCCAAGCGCTCACCCCCCTCCGCCCGGCCGGGGTGGCCCAGTTTGGCGAGCGCAAGGTGGACGTGGTGGCGGAAGGGGAATTCATCGAGAAGGGGAGCACCGTCCGCGTGGTCCGGGTTGAGGGCGTGCGGGTGGTGGTGCGAAAGGAGGCTTGAACCGTGGACCTAACCCTGATCCTAATCGCAGGCCTGGTCATCGTCGCGCTTTTCATCCTGTTCAGCGTGGTGCCGGTGGGCCTTTGGGTCTCGGCCTGGGCCGCCGGGGTCCGGGTGCCGCTCATCACCCTGATCGCCATGCGGCTCCGCCGGGTGCCGCCGGCTCGAATCATCTACCCGTTGATCAAGGCCACCAAGGCCGGGATCGCGGTGCCCCTCGAGAAGCTCGAGGCCCACTATCTCGCCGGCGGCAACGTGGACCGGGTGGTCGACGCCCTGATCGCCGCCCAGAAGGCGGGGATCGAGCTCACCTTCGACCGGGCGGCGGCCATCGACCTGGCCGGCCGGGACGTTCTGGAGGCGGTGCAGGTCTCGGTTAACCCCAAGGTGATCGAAACCCCCCGGATCGCGGCGGTGGCTAAAGACGGCATCCAGCTCATCGCCCTCGCCCGCATCACTGTCCGCGCCAACATCGACCGGCTGGTGGGCGGCGCCGGGGAGGAAACCATCATAGCCCGGGTTGGCGAGGGCATCGTGACCACCATCGGCTCCGCCCAGTCCCACAAGGACGTGCTGGAAAACCCTGACCAGATCAGCAAGGTGGTGCTTGATAAGGGCCTCGACTCCGGCACCGCCTTCGAGATCCTCTCGGTGGACATCGCCGACGTCGACGTGGGCAAAAACATCGGGGCCCAGCTCCAGATCGATCAGGCCGAGGCCGACAAGAAGATCGCCCAGGCCCAGGCGGAAAAAAGGCGGGCCATGGCGGTGGCCGCCGAGCAGGAGATGCGGGCCAAGGTCCAGGAGATGCGGGCCAAGCTGGTGGAGGCCAAGGCGGCGGTGCCGCTGGCCATGGCCGAAGCCCTAAAGGCCGGGCGCATGGGGGTCATGGACTACTTCCAGATGAAAAACATCGAGGCCGACACCGATATGCGGGAGTCGATCAGCCGGGCGGCCAAGGAAGGGGATGAGGGCGAGCAGTGAAGTGGGACGACCTTCTTGGCCTCCTTTTCCTGGTGGTCTTCCTGGTGCTGCCCGCGCTGCGAGGGGTCCTAACCCGTGGGGCGCCGGAGGCAGCCGAGCCCACCGAACCCCCGCAGCGCGGGCAGCACCAGGAAGACCAC
>WFNN01000028.1 GCA_015488545.1 Thermaceae bacterium | reverse complement strand
GCTCGAGGCCCAAGGGCCCCCGCCCCTGGAACGCATCCCGGTGGTGGTGCTGGTGGCCAAATCCACCGAACCCATCGAGGCGACCCTCGACCAGCTGGTCCGGATCTACGCCGCCACCGCGCTCTTCGTTCTCCTGATCGGGGGGTGGCTGGCCTACCTCCTGGTGGCCCGGACCCTGAAGCCGCTCGAGGCCATCGCCCGCCAGGCCGAAGCGATCTCCGCCCGCTCCTTCGCTCCGCTGCCCGAGCCCGAGGGCTCCGACGAGGTGGCCACCCTGGCCCGGGCTCTCAACCGGATGCTGGCCCGGCTGGAACACGCCTTCGAAGCCCAGCGAAGGTTCCTGGCCGACGCCTCCCACGAGCTCCGCACCCCGATCACCGCCATCCTGGGCCACGTGGGCTACCTTAAGCGTCGCACCAACCCCAGCGAGCGCCAGCTGGAGAGCCTCGAGGTTATCGCCCGCGAGGGGGAGCGGATGCGGAAACTGGTCGGCGACCTCCTGGAACTCGCCGAAAGCGAATCCGGCTGGCGGTTTGAGCCCCGCCCGGTGGAGCTCGGGCAGGTGCTCGGCGAGGTGGTCGAGGAGTTCCGGCCCACCTTCGCCGGCCGGCTCCTCCTGGAGGCCCCCGACGAGCCGGTCTGGGTGCTCGCCGACCCCGACCGGCTCCACCAGGTCTTCGCCAACCTGGTGTCCAACGCGATCAAGGCCGGGGCCAAGGCGATCACCCTGCGGGTCCGCGCCCCCCGGGAACGGGTCATCGTTCAGGTCGCCGACGACGGTCCCGGCATCCCCGCCGAGCACCTCCCCCACCTTTTCGAGCGGTTCTACCGGGTGGACAAGGCCAGGGACCGCGAAAAGGGCGGCAGCGGCCTCGGCCTCGCCATCGTGAAGGCCATCGTTGAGGCCTCCGGGGGCGAGGTCTGGGTGGAGAGCGAACCCGGCCGGGGCACCACCTTTAGCGTGGCGCTGGCGCGGGCCGAGCCCCCGCCGGAGGCGCAGGAACCCGGCGACTAGCGCCCCAGCCCGGAAAGCCGCTCGGCGGCCTCCTCCGGGGTGATCTCCCCGCGCTCCAGGGCGTCGAGGATCGCCCGGCGCTCGGTCTCGAGGTCGGCCCCGGCCTGGTACCCGAGGGCCCGGAGCAGGGCATCGAACCGGGCGCGCACGGTGGGGTAGGAAACCCCGAGCGCGCGCTCGAGCTCCTTCAGGTTCCCCCTCGCCTTCAAGAACATCCGAAGGAACTCAAGCTGCTCGGGCGGAAGCGTAGCGAACTCGTTCTGCTCGAACCCGCCCCGGATCTCGGTGCCACAGGTCTTGCAAACCAGGCCGGTGACCCAAAGCTTGCCGCCGCAGACGGGACATACACTCGGAGCCCGGGGTTTCATTCTTACCTCCTTAAAACGGCCGCCAGACCCAAACCCGAAGCCCGCGGACGGCGAACACCTCCTCGCCCTTTCGGTAGACGGCAAAGCCGAGCCGGGGGCGGAACAAAAACGCGAACGCCGGCCGCGCCCGCCGGCGGAAAAGGAGCGCCGCCGCTAGCAGGAACGCGAGCACCTCTTCCACGACCCAAAGCGGAAAGGCAAAGCGGGCCCGCCCGACCTCGAGAACCACGAACGAAAGCCGGCTCATACCACCTCGATGACGACCTCGTCCCCCTCGGGGCTCTTCACCTCGACCAGGCGCCCCTCGGGTAGCTCGCCCTTGAGCCCGGAGAGGAGGGCGTCGAGGTCGACCCCCTCCTTCCGCAAGAGCGCGCGGTGCTCGGCGGGGAGAAACTCAAGCGCCACCCTGGCAAGGGAGAGCGGGAGGTTCACCTTGACCTCCTCCCCGTCCCCGCCTTTCACCAGGATGCGCAAGAGCCGCCCGCCTTCCCGCGGTTCCGCCGATTCCTTCAGGGCATCGAGAAGCCGCTCGGCCTCGGTCACCGATACCTTGCCTGCGGCCAGCATCCCCAAGACCCGCCGTCTGGCCTCGCTCATGCTTCCACCCTAAGCCTTCCCATGCCGAGATGAACGAAAAGCCTCGCCTCGCCCCCGCCGAAGGCGCGGCGCTCCACGCGGCCGAGGCCGGCCTCGCCCTCAATCCGGAAGCTCGCACCCGGAAGGGCGAAGACCTGGGCGTCGCCCATGCCGAGCTCAAGCCGGTGCTCCCCTCGTTGGAGCAAAAGACCGAGCCGCACCGATCCGGTCCCGAGCTCGAGGTCGAGCGCGCGGATCCCGGCCGCCTCCACCTTGCCAAGCCCCAGCTCCCCCCTGAGCCCGGCCAGGGACTCGGCGTGAAGCGAGCCCTGCCCGAGCTCAAGCTCCACCCCATAGTCCGAGGGGAGCTTGACCTCAACCCGGAGAGCTTGCTGGAGGAGCTTGGGCCCCCGCGACTTGATCCTGAGCAACCCGCCCTCCGCGTCGGTCTGCAAAAAAACCTCCCCCGCACCCAAGCCCCGCGCCGAAACCTCGTCGCCCGGGGCAGGGAGGATCTGGATCTTGGCCACCCCACCTTCGATCCGAAGCCAGCGCCGAACGCCCTTTGGGGAAGCGGAACCCACCCCGAGCGCGGCCAGCAACCGCTCCGCCTCGTCCCGCCGGATCCTTCCCTCCTTGAGCATCCTAAGCACCCTCAAGACCTCGTCCACCCCCGGCCCCCTTCCGCAGCCGTTCGGAGACCCGCCAAAGCAGGTACGCCAGCCCGGCCACCGCCCGTGCAAGCCAAAAGCGAAGCCGCCGGGAAACCTCCCGCGCCCTTCGGAACTCGGCCCCGAGCGCGCGCCGCTTTTGCTCGGCCTCCCGGGCCAACGCCTCCGGTTCCCAGTACCCTAGCATCGCACCCCCTTGCCAATATGGTAAGGGCGACCTCTTGAAATATCAACCTAGCTTTTACATTCCTCAAACCGGGTGGCGTCCCCCGAACAGCGGGGCGGCGAAGAACGCCATGGCCATGGCCAGGAAGGCTAGCGCAAAGACGAAAAGCCGAAGCCCTGGGCTCACGCTTGAAGGCAACAAGAGCCGCACGGTGAAAAAGCCCCAGGCGACCAAGGTGGCCACCTCCTTGGGGTCCCAGGAGAGCGCCGCGCCCCAGACCCGAAAGGCCCAGGCCATGCCGGTGAAAAGCCCCAGGGTGTAGGCCAGGTAGCCGGCACGCAGGTAGGGCTCCTCGAGCCCCATCAGGACCACGAGCGGCGGCCGGCGGTTCGCCGCCCAAGGGGCCTTCTTCAGGACCACGTGCTGGCGGTAACCGAAAAGGGCCGAGAGAAAGGCAAGGGTTAGGGCGCTATAGGCCACCAGAAAGCTTCCCACGTGGATCGCCAGGATCCAAAGCGGAAGCCCCTCGGCCACCCGACCCAGGTAGTGGAGCCCGACTAGGGCCACCAGCAAGGCGGCGGCGTAAAGCGAACGGACCAGCGGCGAAAGCCGCGGGCGCCAGGCGTAGGTGCGCCCGAGCCCCACCAACCCCGAGGCAAAGAGCATTGCGGTTTGAAAGGGGCTGGCCAGGAACTCGCGGGTGACCGCCAGGTGCCAGAGGAGGGCCAGCAGAAAGGCCAGGGCGGCAAACCCGGTTCGGGGCCAGGCGAAGGCCAGCGAGGCCGCAAGGATCAGCACCCCGAGGCCGACGAGAAAGGGAATCATGACCGGGGAAGGTAGCGCTCCAGGCGCTCGGCCACGCCCTCGTCCTTGGCCAGCAGGATCAGGGTGTGCTCGGCCCGGGCCAGCGCCCGGCGGAGCCGCCGCCCCACCGCCGCCGCTTCGGCCGGATCGAGCCCTGCAAGGGGGCCACGAAGCAACCGGGAGAGCTCCTCCCGGTAGAGGGCGTCGAAAGCCTCCTGAACCCGCCTGATCCGGTCCCTGGCCCGGTGCCCGGCGTACCACTCGAGGTAATCGGCAACCCCTTCCTCGACGATCCCCTCGACCCGGGGAAGTTCGGCCCGGCGATTCTCCAGGTTCCGGGCCACCACCGTTTCCAGGGCGTCGAGGTCGTAGAGGTAGGCGCCGGGAAGGCGGCCGACCCCGGGCTCGATGTTCCGAGGCAGGCCGATGTCGATCAGAAAAAGCGGCCGGGAACGCCGGGCCAGCACCCGGCGCACCCGATCGGCGCGCACCACCGCGTGGGGCGCCGCCGCCGAGGCGATCACGATGTCGGCCTGAACAAGCGCCCGCGGCAGGTCCTCCATGCCGCAGGCCTCCCCGCCGAAACGGGCCGCCAGCTTCTCGGCCCGTTCGCGGGTCCGGTTCAAAACGAAGATCCGGGAAACCCCGAGGTCCTTAAGGTGGGTCAAAACGAGCTCGGCCATCTCCCCCGCCCCCAATACCAGGGCGGTTCGGCCGGCGAGGTCGCCGAAAACCGATCGGGCCAGGTCCACCGCGGCGTAGGCCACGCTCACCGCCCCGGCCCCGATCGCGGTCTCCGACCGGGCCCGCTTACCGGTGTGGACCGCCCGCTGGAAGGCCTGCTCCAGAATGGGGCCGGTGCTTCCCGCCTCGCGAGCGGCGAACAGGGCCTCCCGAACCTGGCCGAGAATCTGCGCTTCGCCCACCACCAGGCTATCCAAACCGGCGGCGACCCGGAAAAGGTGCCCCAGCGCCTGCCTCCCCCGCTTTTGGTATAGGTATTCGGGGTAACGGCCAAGGTGGTCCCCGTAGATCGCCAGGGGATCGCGGCGGGGCCGCACCAGGTAGAGCTCGGATCGGTTGCAGGTGGAAACCAAAACGGCCTCGTCGGCCTCTTTTCTCAACTCGGCGAGCAAAGCAATGAGCCGCGCGCCGGTCACCGCCACGCATTCCCGCACCCCTACCGGGGCGGTCTTATGCGAGAGACCGACAAGGTGGACGGGCGGCTCCGCCACAGCAAACAGTCTAACGGAAAGGGCCGGCGAACGGGGTACAAACGTCCCTATAGCGTCCGTATCGCTTCCACCCACCCCGAAAGCCCGGGGGCCTCGGGGTAGCGCACCGGCGTAAAGCCGAGCGCCTCGGCCCGCTCGGCGGTCCCCCGACCGACGCAGGCGGCCGGGAGCCGCGGCAGGCCGGCGGCGACCCAGGCCTCCACCGCCGAGGGGGAGCCGAAAGCGACGGCGTCGGCCCCCTCCACCAGCGCGCGCTCCCCGGGGGTGGGTTGCCTCGCTTCGACCGTGTAAACCTCGATCCGCCGGACCGCAAACCCCCGCTCACCGAGCCGCCGCGAAAGGGCGTCGCCGGCCCGGGCCGAGGTGGGCCAGAGGACCCGTCCGCCTCCCGGCAGCTCCTCGGCCAGCGTACGCCCATCGGCCCGGGAGGGCTCAAAGGCCACCTCCAACCCCTGCCCCTCCAAAAGCCGCCGGGTGGTCGCGCCGATTGCCGCCAGAGGCACCGCCGGGGCCCCCGCCAGGTACCAGGCCCCGATGAAGTAGCGCGCGGCCTCGGGGCTGGTAAGGACCACCCAGTCCCAAAGCTCACCGAGGGCGGCCTCGAGGGCGCGGTAACCCTCTTCCAGACGAACGTAGGCCACCACCGGCACGCTTACCGCCTCGACCCCGGCGGCGGCCAGAAGGCTTTTGAGCTCGGCGTCCTTCTCCTCCGGTCTGGTAAGCACCACGCGCACGGGGAAAGCCTAACTGAAACCCCCCAGGGACATCCCGCCCCGGGCTAAGCTGGGACCCGGTGACCTCGCTTTACGTTCACGTCCCCTTCTGCCCCACGATCTGCCCCTACTGCGACTTCCACGCGGTGCGCCGCACGAGGGGGGCGGTGGAGGCCTACCTAAAAAGGCTCCGCGCCGACGCCCGGGCGCTGGCCCCGCGGCTATCGCCGCTGGAAACCCTCTATTTTGGCGGCGGTACCCCGAGCTACCTCCGCGAGGACGAGCTCCGGGCGCTCCTCGACCTGGGGCTTTCGCTGGCCGCCGGGGCCGAGGTGACGCTCGAGGCCAACCCCGGCACCCTAAACCGCCGCCGGCTCGCGCTCCTATCGACCCTCGGCGTCAACCGCCTCTCGATCGGGGTGCAGAGTTTCCAGGACCGGGTGCTCCGGGCCCTGGGCCGGGCCCACCGCGCCCGGGGGGCCTACCGGGCGGTGGCGGAAGCCCTGGAGGCGGGTTTTCGGGTTTCCATCGACCTGATCTTGGGTCTACCCGAACAGGACGTGGAGGCCGACCTGAAAGCGGCCGCCCGGCTGGGGGTTGGGCACGTCTCGGCCTACACCCTGATCGTGGAACCGGGAACCCCGCTTGCGCTCTCGGGGGTGGCCGAAGACCCCGACCGGGAGGCGCGGGCCCTGCGTCTGGCCGAGGAAATCCTCGGCGAGGCGGGTTTCGTCCGCTACGAGGTGGCGAACTTCGCCCGCCCCGGCGAGGAAGCCCGCCACAACCTGACCTACTGGCGGATGGAGTTCTGGGCCGCGCTGGGACCGGCGGCGGCAAGCCACGAGCCCGGCGAGGGCGGGGCCTACGCTGTCCGCCGAACCAATCCCCCGCTCTTCCGGTGGCTAGCCGGCGAGGGCCCGGAACGCGAGGCCATCAGCCCCGAGGAGCACGTTCGGGAGGCCCTGATGATGGGGCTTCGCACCCGGGAGGGGGTGGACGTGGGGGTCCTCGAACGGCGCACCGGGCTCACCCTCTGGCCGCGGCTTGCGGAACCCGCGAAACGCCTCGCCGACGCCGGCCTCCTCGCCGTCCGCGGGCGTCGCCTGATCCCAACCTCCCGGGGGCTGGACCTGGTTCACTCGCTGGTTCTTCCCTTCTGGGAAGCGCTCTCGTGAACCACCCGCAGGGGTTCGGCGAACCAAAGCGTTCGCTGAGGGAAAGGAATGGGAACGCCGGCCCGATCCAAGGCGCGTTTGGCGGCCTCGGTGAGCTCGGCGGTGAGCCGCGGCAGGCGGGCGATCTCCGCTTCGGGAATCCAACCCACCAGCTCGAGGTTCACGCTGGAATCGCCGAGTTCCCGGACCCAGACCTCGGGGGCCGGAAGCTCCCGGATCGCGGGATGCGCCTTCAAAACCCCAAGCAACGCCTCCCGGGCCCGGTCCAGATCGGCCCCGTAAGCAATCCCCACCGGTACGTGAACCCTGAGCGGTCCACCGGCCGAAAGGTTCTGCACCTCGGAGGAGGCCACCTTGGAGTTGGGCAGGGCGATCAGCTCGTTGTCCGGGGTCCGAAGGCGGGTGGTGCGCAGGGTAATCCCCTCGATCCGGCCCAGCTTCCCCCCAAGCCGCACCCAGTCCCCGATGCGGAAGGGGCGGTCGAGGAGGATCACCACCCCGGCAATGAAGTTGGAGAAGGTGTCCTGGGCCGCCAGGCTCACCGCCAGGCCGGCCACGCCCAGGGCCCCGATCAGCGGGGCAATCTCCCGCCCGGCCACCATGTAGGCGGTCCAGGCCACCACCACGACCAGCGCGGTGTAGCGGGCGAGGAGGACCAGATTAGGATCGACCCCCCGGCGAACCAGGTAGAACTCCAGCCAGGTCTCAACCCCGAGCCAAACCAAGTAAGCCAGCATGAGCTTGAGCCCCACCGCCCAGACCCAGCCTGGCTGGCCGATGCCGAAAAGGGCCGCGAAGACCGCCGCCAGGGCGGTTAGGAAGAGCAGGTTCCAGAACCAAGCGACCACCGCCCGCACCCGGGGTCCGAACCGATCGAAAAAGAGATCGGAAACCGCCCGGAGGCCGGCCCGGATCAGGTAGAGGAAAAGGAAGAGAATGGCGAAAGCGGCCAGTTTTCCGAGGAGTTCCCCACCGCCGGGCAGCCCCCCCTGAACCTGGGGGAGGAGGCCCTTCAGGGCCTGTTCAAGATAGCGCCCGATCGCCACAGCAAGCCTCCAGGGTGGCCAGTTGCTCGCGCAGGGCGGTCTCGTCGGCCGCCCCCACCCGGACGTAGGGGCGCCCGAGGACAAAGGGGCGGGCGAAGGGGTAGCGGAGAGCGGTCTCCAGGTCCACGACCGGTAGCACCGCCAGCCGCCCCCGGAGCCCGGGCCGCGGCACCCCGTACCCCAGCACCGCCCGGAGGTGCGCCTCGGCGAAGGCGGGGGCAACCAGCGAACGCTCGGTAGGAAAAGGGGCGAAGTCCAAGAAGTAGACCTCGCCCTCGAGGAGTCCAGCGCGGACCTCAAGCCCCCCCACGTGGCCCAGCGCCAGGAAGAGCGCCTCCAAGCGGCGGTGCACCTTGGCCATGAGCTCGTCCGCCAGGGGGTAGGGGGCCTCCCAGGCCGAACCGCGGCGCACCGCCGGTGGCCAGAGGAAAAGCCCTTCCCGCCAAACCGCGAGGAACACAAGCTCGGCCTCGTAGGGAAAAGCCCGCTCGTAGATGTGGGGCCCCGGGGGCAGCTCCACCTCCTTGTCCTCGACCCAAATCGCCGGCCCCCCCGCGCGGGGCCTAAGCCAGGCTGGGAGCCCGTGGAGCAGGGTCATGGCCTCGAGCTCCCCTGCGTTCAGCACCCGCCCGAACGGTGGGGTAGGGATCGAGAGCGCCCTAAAAAGGCGGCGCTGAATGAGAAGGTCGGCGTAGGTCCGCATCGCGCGGGGACCGGGGTGGGCCCGGGGGTCGCCGTCGAAAGCCCCGGGGTCGAAACGAAAAAGGCGATCATAGCCCTGCGCTTCGGCGTCGGGGGGAAGGAGGTCCACCTCCAGCCCCAGGGGTAGGGCGGCCCACACCAGAAGCCGGGCGTAGGGCGAGGTAAGATCGACGCCGGCCTTCACCGCCTAGAGTCTACGCCAGACCGCCCAGACCCGATGGGCCAGGGCCATTTGCCCTTCGGCGTAGGCCCGGAGCGCGAAGCCGTGGGGCGGGCGGGCAAGCTCGAAGGGTTCCCAGTAGCGGGGGCTTTTCGGCCGCCCCCTACGAACCGCCTCGACCCGACCGAACCCCTCGATGAGAAAAAGCCCACCGGGGACAAGGCGCTCACGCATGGGAGCAAGCAGGGGGCGGTGAACGAAGTAGCTCATCACAACCGCAGCGAAGGGGCCGGGCGGGAGGGGCTCGCGGGGGTCCTCCAGATCAAACGGCACCGCGTGCACCGGAAGCCCTTGGCGACGGGCCAGGTCCCGGACCCGGGCCAGGGCGGTTTCGCTCTTCTCCAAGAGCAGGACCCGGTGGCCGAGGGCAGCCAGGTAAAAGGCGTTCCGCCCCGCCCCGCCGGCGAGGTCGAGCACCATCCCGGACGGCAACTCGGCGGCGTAGGCCCGCACCACCCAGGCGGGCCCCTCGGGGCCCGGCTCGCGCTGGTAGTAGGCCTCCCAGTCCCGCGGCACCGCCCTAAGGATACGAAAGAGCGCGGGGGACGTTCCCCCGCGCCCCGGGGCCGGGCGGGGCTAGCGCACCACCGCCAGGCGGACCACCACCTCCCGGGTGCGTCCCTCGCGCCAAACCTTGAGGGTTACCGCATCCCCGGCCCGCTTTTTAAAGAGCACCGCCCGAAGGTCGTTGATCGAGTAAATGGGGACGCCGTCCGCCTCGAGGATCACGTCGCCCCCCACCCCGAAGTCAAGGACGTCGCCGTTCGGGGTGTAAACGTACACGTGGTCCTTGGCCCCCTTAAGCCCCGCCTTGGCGGCCGGGCTCCCCTTCTCGACGTCCTGGATCACGAGGCCGTGGTCGGGTAGCTTGAAGCGCTTTTTCAAAGCAGGGGGGTACGCGCTGACCGGCAGCACGGTGACCCCGAGCCGCGGGCGGGTTTTGATGATCTCCTCGGCGGTGAGCGTTTTCCCCGCCTTCATTTGCTTGAGGTAGTCCTTAGCTAGGTTGATGGGAATCGCAAAACCGATCCCGGCGAACTGCGGCGCCCCCACCTGGCCGCTAGGGGTCAGGATCGCTGAGTTGATACCGATGACCTCGCCGCTCGAGTTGAGCAAGGGTCCACCCGAGTTCCCCGGGTTGATGGCCGCGTCGGTCTGAATCAGGTAAGGGACGAGGCTCGACTCCACCCCAGGGTTCTTGCGGATCGCCGAAACAATCCCCTCGGTGACGGTGAAGTCGAGGCCAAAGGGGTTGCCGATGGCGATCGCCTTCTCGCCCACCTGCACCTGGTCAGAGTCGCCGAGCGGCAGGGGAACGAGCTTGGAACGCGGGGCGTCCACCTTTAAAAGAGCGATGTCCATAGGTGGAACCGCCCCCACAACCTTGGCCTTGTACGACTTGGGATCGCCCTTGAAGCGGATCTCAATGGTATCGGCCCCCTTAACCACGTGGTAGTTGGTGAGAATGTAGCCATCCTTGTCGATCACAAAGCCGGAGCCGGTACCCTTACGCGGGGGTTCGATAAAGGGCCGGAAGAACGGCGCGAAATCCTCAAACCCCGGGGGGAGCTGGGGCCGGACCACCTTGGCGGCGGTCTCGACCGCCACGTAGACCACCCCCGGCCCGTCCTTCTTGACGATTTCAATGGTGTTCTTCTCGTTCTCCAGCAGGGCCCGCTGGGGGTTGTAGGCGAGCGCCACCGAGGCCACCAGAAAGAGCAGACCCACCCAACCCACGCGTCTCATGCTCATAAGCACCTCCGCATAGAACTTTAGCCCCCCATTGTTAAGGGCGAGTGAAGGCGGGTGCGATGTGTATGCTGGGTGCGTGCGGGTTTTCGTCGTGAACCCCGGTTCCACCAGCACCAAGCTGGCGCTGGTCGAGGTCGAGGAGGGAAGCCCACGGGTCCGGGCCCGGCGCGAGGAACCCGCCGACCTCGCCAAGGAACCCGCGGCCGACCTCAAGGCCCGGCTGCCCGCGGTGCTCAAGGCCGCTCGGGCCTTCGCCCCCTTCGACGCGGTGGCCGCCCGCGGCGGGCTGCTCGGGCCGCTTTCCGCCGGGGTGTACCGGGTCGACGAGGGCATGGCCGATACCCTCCTCCGGGCACCCTTTGGCTACCACCCGGCCAACCTGGGGGCGCCCCTGGCCCTCGAGGTCGCCCGCCAATTCGGCCTCGAGGCCTACGTCGTCGATCCCCCAACGATCAACGAGCTCCTCCCCGAAGCCCGGATCTCGGGGGTGCCGGGCATCGAACGCCAGAGCCGGGTCCACGCCCTGAACCTTCGCTACGTGGCCCGGCGGGTGGCGGGAAAGCTGGGGAAGAAGCTAGGCGACGCTGTCCTCATCGGGGCCCACATGGGGGGCGGAACCAGCCTGGCCCTCTTTCTGAGAGGGAGAATGGCCGATACCACCGACGCCCTCCTTGGCGAAGGGCCCTTCAGCGCCAACCGGGCCGGCACCACCCCCATCCACGGGGTTTTGAAGCTGGTCCGGGAGCGCGGCCTCGACGCCGCCCGCCACCTGCTCGCCCGGCGGTCCGGGTTCCTGGGCCTCCTAGGCACCGACAACCTCAAGGTGGTCGAAGACCGGCTCGCCGACCCCGAGGTTCGATTGGTGGTCGAGGCCTACGCGCTACAAATCGCCAAAAACATGGCCGCGATGGCCGCCCACGCCCGGCCCGACGCGTTCTTCCTCACCGGTGGGGCGGCCCGGTTTGGTTACCCGGTGCGGCGGATCGAAGAACGCCTTTCCTGGATCGCCCCGGTTTACCACCTACCCGGCGAGTTCGAGGCCGAGGCGCTGGCGGAGGGGGTCTACCGGGTGCGGGCAGGGTTGGAGGAGGCCAAGCGGTATGCAGCTTGAGTTCCGCGAGATCCAGCCGATTCGAAGCATGAACGGGCTTCTCGAGCTGGCCCGGCTCATCGCCCAGGTCAAGGGGCCCAAACGGGTGGCGGTCGCTGCCGCCAACGAGGCCCACGTCATTGAGGCGGTTAACGATGCCCGCATCGAGGGGCTGATCCAGCCCATCCTGTTCGGCAACCCCGAACGCATGCGGAAAATCGCCGGCGAGCTCGGAATTCAGGTGGAAAACCTAGACCTAAGGCCGGCACGGGATCCCCTCGAGGCCGCCGAGCTGGCCACCAAGGCGGTCTCCTCCGGCGAGGCCGACATCCTGATGAAGGGGCTGGTGCAATCCGCCGACTTTCTGCGCTCGGCCCTCAACCGGGATTGGGGCCTGCGCACGGGTAGGCTGCTCTCCCACGTTCTGGTCTTCGAGGCCCGGGGCTTTGACCGTCTTTTCCTTATGTCCGACGGGGCCATGAACATCAACCCGGGCCTTAAGGAAAAGATTCAGATCGTCGAAAACGCGGTCACCCTGGCCCACGCGCTGGGAATCGACCCGCCCCGGGTGGCCCTGCTCGCCGCCGTCGAGGTGGTCAACCCCGAAATGGAGACCGCGGTCGAGGACGCCATCATCGCCAAGATGGCCGACCGCGGCCAGATCAAGGGGGCGATCGTCGACGGGCCGCTGGCCCTGGACAACGCGGTCAGCGAAGAGGCCGCCCGCATCAAGGGGATCAAAAGCCCGGTGGCGGGCAAGGCCGACGTATTGATCGTCGACAACATCGACGTGGGAAACGTTTTCTATAAGAGCCTGATCTACTTTGCCAAGGTCCGGGGCGCGGGCATCATCATGGGGGCGAGGGCGCCCCTCGTGCTCACCAGCCGCGCCGACCCCGAGGAGGTTAAGTTCCTCTCCCTGGCGCTGGCGGTGGTGCTGGCGGAGCGGCTTCCCTACGTAAGCGCCTGAACCCCGGCACCGAAGGGGCCATCCCCCCGGGGCTTTGGGTGCGCCCCGGCTCAGGCGAAGACCACCGTCTTGTTCTGGTAGACCAGAATCCGGTCCTCGAGGTGCCACTTCACCGCCCGGGCCAGAACCTGGCGCTCAAGGTCGCGGCCCTTTTCGATGAGATCCCGTACCCCGTCCCGGTGGCTGACCCGAACCACGTCCTGCTCGATGATGGGCCCGGCGTCCAGCTCGGGGGTGACGTAGTGAGCGGTGGCGCCGATGATCTTAACCCCGCGGGCATAGGCCTGGTGGTAGGGCCGGGCGCCGGCAAAAGCGGGCAGAAAGGAGTGGTGGATGTTGATGATGCGGTTCGGAAAGTGACCCACGAAGTCGGCCGATAGAATCCGCATGTACCGGGCAAGGACCACCAAGTCGGCCCGCCCCTTTAGCAACCGGAGCATCTCTGCTTCGGCCTCGGCCATGCCCCCCTCCGCCACCGGGACGTGGAAAAACGGCACCCCAAACTCGCGGGCATAGGGCGCGAGATCGGGGTGGTTACCGATAACCAGGGTCACCTCGGTGGCCAGCTCTCCCCTGCGCCAGCGCCAAAGCAGCTCGAGCAACGCGTGATCCGCCTTCGACACCAGGATCGCGGTGCGTTTCACCCGCTCGGCGTAGGCGATCCGCCAGTCCATTCCGAACCGCCGGGCGACCTCGGTAAACGCAGCCCTGAGCCCTTCAGGTGGGAGGTCCATGCCGGCGGCGTCGAACTCCAACCGCATAAAAAAACGGCCGCCCTCGGGGTCGGTCGAATGCTGTTGTAGATCGATGATGTTGGCCCCGTGCCGGTAGAGGAAACCGGTGACTGCGGCCACGATCCCGGGCCGATCAGGGCAGGAAACAAGAAGCCGTGCAACCTTCGCCGCCATGGCGAGTCCAAGCATACGCAATACCCATACGTCGTCCCAGTGCAAACTGTGGTAAGGGACACTTGTCCCGGTGGAGCCCAGGGGGTATAAATGTCCCGACAGCTTGGTTTCGGGAGGTGAATCTTTATGAAAGAAACGACCGTCGAAGGCATGGACCGCCGCGAGTTCATGAAACGGGCGGGGGCCACCGCGGTGGCGCTGGGCGCGTTCCCGGCGGTGTTCCGGGCCCAGGCCCAAAGCGCCCCTTCCGCGGACCAGATCATCAAGGGGAAGATCCCCGAGATGATCGTCCACAACGCTCGGCTGGGGGTCATGGAAACCCCCCTTAACATCCTCCGGAAGTACGAGCATACCCCCAAGGAAGCGCTCTACGTCCGGAACCACTTCCCGGTATCCGGGGCGGGGGCCTGGTACGCCACCACCGACCCAATCAACGACGACAACTGGGAGATTCGCATCGGCGGTCTGGTGGGCCGACCGGCCAAGATCACCGTCGGCGAGCTCAAGAAGATGAAGCTGGTCGAGGTTCCGGCGGTGCTCCAGTGCTCGGGCAACGGCCGGAGCTTCTACGCCAAAAAGGCCAAGACTCCGGGTTCGCAGTGGAAGCACGGCGGCATGGGCAACGTGGTTTGGCGCGGCGTTCTCCTCAAGGACCTCTTCGAAGCACTGGCGGTGGAGTTCGACGCCGCCGCCCGGTACCTCACCGCCAACGGTAAGGACCGTCCCACCACCCCCAAGGGCTCGGACTTCGTCCACAGCTTCCCGCTTCACGAGGTGCTGAAAAAGGCCATCCTGGCGGTGGAAATGAACGGCGAGCCGATCCCGGCGGTGCACGGCGGGCCGGTGCGGCTCTTCATCCCCGGCTACTACGGCACCATGCAGATCAAGTGGCTCACCGACCTCTACGTCACCGAGAAGGAGTCGCCCTCGAAGTTCCAGCAGCACGCCTACCGGGTACCGCTCTACCCCGTCCAGCCGGGCGAGATGACCCCTGCCGACTTCAACGAGTTCAACAGCATCCCCAACTGGGGCATGAAGATCAAGACGGTGATTTTCTCGCCGCTCGACGGCGAGTCGGTGAAGCCGGGGATGGTGAAGGTCACCGGTGTGTCCTGGAACGACGGGCTGGTCCCGGTGAAGGAGGTCTTCGTTTCCGCGGACAGGGGCAAGAGCTGGACCCCGGCCAAGATCGTCAAGAAGGAGAGCCCCTACGCCTGGCACTTCTGGGAAGCCTACGTGGCGCTATCCTCGGGCACCCGGGAGATCTGGGCGCGGGCGGTGGACGCCTGGGGCCGCGGCCAGCCGCTGGACGGCGTGGACCGCTGGAACCCCAAGGGCTACGAGTGGAACGGGACCGACAAGATATCGATCAAAGTGGGCTAAGGTTGAACGGGCCCGCGCATTCGCGCGGGCCCCGTTTGCTTTCTTTGGTACACGCTTAGGGGGTATACCTACCGATGACGAAACGAAATGCGATGGGTTGGGTCCTGGGCCTTTTCCTGCTGGTGGCGGCGTCCGCCCTGGCTGAGGGGCTTCCCAAGGGACCCGGCGTCGACCTCGTCTACGCCAAGTGCCAGACCTGCCACGACCTGCAGTACCTTATCGATTCCAAAGGCGTTGACCGCGCTACCTGGCAAGCCGAGATCGAGGCCATGAAGGGTTACGGCCTCACCCTTACCCCGGAAGAAGAAAAGAAAATTTTGGAATACCTCGCCACCTACATGGGCCCGAACCCCCCGCCGGCCGCGCCCGCCCAAGCCAGCGCGCCCGAGAAGTTGGACGGCGGTAAGCTCTACGCCCAAGACTGCGCCGGCTGCCACCAGGCCCAAGGGCAGGGGGTGCCCGGGGCCTTCCCGCCGCTGGCGGGGAACCCCGCGCTATTCAACGACGACTACCCGGCGCTGGTGATCCTTTTCGGACTCCAAGGGCCCATCGAGGTGAACGGGCAGAAGATCAACGGCGCCATGCCCCCGTTCGGGCACCTCTCCGACGCTGAGATCGCCGCCATCGTAAACTACCTCCGCCAGGCCTGGGGCAACGCCAAGCTTGCCCCCAAAGACCTGAAGCCAATCACCCCAGAACATGTGGCCGAGCTCCGCAAACAGGCCCTGACCCCGGCCAAGGTGCACGAGCGGCGAAAATAGGGGGCGATGGGTTCCTAGAGCCCCGGGGTTAATCCGCCCCGGGGCTCCGCCTATCATGAAGGTATGGAAGGCAAAACGATCGACCTGAACGCCGACGCCGGGGAATCCTTCGGCCGCTGGCAGCTCGGACACGACGAAGCGCTCTTCCCCCTTCTCACCTCGGTGAACCTGGCCACCGGCTTCCACGCCGGCGACCCCCGGGTGATGCTCCGTTCCATCCGGCTGGCCAAAAAACACGGGGTAGCGGTGGGCGCGCACCCGGGCTTCCCCGACCTGGTGGGTTTCGGCCGCCGGGACATGGCCATCACCCCGGAGGAGGCCTACACCGACGTGCTCTACCAGATCGGCGCCATCAGCGCGTTCCTTAGGGTCGAGGGCCTGACCCTCCACCACGTCAAGCCACACGGCGCCCTCTACCTCCGGATGCTCCGCGACGAGGGGCTGGCGCAGGCGGTGGCCCAGGCGGTGAAGGACTACGACCCCAACCTCCCCCTGGTCCTCCTCGGCGGCACCCCGATGGAGGAAGCGGCCAGGGCCGTAGGCGCCCGGTACGTGCGCGAGGCCTTCCCCGATCGGGCCTACCTGTCGGACGGCCGGCTAGCCCCGAGAAGCATGGAGGGCGCGCTCATCCGCGACCCCAAGCGGGCCGCCGAGCGGGCGGTGGCGATGGTGCTCGAGGGCGAAATCGAGGCCCTAGACGGGGGACGGGTACGGGTCCAGGCGGAGACCCTTTGCGTCCACGGCGACAACCCCGAGGCGGTGGAGATCGCCCGGGCAGTGCGGGCCGCGCTGGAAAGCGCCGGGGTTACCCTCCGGCCCTTCTAAGCCAGTAGAGCAGCGCCGCCAGCAAAAACCACGCCAGGGCCGGTAGGAGCGCTCTGCGAAAGCTGAACCGAAACGCCACCGCGAAGGTCAGCGACGAAGCCAGCAGGATCGCGGCCGCGTTGACCAACAGCAAGAGCAGCGCCCCAAGGGCGGCGGCGGGGTAACGCCAGGCCAAAAGCACCCCGGCGTTGACCGCCGGGGGCAGCAGGGCGATCGCCACCATCACTCCGATCAGCGCCTCGGCCCGCCCCGAAACGAAGGAGAGCGCGGCCATAGTACCCGCCGAAAGGGCCAGCACCAGGTCAGCGGGGTTAGGGGCCGACCGAACGGCCATCGCCCCGGTGATTGAGCCAGGCACCAGCCGCCCCAGCAACCAACCCAGGGCAAGGGCCACGCCAAAACCGAAAGCGGCGGCGACCGCCGCCCGCCTAATAAGGCGAACATCCCGCCAGCTGCTGCCAAAGGCCAGGGCCACAAGCGGGGTCATGAGGGGCGCGGTGATCATGCTGGCCACCAGCAAAACGGGATCGTCCCGCACCAAACCGAAAAACGCCACCACCGCCGACAGCAGGGTGAGAAGCAGGTAAGTTCGGGAAAGCCGGGTACCGGATTCGAGGCGGGCCTCCAGCTCCTCGAGAGGGGTTCGCTCGGCCTCCCCCTGATCGGGGTAGCTCCACTCCGGGGTGAGAAGGACCGCCAGGTCGCCGGGGGCAAGCACCATGCGGAGCCGGGCCAGCACCCGGTCGACCTTGGCCGGAGGAACCAGGGCTTCAACGATCAGCGCCTCTTTGGAACCAACCAGCATGCGCGGGTCCAGGCCCTCATCCTCGAACGCGGCCAAAACCGAGGAAAGCCGCTCGCTATCGGTGTGAATTCGGATCAAGCGGGCGGCCACCTACTCCCCCAAGCGAAAGAGGCAGACCTCGTGGCCGTCGGGGATGCGTTTCATCAGCCGGACGGGCCGCCCAAGGACCCGGGCGTAGGCCTGGGCTTCGGCCCGGCAGAGCTCGGGGAAGCGCTCGGCCAGCTCCAGCCGGGGGCATCGTCGCTGGCGAAGCTCGCCCTCCCCGACCTCGGTCTGGTAGGCCCCCTCGCGAAGAAGGGCCACCAAACGCTGGAGCCGGTCCTCGCCGGAAAGCCCCTCCAGCGCCACGCGCAACCGACGTTCCTGGGCCTCGGCCACCCGTTCGGTGAGCCCGCCCGGGCCCAGCGCCGCTCTGAGCTCGGCAAGCAGAAGGTCGCAAAGCCAGAGGTAGGGGGCCTCGGGGTCCACCCTTCGCCACAACCGGCGGGGGCGCCCCGGCCCCCCGTTCCGGCGCTCCTCGAAGGCCAGCAGACCGCGGCGGTGAAGGTCCTTAAGGTGCCGCTGCACCGCTACCCGGGAAAGGCCAAGCTCCCGGGCGATCTCGTCGGCCGCCGCCGGCGAGCGAGCAAGCCGCTTTAGGATGCGTTCCTTGGTGCCCCCCAGGGCTGCGCTTTGCATAACCGAGCCCAGCTTAAAGAGGGCGTTCCTTGGCGGTTAGGACACGGCTCACAAAGATTGCCGCCCTTGGCGCGATTCGCGTAGAATGCCCCCACGGGCCCGGGAGGAGTAGGCCCGCGTCGCCCGACAGAGCGGGGGCGCCCCGGGCTGAGAGCGCCCCTCGGGAGGGAAAGGCCGAAGGTCGCCCGGGCAATTGTGCGGGAGGAACGGGGCCGGTGCCCTTAGTAGAGCCCGCCGGGTGCGCCCGTGATAGCGCGAAAGAGGGCGGAGGGGCTCCGCCCGGAGGTAGGAGGTAGGGTATAGGCAGTAGGAAAAACCCACCTCCCATCCCCTATTCCCCACCTCCGGCGAGGCCCTCCGAAGCGCGGTGGTACCGCGGGGCAGTGCGCCTCGTCCGCGCAAAGCGTGGAGGGGGTTTTTTGATGCTGGAGAAGTCCTACGACCCGGGCAAGGTCGAACCCAAGTGGGCGGAGCGCTGGGCGCTTCGCCCCTTTAAGGCCAACGCCGACGCGGTTCTTCGGGGCGAGAAAAAGCCCTTCGTTATCGTCATGCCGCCGCCCAACGTCACCGGTGTGCTACACATGGGGCACGCCCTGGACAACGCCATTCAAGACGCCATCATCCGGTACAAGCGAATGCAAGGCTTCGAAGCCCTCTGGGTCCCGGGCACCGACCACGCCGGCATTGCCACCCAGGTGGTGGTGGAAAGGCTTCTCCTCAAGGAGGGAAAAACCCGGCACCAGCTCGGGCGCGAAAAGTTTTTGGAGCGGGTCTGGGCCTGGAAGGAGGAATCCGGCGGCCAGATCATCCGGCAGCTAAAGCGCCTGGGGGCCAGCGCCGATTGGACCCGCGAAGCCTTCACCATGGACGAAACCCGGAGCCGGGCGGTGCGCTACGCCTTCGTCAAGTACTACCACGAGGGCCTTGCGTACCGCGGCGAACGGCTTCTTAACTGGTGCCCGCGCTGCGAGACCACCCTAAGCGATCTCGAGGTCAACTACCAGCCCACCCCGGGCACCCTCTACACCCTGGCCTACCCCCTCGAGGACGGCGGGACCATCGAGATCGCCACCGTGCGGCCCGAGACGATCTTTGCCGACGTGGCCATCGCGGTTCATCCCGAGGATGAGCGCTACCAACACCTCATCGGCCAAAAGGCCCGCATCCCGCTCACCGGGATCTGGATCCCCATCGTTGCCGACGCAGCGGTGGAGCGCGAGTTCGGTACCGGGGCGCTCAAGATCACCCCGGCTCACGATCCCACCGACTGGGAGATCGGCAAGCGCCACGGTCTGCCCGCCCCGAGCGTGATCGACCTCGCGGGCAAGCTCACCGGCGAGCGGGTGCCCGAACCCTTCCGCGGCCTCGACCGCTTCGAGGCTCGGAACAGGGTGGTCGAGGCCCTCAAAGCCGCGGGGCACCTGGTCAGGGAGGAACCCTACGAAGTCCATCAGCCCACCTGCGACCGCTGCGGCACCCCCATTGAGTACGCCCTTTTCCCCCAATGGTGGCTCAAGATGCGCCCGCTCGCCGAGGAGGTCGTCGCCCGTCTGGAAAGGGGGGAGATCCGGTTCCATCCCGAGCGCTGGCTGCGGGTCAACATCGAATGGTTCAGGAACATCCGGGACTGGAACATTTCGCGCCAGCTCTGGTGGGGACACCGAATCCCCGCCTGGTACTGCCCCGAGGGCCACGTCACCGTCCCCACCCCCGAGCACTTCCTGGAGGACCCTAAAGAATGCGCCGTTTGCGGGTCGAAAGAACTAAAGCGTGACCCCGACGTCTTCGACACCTGGTTCTCCTCCGCGCTGTGGCCGCTGTCGGTTTTCGGTTGGCCGGAGGCGACCAAGGACCTTGAAGCCTTCTACCCCACCCAAGCGCTGGTCACCGGCTACGACATCCTCTTCCTATGGGTAAGCCGGATGGAGGTCTCGGGCGTCCACTTCACCGGCCAGGTCCCCTTCGCAAACGTTATCCTTCACGGCCTGGTGCTCGACAAGAAGGGCCAGAAGATGTCGAAGTCGAAGGGGAACGTGGTGGACCCCCTGGTAATGGTCGAAAAGTACGGTGCCGACGCCCTCCGCTTCGGGCTCGTTCACCTGGCGACCGGCGGCCAGGACATCCGCTTCGACGAGCGCTGGCTGGAGATGGGCCGGAACTTCGCCAATAAACTGTGGAACGCAACCCGGTTCCTGTTACTGGCCCGCGAGGGCTTCGAAGCGAGGACCGACCAACCTACCCTGGCGGACCGCTGGATGCAACATGTCCTGGCCGAGAAAATCCCCGAACTAACCCGGCTCATGGACCGTTTTGACCTGGCGCTGGCCGCCCGAGAGGTCTACCAGCTTGCCTGGGCCGAGTTCGCCGATTGGTACATCGAGGCGGCGAAACCGGCGCTAAAGGCCGGGAACCGGGCCACCCTTAAGGGGCTCGAGCAGGCCCTGGCCACGCTGCTCAAGCTCCTCCACCCCTTCATGCCCTTCGTCACCAGCGAGCTCTACCAGCACCTGGCGGGGGAAGACAAAGAGCTGGCCAACGAACCCTGGCCTGCGGCGCCGGCGACAGATCCCGAGGCCTTCCGCCGCTTCGAAGCCCTGAAAGCAGCGGTTAAAGCAGCCCGCAGCCTGAAGGCCGAGCTCGGTCTCGACCCCGCCCGTGAAGTGGAGGTTTTCCTCGAGGGGCCGCTCGCCGAAGTGGTGATGGAGGAAAGCGAAACCTTCCGCTTTCTGGCCCGGGCCAAGCCCGCCCTCGGTGCCCCCAAGCGAGCGCTCGCCGGCGTGACCCCCGGGGTCACCGTGTACCTGGTGCCCGAAGGCCTGGTGGATCTCGTTGCCTGGCGGGCCAAGCAGGAAAGGCGGCTGGCCGAACTCAGGAAAAAGGCCGATTCGGCGCGGAGGAAGCTCGCGAATAAAGGCTTCGTCGAACGCGCTCCGAAAGACGTCGTCGAGTTCGAAAACAGGCGTCTGACCGAGGCCGAAGCCCAGATCCGTCGGATCGAGGAGAACCTGCGACGGCTGGACACCACCTCCGAAGCCTAGCGGACCCGATCAAAAACGAGCGGCGGGCCGGCAAGCGGCCCGCCGCTCGCCCTAGACCCCCGGCGGCGGACCACACGGGCTGTCCAGGGCGTTCCGGTAACCCACCAGCGCCTCGGCCAAAAGGGCGGTGTCCCCCACCCGATAGGCCCAGGCCAGTCGGCGGGCGTAGGCGGTGAGCAGGGACAGGCGCCGGTAGGTGGGGGAAGCGTAGGGGTCCGGGTTGCCGGCGAGCTCCTGGAGCACCCGATCATACGGAGGTGGAGGGGGGTCCTGCCCCCGGGCTTTCTGGAGCTCTATCCGGCTCACCCGCGCCCGGGCCAGCCGCCGGAGCGCCGCATCCCCCAAAGCCAGGGTCACCGGCCGAAGGGCGAACGGCTTCTCCGGGACGGCAAACCAGATCCTGGCCCGGTCGGGCTCAACCACCGGTACGCCCCGGGCCGCAAGCCAGGACGCCCCGTCCCCCTCAGCGTAGCTGGGAAGGCGCCCGGCCACCGCCTCGGCCAGGGCCTCTTTTAACCGAAGGCGGCGCACCTCGAGGGCCGGCGGCTCGGCACCCACCACCCCCCTGGGGGCGCGGTAGGCCTCGGCCCGGAGCTCGAGGGTGCGCTCGCCGTTCCAATCGTTCATCACCACCCCGGCGGCGACCTCGACCTCGCCTCCCAACCCGGCCCCCGCGTCCCGCCAGCGCACCACCCGGATGCCGTTTAGGAAAAAGCTCACGTGCCGGCCTTCGGCGAGCGGACGGATACGTTCCGGCACCCCCTTGAGGTAGAAGAGCGGTTCGGGGTTGCCCTCGCCGATCGGCTCCAGCTCGAGCATCGCCTGCC
>WFNN01000027.1 GCA_015488545.1 Thermaceae bacterium | reverse complement strand
CCTCGTGAGGAGGGAACCCCTCCCCCTGCGCTTCCCGCTCTACCCCTCCTTGTACCGGAGCCTCCTCCGGCAACCCAAATATACTTGTTTTTTCCTTGACACCCGGGGTTGGGCCCACGTACCATTGGCCTTGGGCACGCGTGAGACTTTGCTTAAAGGAAGGGGTCGGCGTGCCCGGTTTGGGGTAGCGCGGCGGGAGAGGAAACGCGGCAACTCGCCCCGCGGCTACCCCCAAGACACCTGAAGGGGGTGTAAAGAGGTATGAAGAAGGTAGGGCTACTCGTTGCGGGGCTGCTCGCCGTGCTCAGCCTGAGCATGGTGAACGCGGCCAAGTTCTCGGACGTGCCGCCCGGCCACTGGGCCGAGGAGGCCGTCTACAAGCTCGCCGACGAGGGGATCATCCTGGGCTTCCCGGATGGTACCTACCGCGGCAACGAGTTCCTCACCCGCTACCAGGCGGCGCTTTTGATCTACCGACTGATGGAGCGGCTGCGGAGCGAGTTTAAGCCCGGCGTCGACAAGGAGACCGTGGCCGCCCTGCGCAACGCCGTGCAGGAGCTGGCGGCCGAGCTCGCCAGCCTCGGCGTTCGGGTCTCCGCGCTGGAGGACAACGCCGCCACCAAGGGCGACGTGGCCAAGCTGCAGGCGGCGATCGAGGAACTCAAGAAGATGAAGCGGCCCGGCATCGACATGGCCGCGCTTAAGGACCTCCAGGCCAAGGTGGAGGCCGCAGCGGTGGCGGCCGATACCGCCAAGGCTCAGGCCGAGGCGGCCATGGCAAAGGCCGAGGCCGCGATGGCGGCGGCCGAGAGCGCCAAGGGCCTGGCCGGGGCCAACGCCGATAGCATCAAGGCCCTGAACGAGCTGGCCGTGATGCTGAACCAGGACGTGCTCGGCCTGCAGGACCGGGTGGCCGCCCTGGAAAAGGAGGTTGTCGCCCTTAAGAACGCCCAGCCCAAGGGCTTCGCCAAGGCCTCCGACCTCAAGGCGCTCACCGAGTACGTGCAGGCCCTCTCCGGCGACGTCGCCGGCCTGGCCGGTAAGGTCAACGACATCGAGGGCAAGGTCGGGACCCTGGAGCGGAACGGCCTGACCATCTCGGGCTCGCTGGGGCTGACCTACACCAGCATCGACGCCAGCGGCTTCACCACCTACGACGTCGACCGCCTCTTCACCAACACCTTCTCGGGCGGCGACTCCGACAGCGACGGCAACGTGGTGGAAGAGGCCGACGCCTTCAACCCCACCGCCGGCGAGACCAGCGCTTCCCTGAGCGTGAAGTTCCAGACCCAGAAGCTCACCGGCACCTCCGACGGTGACGGCGCCAACACCTACAAGGACCTCTTCCAGTTCAGCCTCTCGGGCAGCTGGACCAACCCCAGCTCGGGCAGCAGCGCGACCCCCAGCCTGACCGTGGACGCGGTGAAGACCACCCTGAACATCGCCGAGGGGCAAACCCTGAGCGCGGTGTTCGGCCAGGCCACCAACCTCAAGTTCACGGAGTACATCTTTGACAACGAGGCGAACTCCCACGGCCACGGGATCGTGCTCACCCTGAAGCCCGGCTTCCTCGGCGCCACCCTGACCGGCGCCTACGGCAACGCCGCGGCCGCCCCGGCCACCGACTACTTCTACGCCGGGCGGGTCGCCCTGTCGCCCATCAAGGGCTTCAGCATCGGCGCTTCTTACGTCAAGCAGGATAGCTTGACCAACGCCATCTGGGGCGTGGACGCCAGCGCCGAGCTTGGGCCCCTTTCGCTTGCGGGCGAGTACTTCAGCGACGCCACCGCAGCGACCAGCTACTACGTCAAGGCCGGCGTCAAGCTAGGGGCCATCAGCCTGAACGGCAACTACCGGAACATCGCCGCCAGCGTGACCTCCGCCAACCTGGCCTCCAACGACGCGAACTTCTCGGCCGGCTCGAGCGACAACAACGCCCCCTTCGCGGCCAACCAAAACGGTTACGGCGTGGACGCCAGCGCCGGCTTCGGCCCCTTCACGTTGAAGGGCTACTACGACGCCTACACCCTGGCCGGCAACAACTACACCGCCTACGGGGTCACCGCCGACGTCAGCCTGGGCGCGTTGACCCTCGAGGGCTACTACAAGAACGCCGCGCAGTCGGGCACCTCCCAGTCCTCGATCACCGGCTCCGCCCCTGGCGGCAGCTACGAAAGCGCCTACGGCGGCAAGCTCTCCCACGACGGCGGCTCCGACAAGGCCTTCATCAAGGGGCTCAACTTCACCGTCTCCTACAACACCGACTACGTGACCCCGCAGACCAACCTCGACGCCTACGGCGACTTCAGCGGCAAGCTCGGCCCCTTGAGCGTCAAGGTGCTGGGCGGCTACTTCGCCGACCTGACCGCCGGCACCAACACCGTCAAGTACGGCGCCAAGGTCGAGTCCGACCCCTTCGGCCTGCCGCTTAAGCCCAGCGTGCTCGGCGGCTACGTGGCCCGGACCAGCAGCGGCACCGGCTACGCCGAGACCAAGTGGTTCGCCGGCATCAAGTTCAACGAGTTCCTCTTCAGCCCGCACTCGACCTTCCGCGCCACCTACGCGAGCTACAGCACCGCCGGTGGTCTGGGGCTGGCGGCGAACCTGAACAGCGACGCCGACAAGGCGTTCGACGCCGGCACCCCGTACCTCTACAACAACAACGTCGCCGGCACCAGCGGGACCCTGACCGGCTACGAGCTGTCCTGGACCTACTGGGACCTCACCGCCACCTACGCGAGCTACATGGATAACGCGGGCAACTACGCCAAGGCTTTCCGCCTGGCCTACACCGTCAACTTCTAAGCGAAGGTGGCAAAACCCCGGGGCTAGAGGCCCCGGGGTTTTCTTTTTCCTCCCCGCCCCGGTATACTCGGGGGCGCTGGCCCGTGGGCCAGGAAGACCAATGAGCCCTCGCGGGCTCCGCTTGGGAAGGAGAAGCCATGCGAATCAACAAGGGCGCGCTTTTAAAAGTGGTTGAAAAGCCCCACTACCGCACCGACCTCCCCGAGTTCCGGCCGGGGGACACGGTGCGGGTGGTCTACAAGGTCAAGGAGGGGAACCGGACCCGGCTCCAGGCCTTCGAGGGCACGGTCATCAAGATCAAGCGGAACGGCCTTAACTCCAGCTTCACCGTGCGCAAGATCTCCCACGGGGTTGGGGTCGAGCGCATCTTCCCCCTGCATTCGCCGCTGATCGATAAGATCGAGGTCCCCTTCCGGGGCAAGGTGCGGCGGGCCAAGCTCTACTACCTGCGTGAACGCCGGGGCAAGGCGGCCCGGATCAAGCCCGACCGCAAGCGGATGAACCCGGCCAAGCCCAAGGAGGAATAGGCGCGTACGGCGCCGGATCCCGCCGCGGCGTGCCGCGGCGGTTTTTCGTTCATCACCCCACCCGCCCCCCTGCATGCCAAGCCTGCAGGGCCCGGACCTCGGGCCGCTTGGACCTCGCGGCCTGGATCGCCCAGAGGCTCCAGCGGGCGGCCGCTCGGGTTGTGATGAAAGGCCGGCCCGTTTCCACCGCCCGCCGTAGCTCGGGGTCGGGAGCAAAGGCGAGCAAGAGATCGTAGTCCTCGCCTTCGGTGGCCGAAAACCCCGCCTCCCGGTAGGCCCTTTGGGTCTCCCCGTCCACCGCGATGAAGCGCACCTTTCCGGCAAGCGGAAGCATCTGCCCAGCGCCGAGCTCAGCCTTGTAATAGGCCAGGTAGGGGTCGGCGTCGATTCCCATGCTCTCGCCGGTGGAGCGCATCTCCGGCCCCAGCCAGGGGATAACCCCGGGGAACTTAATCCAGGGGATAACCACCTCCTTGGCGGCGTAGAGGGCCGGCACCGGATCTTCAGTAAAGCCGAGGTCGTCCAGGGTGCGACCCACCGCGATCAGGGCCGCGTACTTGGCCAGCGGGTGGCCGATAGCCTTGGAGACGAAGGGAACGGTGCGCGAGGCCCGAGGATTCGCTTCAAGAACGTACACGACGCCATCCTTGACCGCGTACTGCACGTTCAAAAGCCCCCGGACGCCGATGGCCAGGGCCAGCCGACGAGTGTAATCGCGCACGGTTTCGAGCACATCCTCGCCGAGGTGCACCGGGGGCAGGATCACCGCCGAGTCGCCGGAGTGCACGCCCGCCTCCTCGACGTGCTCCATGATCCCTGCCACCACCACCCGCTCGCCGTCGGCGATTGCGTCCACATCGAGCTCGGTGGCGCCCTCGAGGTACTGGTCGAGCAGGATTGAGGGGGCTTCGTTCAGCTCAGCGTAGACCGCCTCGAGGTAGGCCGAAAGCGCCGCCTCGTCGCGGACGACGGCCATTGCCCGGCCCCCGAGCACGTAGCTCGGCCGCACCATCAAGGGGTAGCCCAGTTCGCCGGCCAGGCGCACGGCCTCGTCGGGGGTGGCGGCCACCGCACCCCTCGGCTGGGGAATTCCGAGCCCCGCCACCAGCCGGTTAAAGGCCTCCCGCTCCTCGGCAGCGTGGATGGCGTCGGGATCGGTGCCGAGGAGGCGAGCGCCGGCTGCCTTCAGGGGCCGGGCCAACTTCAATGGCGTTTGCCCCCCAAGGGTGGGGATGGTGCCCAGCGGTTGCTCGCGCTCGATGAGGTTCAGAACGTCCTCGAGGGTTAAAGGCTCGAAGTAGAGCCGGTCGGCGGTGTCGTAATCGGTGGAGACGGTCTCGGGATTGGAGTTCATCATGATGGTCTCGTAACCCGCGTCCTTGAGCGCCCAGACCGCGTGCACCGCCGAATAGTCGAACTCCACCCCCTGGCCGATACGAATCGGACCCGAGCCCAGGATCACCACCTTGGGCTTTTCCGCCGGCCGGACTTCGTCCTCCTCCTCGTAGGTGGAGTAGTGGTACGGCGTGTAGGCCTCGAACTCGGCGGCGCAGGTGTCCACCGTTTTGTAAACCGGGCGCACACCTTTCGCCTTCCGTGCGGCGCGCACCCCAAGCTCCTCCTCACCGGTCAGGCTACCGAGCTCGCGGTCGGAAAGCCCCACCTGCTTGAGCCGGTAGATGGACTCCGTGTCCCATCCGGTGAGCGGACCGAGGGCACGCGCCGCCCTCTCGGCCTCCACGATCTCGGCAAGCTGCTCGAGGAACCAAGGGTCGATGGCGGTGGCCTCGTGCAGGGCCGCCACCGGCTCGCCCCGACGGAGGAGCTCCATGAGAACGTGGGGGCGGCGCGGGTTCGGGTAGAGGAGCGAGCGGAGCGCCTCGGTGGAAAGCTCCGCCACCCCCGCGCGGACGTCGGCCTCAAGGCCCCGTAAAGCCTTCAGGAAGGCCTCCTTGAAGCTCCGGCCGATGGCCATCACCTCGCCCACCGAGCGCATCTGGGTGCCCAGCCGATCGGTAAGCCGGCCCTCGGTGTTGGGCAGGGTCTGAAACTTCTCGAAGGCGAACCGCGGCACCTTGACCACCACGTAATCGATGGTGGGCTCGAAGGACGCCGGGGTCTTCCGGGTGATGTCGTTGGGGAGCTCGTCGAGCCGGTAGCCCACCGCCAGCAGGGCGGCGATCTTGGCGATGGGGTAGCCGGTGGCCTTGGAGGCTAGGGCGGAGGAACGCGATACCCGGGGGTTCATCTCGATGACCACCATGCGGCCGGTTTTCGGATGCACCGCGAACTGGATGTTGGAACCCCCGGTGTCCACCCCAATCTCGCGGATGATCCTTTTGGCCGCGTCCCGCATGCGCTGGTACTCCACGTCGGAGAGGGTCTGGGCGGGAGCCACGGTGATCGAGTCGCCGGTGTGCACCCCCATGGGGTCGAAGTTCTCGATCGAGGTGATGACCACCACGGTGTCCGCGTGGTCGCGCATGACCTCGAGCTCGAACTCCTTCCACCCCAGCACACTCTCCTCTACCAAGGCGGTGTGCACCGGTGAGAGCCGGAGGCCCCGCCCCAAGACCTCCCGGAGCACGGCCTCGTCCTGGGCGATGCCGCCGCCGGTGCCGCCTAGAGTAAAGGAGGGGCGCACCACCACCGGGTACCCTACCTCACGGGCGAAGGCGAGGCCTTCCTCGAGGCTTTTCACCATCCGTCCCCGGGGAACTTCCAGCCCGATCTTCTTCATAGCCGCCTGGAAGGCCTCGCGGTCCTCGCCCTTTTTGATCGCCTGGACGTTGGCCCCGATCAGCTCCACGCCGTACCGGTCCAAAACCCCCGCCTCAAAGAGCGTCACCGCTAGGTTAAGCGCGGTCTGCCCTCCCAGGGTGGGTAGCAACGCATCGGGGCGCTCCTCGGCCAGGATGCGCTCCAGATACTCCGGTAAAAGCGGCTCCAGGTACGTGGCCTCGGCCAGTTCGGGGTCGGTCATGATCGTCGCCGGGTTGGGGTTTACCAGCACCGCTTGGTAGCCCGCCCGACGCAGCGCTTTCACCGCTTGGGTCCCGGAATAATCAAATTCGGCCGCCTGGCCGATGGTGATGGGCCCGGAGCCAATGATCAGGATCTTCTTCAGGTCTTTTCTCGGCGGCATGAACCTCCCCCGCCCCGAAGGGCACCCGGGAAAATGCTAACGGACACCGGCGATCGGCGCCAGTGCATATCCATGCAAAAAGGAAAAACCCGGCGTCAGCCGGGTTTTGCACCTGGTGCGGGAACCTCGAAAGCACGGGCAAGCAGCCTTAGAGCTCCTTAGAAAGGAGGTGATCCAGCCGCACCTTCCGGTACAGCTACCTTGTTACGACTTCGCCCCAGTCGTGGGCCCCACCCTAGGCGCCTGCCCGTTTGCGGGCACCCGGCGACTTCAGGTGGGACCCACTCCCATGGCGTGACGGGCGG
>WFNN01000026.1 GCA_015488545.1 Thermaceae bacterium | reverse complement strand
GTCAGATGTGTATAAGAGACAGCCTGGAGCCGGCCCTGGCCCCCGGACCCCGGCCGCACCGAGGGGGAAGCCTGGCTGGCCGAGGGCCTGGCCAAGAAGATCGCCGGCCGCGAGAACCTCCGTTACGGCGTGAACCCCATGCTCACCGGGCAGTTTTTTGAACTCGGTTTCGAGGGGCGGACCAACCTGGTGGGGCCCGGAGGGTTAATTGCGGCCGCCCCCGACCCCCGCGGGGAAGCGGTGGTGGGGGCAACGGTCGAAGCCCCGGGGCTGGCCTAAACGTTGAAACCCAGCATACGAAGCTGCTTCTTGCCCTCTTCGGTCATCCGGGCGGGGGTCCACGGGGGGCTCCAGACGAAATCCACGTTGACCCCCTTGACCCCAGGGACCTTGAGCACCGCCAACTCGGCGTCGGCCTTGATCATGTCCTGCACCGGGCAACCGATGGCGGTAAGGGTCATCTCGATGTCCACCACCCCGTTGGGGTGAACGTGAACGTTGTAAATGAGGCCCAAATCCACGACGTTCACGGGAATCTCGGGATCCTTGACAACCTTCAGGGCCTCGAGGATCTCCTCAACCTTGGGCAGCTCTTCGGGGTGCTTGGCCTCGGCCGGTTGGGCCTGGGTCTCCTCGCTCATGGGTCCATTATACCCGAGTAATGCGCTCGGAAAAGGGGGCGCCTAGGCGGGGATGCCCCCACCCCCAATGCGCCGCTTCTTTTCGGCGATCGCCTCGGCCACCAGCTCGGCCAGGTCGCGGACGGCGAGCCCATCCTCCTCGCGGGCGGCCTCATCCTCGAACATCCGCATGCAGAAGGGGCAGGCGGTGGCCAGCACCTCGGCCCCGGTGTTCTTGAGCTCCCGGTAGCGGTTCTCCGAAACCCGCATGACCCCGGGCTCCTCCTCCTTCCAAAACTGCCCGCCGCCGGCCCCGCAGCAAAAGCTGCCCGACCGGTTGCGCTGGGGCTCCTCCAGCCGGAAGCCCACCTCGGCCACCAGATCGCGGGGCGGCTCGTAGACCCCGTTGTGACGGCCAAGGTAGCAGGGATCGTGGTAGGTGGCTTGGCCCTCGAGCAGGGGCAAAACGTCGAGCCTTCCCTCCTCGATCAGTTCCTTTAGGAACTCGGAGTGGTGAACGACGCGGTAGTTCCCGCCGAACTGGGGGTACTCGTTTTGGATCGTGTGGTAGCAGTGAGGGCAGGTGGTGACGATAACCTTGGGGTTTACGGCGTTCAACTTCTCCACGTTCTCGGTGGCCAGCTGGAAGAAAAGGTACTCGTTGCCCGACCGTCGGGCGGGGTCCCCCGAGCACTTCTCCTCCTTGCCGAGGACCGCCCAGTCCAAACCGGCCTCGTGGAGAATGGTGGCCATTGCCCGGGCGATCTTCTGGGCCCGGGGGTCGTAGCTGGCGGCGCAGCCCACCCAGTAAAGCACCTCGGGGTTCGGGTTTTCGGCCACCGTGGGAACCTCAAAGGGCAACCCCTCGGCCCAATCCATGCGTTTCTCCGCCGAGAGCCCCCAGGGGTTACCGGAACGCTCCATACCTCGGAAGGCGTTTTGCAGCTCGGCGGGGAAATCCCCCTCCATCATGACGCGTTCCCTCCGAAGGTCCACCAGGTGCAGCATCTGCTCGTTCCCGACCGGGCACACCTCAACACAGGCCAGGCAGGTGGTGCAGGCCCAAAGGGCCTCGGGGGTTAGGGCGAACTCGAGGAGCGTCCGCGGGCTGGCCTCGCCGGCGGCGAACTTGGGAAGAAGGTCGTTTAACTCGTAGCGCTCGTTGATGATCAGGGCCGATGGGGAGAGCGCCTTGCCGGTGGTGTAGGCGGGGCAGACCTCCTGGCAGCGGTTGCACATAATGCAAGCGTAGGGATCGACCAGGCGGGGCCAGCTGAAGTCCTCCAACCGGGCCACCCCGTAGGTCTCGACCGACTCGTCCTCGAAGTCGATCGGCTCCAGCGCACCCCAGGGCTCCTTGCTGAAGGTGAGCTTGACGCTCGAGACCATCAGGTGAATGTGCTTGGTCCTGGGGAAGTAGGGGATAAAGGCCAGAATCGAGCCGATGGCACCCCACCAGAAAACGTGCATAAGGACCGGCGCCGCCCCCGGGGGAATCGCCCCCGCCACCAGGCTGGCCACCGGCATCCAGGGATCGGTGCCCTCGCTGGCCAGCAACGCCGCCTTGGAGAGCAACCGGGAGGAGACGTGGAAGAAGATGAAGGCCCCCACGATCGCCGAGTCGCGGGGGATACCCGCGGGCACCTTTTCGTGGAGCTTCACCTGGGGGGCGAAGGTAAGCTCGGCCGGGCGCACCAGGTAGCGCCGGATCATCAGCGCCACGATCCCAACCAGAACCGAGGCCGAGAACAGGTCGGCGAGCAGATTGTGGTAGTTCCAGACCCCACCCCGAAGGTCAACCGGGAATAACCCTTCGACCACGTCAAAAAGGTTGACGAGCAGGTAGTAGACGAAGCCGTAGAAGACCAGCGCGTGAAAGAACGATACCAGCGGTCGCCGTTTGAAAACCGTCTGCTGGGTTAGCACCAGCCAGAGCGCCCGCCCGATCCGTTCGGGTAACCGGTCGAACCGGTCGGCCGGGTGCCCCCGCCGCCAGGCCAGGTAAATGCGGTAAAAACCGATGCCGCCGAAGTAAAGGCTGGCGGCGACTGCGAGCAGAAAGAGGAGCTTCTCGATCGGCGTTAGCATGCGCACCCCCAGAAAAACCTATACTCGGTTCAATACTAACCCGGTGCAGGGGGCCGGTCGTCCCTAGAACAGGCGGTAGCCCAACCAGGCGACCAGCACCCCGACCAGGGCCCCGACCAGGACCTCAAGGTAGCTGTGCCCCAGGAGTTCCTTAAGTGGCCCGGGGGCGAACCCCTTTTGGAGCACATCCTGGAGCTCCTGCACCAGCTGGTTCAGGAGCTCGGCCTGCTTGCCCGCCTGCCGGCGAATCCCGGTGGCGTCGTACATCACCACCAGCGCGAAAACGGCCGCCACCGCAAAGAGCGGGCTGTCCCAGCCCTCGGCGAAGGCGGTGGCCACGGCCAGGGCGCTCACCGTCGCCGAGTGGGTGGAGGGCATCCCCCCGGTATCCAAAAGCCGCCGGAGGTCCCAGCGGCCGTTCAAGAGGTAGTCGAGAAGGATCTTAAGGGTTTGGGCGGTGACGTTGGCGGCGATCGCGGTCCAGAAGACCTGGTTTTGGGCCAGGCCGGTGTCGAGCTGGTGGATGAGGTCCGCCGGGAGCTTCATCCCCTCCTCCGCTCCGCCGCCCGGACGGTGTTGGCCAGCAGCATGGCCACGGTCATCGGCCCCACCCCGCCGGGAACCGGGGTCACCGCGGCGGCGACCTCGGCCACCCCGGGGTCGGCGTCGCCCAAAAGCCGCGTTCCCACCCGGGTAATGCCCACGTCCACCACCACCGCCCCCGGCCTCACCATCGAGGGCTTCAAGTAACCGGGGCGCCCCACCGCGCTCACCAGGATCTCGGCCTCGCGGGTGAGGGCGGCTAGGTCCCGGGTTCTCGAGTGGGCCACGGTTACGGTGGCGTTGGCAAAAAGCAGCATCGCAGCCATCGGTTTACCTACAATGTTGCTGCGCCCCACCACCACCGCCCGGCGCCCCTCGAGAGGTATGCGGTAATGGGCCAGCATCCGCATAATCCCGGCCGGCGTGCAGGGGTCCAGACCGACCCCCGGACCTCGGGACCAGAGCCGGCCCACGTTCACGGGGTGGAAGCCGTCCACGTCCTTATCGGGATGAATAGCCTCCAAAACGCGAGCGGTGTCGATCCCAGGTGGTAGGGGCAGCTGAACCAGGATGCCGTCCACCTCGGGATCCGCGTTCAGTTCCCCGATCAGATCTAAAAGCTCGGCCTCTCCGGTGTCTTCGGGCAGGGCGTGCACGGTGCTCAAAAGCCCGAGCCGGCGCGCCCTTTTGGCCTTGAGGCGCACGTAGGCGACCGAAGCCGGGTCCTCTCCCACCCGAACCACGTGCAGGCTCGGGGTATAGGGAAGGGCAGCGAGGCGACGGGCGAGCTCGGCGTACACCGCCTCGGCCACCGGTTCACCGTAGAGGAGTTCGGCCATGGCTAGCTGGTTCTTGGAACAGCTTTCAGTTCCCCGGCCTCAATGCGCTCAAGCAACCGCGCGAGCACCCCGTTGACAAACCGCCCCGAATCCTCGCCGCCGTAGCGCTTGGCGATCTTGACCGCCACCTCGATCAGCGGGGGGAAGGGCGTTTCCTCAAAGAGGGCTTCGTACGTGGCCAGGCGGAGGAGGACCAGGTCGGTCTGGTTCATTTGGGAAAAGCTCCAACCCTCAATCGTCTCCGCGAGGGCTCGGTCCACCGCCTCCTGGTGCCGGAGGAACCCTTGAACCAGGCGCTCGGCGAAGGCGCGGGTCTCGGCGTCCGCTGGCGGTTCTTCCAGCTCCAGGGCGTGCTCCCAAGCCTCACCGAGCGGCACCCCGCCCACTAGATGCTCGAAGAGCACCTTAAAAGCGAGCTCCCTCGCCTTACGCCGCATCGCCGGGTTCCACCTCGAGGAACACCACGTCCACCCGCCGCACGTTCACCCCAGCGGTGGCCCTCAGCCCCTCTGCCACCGCCCGCTGAACCTCACGGCCCAGCTGAGGAAGCGGCCGCCCGTAGGTGGCCACCAGCCCCAATTCGACCGCCACCTCGTTCCCCTCGTGGGTCAAGCGCACCGGTTTGCGGCGACCGGCCAGACCCTTGCCGCTGGCCAGACGGACGCCGTCCACCGCTTCCAGCGCGTAACCCACGAGTTGAACCAGCGCGGACTCGGAAAGCTCGTAATCGGCCATCGTCCCCATCCTACCCGCTCATGCGCCGGGCCACGAAGTTGGTGTAAACCGCCCCTCGCCGGAAAAAGGCGTTGTCGAGGACCTTTTTGTGGAAAGGGATGGTGGTCTTCAGGCCCTTGCCCTCGAGGGCGGTCTCCGAAAGCGCCCGCCGCAACCGGCGGATCGTCCGCTCCCGGTCGGTATCCCAGGCGATGATCTTGGCCAGCAGCGAATCGTAATGGGGCGGGATCGCGTACCCTTGGTAGAGATGGCTGTCGACCCGAACCCCCGGCCCGCCCGGCCATAGCAGGGTTTCGATCTGCCCGATCGAAGGGCGGAAATCCTTATCGGGGTCCTCGGCGTTGACCCGCACCTCGATGGCGTGCCCTTTGAGTTCGATATCCTCCTGGCTCATCCTAAGCGGCTCGCCGGCGGCGACCTCGAGCTGGAGGCGGATGAGGTCGAGCCCGGTGACCATCTCGGTAACCGGGTGCTCCACCTGGATGCGGGTGTTCATCTCGATGAAGTAGTAGTTCCCCTCCCGATCGACCAAAAACTCGAGCGTCCCGGCCGAAACGTAACCCACGTGTTCGGCCAGGCGGACCGCGCTTTTCAAAAGCCCGTCCCGCACCTCGCGGGGCAGAAGCGAGGGGGCCTCCTCCAGGAGCTTTTGGTGCCGGCGCTGGATCGAGCAATCGCGCTCGTATAGGTGCAGGACTTTCTGGCCGTCGCCCAGCACCTGAACCTCAACGTGCTTGGGCTCCTCGATGTACTTCTCGATGTAAACGGCGGGGTTACCAAAAGCCGCCCGGGCCTCCTCCTGGGCCTGCAGAACCGCCCGCTCGAGGTCTTCCTCGGTGTGCACCAGCCGCATCCCCCGGCCACCGCCTCCGGCGGAAGCCTTCAGGATGACCGGGTAGCCTATGGCCCGGGCCGCCTCCTTGGCCTCCTCGACGCTCTTCAGCTCGTCGGTGCCCGGCACCACCGGGACCCCCGCCTCCCGCGCGATCCTGCGGGCGGTGGCCTTGTCCCCGAGGAGCCGCATGTTCTCCGGGGTAGGACCCACGAAGGTGATCCCGTGATCCCGCACCATCTCGGCGAACGCCGCGTTCTCGGCCAGAAACCCGTAGCCGGGGTGGATGGCGTCGGCCCCCGAAACGATCGCCGCCGAGAGGATGTTCGGGATGTTCAGGTAGGACTGGGCGGGGCTCGCCGGTCCGATGCAGATCGCCTCGTCGGCGAGCAGCACCGGTAGGCTCTCGGCGTCGGCTTCGGAGTGAACCACGACCGTCTTCAAACCGAGTTCCCGGGCCGTGCGCAGGATTCTTAGGGCGATCTCGCCCCGATTGGCGATCAGCAGCTTCTTCATACCGGCTCGATCAGAAACAGCGGCTGGCCATACTCCACCGGCTCGGCGTCCTCCACCAGAATCTTGCGAACGATACCGCTCACCTCGGATTCGATTTCGTTAAAGAGCTTCATCGCCTCGATGATGCAGAGCACCTGCCCCTTTTCCACGCGGTCCCCTTCTTTAACGTAGGGCTCGGCGTCGGGCGCGGGGCGGCGGTAGAAGGTTCCCACGATCGGCGCCTTGACCACGACGCAACCGGGGCACTCTTCCTCGGCCTGGCCGGCCTCAGACTTCGAGGATTCGGCGGGAGACGCTTCCTCCTTGGGCGGGCTG
>WFNN01000025.1 GCA_015488545.1 Thermaceae bacterium | reverse complement strand
CTACTTCGCTGCCGGCCGCCCCAACCCTCGCCGGACCCGCCCCGAGGTCACCACCCGGGCGAAGTTGGCTAGGGTGAAGGGCTTGGCGAGAAGGGGGTTCGCCGCCCGGGTCTTCCGGGACCCCGATTTCCGGCCTATGCTGGGGGTGACCCTGGCCTACACCATCTTCGGGACCGGACTCTCCATCCTGCTGGGGCTCTTCGCCGCCCAGCTGCTGGTGGTGAGGTTCGCGGGGAGGAACCTCCTTCGGGGCCTTTTCCTCTTCCCCTACGTGGCCCCGGTAATTGCGGTGGCCTTCGTCTGGGTCTTCCTGCTCGACCCCTTCGCAGGAACGGTGAACGCCCTTTTGCTCAAGTACGGTCTGGCCCAAAACCCCATCCCCTTCCTGTCCCAGCGGGTCTGGCCGGTGCACCTTTTGGGTCTTGAACTAAGAATCCCGCTCGCGCTCACCATGGTGATCATCTTCGAGGGCTGGCGGTACTTCCCCTTCGCCTTTCTCTTCATCCTGGCCCGGATGCAGGCGATGCCCGCTGAGCTCTTCGAAGCCGCCCGGGTCGACGGGGCGGGGGTGTGGGCCACCTTCAGGTTCGTTACCCTACCCCAGCTTCTGGGGATCCTGGCCACCCTCTTCCTGCTCCGGTTCATCTGGACCTTCAACAAGTTCGACGACATCTTCCTCCTGACCGGGGGGGCCGCCGGCACCGAAACCATCACCATCAAGGTCTACGACTACGCCTTCGCCCGGGCCGACCTGGGGCTGGGGGCGGCGCTGGCGGTGGTGCTGTTTTTCATCCTGGCGGCGTTTTTAACCGTCTACTTCCGGTACGCGCCCAGGGGGGAGGTCTAGCGTGGGCTACCCGATCGCGGCCCTAGCCGGCGCCCTAGGGGGGAGCCTGGTTTACGCCAGCCTCTCGCTGGCCCTGGCCCTCTTCGGTGGGCTTCCCACCCGGCTCGACCTGGCCGCGCCCCTCCTCCTGGGCGCGGGGCTCGGGCTCCTGGCCGCGGCGCGACCGCCCGGAAGAAAACGGCGCTGGCCGTACCCGCTCCTCGGCGCCCTGGGCCTCGCCCTCGGCCTTCTGCTGCCCGGTGCACTGGGGGTGGCGAGGGGCTGGGAGGGCCTCGCCGGCCTCCTCACCGGCCTGCTGGCCGGCTACGCCCTCCGCGACCTCCGGCTCCACCCCTCCGACCGGGAGACCTGGGAGGTGCTAGGGCTCAGGGCGCTCCGGGCGGTGGGCTTTGTCTTCTTCGTCTTCGTGGTGGTCTTCCCCTTCTGGGGCATGCTGGTCGCCAGCCTCAAGCCCCGGGCCGAGTTCCTCGCCAACCCCGCCGACCTCTCGATCCCGCTGGCGCCCTTCCGGGACGGGTTTTGGGCCGGGCTCGCCCAGCTCCTCGAGGGCTACCGGGCGGTTTTGGTCGACTACCA
The DNA here is from genome assembly GCA_015488545.1 of Thermaceae bacterium. Classification (GTDB taxonomy): domain Bacteria; phylum Deinococcota; class Deinococci; order Deinococcales; family Marinithermaceae; genus WFXV01. Next base: position 15,310 of record WFNN01000025.1, on the reverse strand, counting down.
CTTCCTCCGCTACATCGCCAACACCGCCTACGTCGCCATCGCCACCATGCTCCTCACCCTCTTCCTCTCGGTGCTCGGCGCGTACGCGGTGGCCCGGCTCGACTTCCCGGGCCGGCGGTGGATGGAGCGGGGGGTGCTGCTTACTTACATGTTCCCGGCCATCGTGCTCGCCATCCCCCTCTACGCGATCTTCAGCATGCTGGGGCTAAGGAACACGCTCTCCGGGCTGATCGTGGTCTACCTGGCCCAGACCCTGCCGGTGGCCCTCTACATGCTCCGAAGCTACTTCGAGACCATCCCGGCAAGCCTCGAAGAGGCCGGGCTCATCGACGGCTGCAGCCGGTTCGAGGTGATCTGGCGGGTAACCCTGCCGCTTTCCTTGCCGGCCCTCGCCTCGGTGGGGCTCTACGTCTTCATGATTGCCTGGAACGAGTTTCTCTTCGCCTTTATGTTCCTTGACTCCCCGGAGATCTTCACCCTTTCCCGGGGGATGGTGGCCTTGAACAGCCAGGAGGTGCCGTACCAGTATCTGATGGCGGGAGCGGTGATCGTGACCGTGCCGGTAATGCTGCTCTTTTTCTGGTTCGAACGCTACCTGGTGGGCGGCCTGACCGCCGGCGGGGTGAAGGGGTAGATGCGGGTCCTGGTGGCGGCGGCCCGCCTCAAGGGCCTCGACGGGGTGAGCCTCGAGGCCGAGAAGCTCCGCCGGGTTCTCGTCCAGGACGGCCACCGGGTTTTCGCCCTGGCCGGCGAACTCGGCCCCGGGTGGGAGGGGGAGGAGCTCCCAGCTCTGCACTTCGCCCACCCCGAGGCCCGCGCCCTGGCCGGGGAGGCCTTCGCGGGGCCGGGCACCGATCGCGAACTCCTTCTCCGCATCGGCCGCTCGGCCCGTGCCCTCTACCGAACGATGCGGCGGGGCCTTGAGGGGTTTGCCCCCGATCTCCTCGTGGTCCAAAACGCCTGGGCGATCCCCATGCACCTGGCTCTGGGGGTGGCCCTCGACCGGCTCTGGCGGGACCTCGGGGTGCCTGCGATCGCCCACAACCACGACTACCCCTGGGAACGGCGGCGGTTTTTGAAAAACCGCGTCGGCCCCCTGCTCCGCCGCTACTTTCCCCCGTCCGGCGCGGTGCAGCTCTCCATCAACTCCCTGGCACAGGCCGACCTCCGCTCCCGGCGGGGGCTTTCCTCGCTGCTCCTGCCCAACGTAATGGACTTTGACCGCCCGCCCCCTGGCCCCGACGCCTACAACGCCGACTTCCGCGAGCGGCTCGCCATCGGCGACCGCCTGCTCCTCCTCCAACCCACCCGGGTGGTGCCCCGGAAGCGGATCGAAAAGAGCCTAAAGCTGGCCGCCGCCCTGGCGGTCCGGGGCCGCGACCCGGTGGTGCTGGTCACCCACCCCGCCGGAGACGAGGGCCTTGGCTACCGGGACCGGCTCGTTCGGCTCGCCCGGCGGCTCCGGGTGGACCTCCGCTTCGCCGACGGGTGGATCGGTCCGGAAAGGCGGGCGATCGCGGGGCGAAAGGTCTACAGCCTCTGGGACGCCTACCTGCACGCCGACCTGGTCGCCTACCCCAGCGCCTACGAGGGCTTTGGGAACGCCCTTTTGGAGGCCGTCTGGATGCGAAAGCCGGTGGTGGTGGGCCGCTACCCCGTCTACCTCCACGACATCCGGCCCCTAGGGTTCCGCTTCGTCGAGTTCGGGACGGGCGCCGCCGAGGCAGTGGAGCGGCTCCTCGCCGACCCCGCACTTCGCCGGGCGTGGACCGCGACCAACCTCGCCCTGGCCCGGCGCCATTTCGGCTTCGCCCGGCTCCGCCGAGTGCTCAGGGAGGCCTTTCATGCCGCCGGAATCGCGGCTTGAACAAGAGCTCGCCTTCGTCTACGGCGAGGAGGGGCGGCGCCTGGCCGCCGCCCTCCTGCCCGAACTCCGGGCCTTCGCCGCCGGGCACCCGGACCTCGAGGGCCCCACCGACCGGCTGGACCTCGGCCCCGGCGACGCCATGCTGATCGCCTACCCCGACCAGGTCAGGGCCGGCGGCCGGCCCCACCTGGCCACCCTCCGGGACTGGATCCGGGAGCACGCCGGCTGGCTTTCCGCCCTGCACCTCCTCCCCATCCACCCCTATTCCTCCGACGACGGCTTCGCGGTGATCGACTACTACGCGGTCCGGGAGGACCTCGGCGGCTGGGAGGAGGTGGAGCGAATGGCCCGGGAACGGCGGCTCATGCTGGACGCGGTCATCAACCACGCCTCGGCCCAGAGCCGCTGGTTTCGGGCCATGCTGGCGGGCGACCCGGCCTACCGGGGGTTCTTCCTCGAGGACCCCGGATGGGACACCCAAGGGGTGGTCCGCCCCCGCACCACCCCGCTCTTTACCGAGATCGCCGGCCGGCGGTTTTGGACCACCTTCGGCCCCGACCAGGTGGACCTCGACTACCGGAACCCCCGGGTCTTCCGGGCGGTCCTCCGCGTCCTCCTCTTCTTCCTCGACCGCGGGGCGGAGTTCCTGCGGCTGGACGCGGTGGGCTTCCTCTGGAAGGCGCCGGGGTGCCCCTCGATCCACGAGCCCGAGACCCACGCCCTGGTCCGGGCGTTCCGGGCAGCCCTGGACCTGGCCGCCCCCCGGGCCAAGCTGGTCACCGAAACCAACGTCCCCCACGCCGAGAACGTCGCCTACTTCGGTGATGGCTACCACGAGGCCCAGCTGGTCTACAACTTCGCTCTGCCCCCCCTGGTGCTCCACGCCTACGCCACCGGCGACGCCACTCACCTCTCGGCCTGGGCGGCGGGTCTCCGGCCGCCCTCCCCCCGCACCGCCTTCCTCAACTTCCTGGCCTCCCACGACGGCATCGGCCTCCGGCCCCTGGAGGGGCTATTGCCCGAGGCCGAGGTCGCTCGCCTGGTGGAGCGGGCCCGGGCCCACGGGGGCGAGGTGAGCTACCGCCGATCCGGGGACCGCGAACTCCCCTACGAGCTCAACCTCACCTGGTGGGACGCCCTGAACCCGCCGGGCGAGGACGAGGCGGTGGGGCTTCGCCGCCACCTCGGCTCCCACCTGATCCTCCTCGCCCTCGCCGGGCTGCCGGCGGTCTACTTCCACGCCCTCCTCGGCACCCCCTCCTGGCACCGGGGCTACCGGGAAAGCGGGATCAAGCGCCGGCTGAACCGCAGGAAGTTCGCCCTCCAGGAACTCAAGACGGCCCTCACCAACCCCGGCCACCGCTACGCCCGGGTGCTCGCCGGGATGAAGGCCCTGTTCACCGCGGTGCGGGCCGATCCACTGGCCGGGCATCGGGTCCTCGAGGCCGACCCCCGGGTCTTCGCGGTCGAGCGCGACGGCCACCGCTTCTACGTAAACGTGGCCCCCACGCCGGTGCAGCTGCCCGAAAGGGGCACCCCCCGGCTGGGCGAGGGCCCGGTGCTGCCCCCCTACGGCTTTGCGCTCTACCGCTGAGCCGGGCGCCGGGCCGGGGGACCCCTCACCCTTCTGGCCTGACCAGCCTGGCCAGCGCCAGGAACTCCTCTAGGGTGCGTTCGGAACCCACCCCGCGGGGGTTGCGGGTGTCGATCCCGGCCCCCCAGGAAACCAGGGCGATCCCATGGGGGCGCATGATCTGGTAGTAGACCTCCTTGAGCTCGGCCAACGAGTCGAAGAGGTGGTGGAGGTGGCCAAGGGCGAGGACGTTGCCCTCCCCGCGCTTCATTCGCTCCAAGAGCTCCTTCTTTACCGGCCGGGCCTGCAGGTCGGTCTCGATCAAGAGGTCGACCTGCTTTTTGCGGTCGCCGCCCAGGTGGTCGAGGGTCATATGGAGCTCCTCGTTGGGGCCGCCCCGCTCGAGGTCCTTATGGATGGTGTAGGCCAGCACGCGCAGCATCTCGTTCGCCTCCTGCCTTCATCTTAGGCCCCCGGGGGGTACACCGGGAGTTCGAAAACCCGGCCGCCCTCAAGGCCGATCGCGTCCAGGGCGGCGGCCGCCAGCGCCTCGGGCCGGATCCACCCGGCGGGGTCGGCGTCCGGCATGGCCCGCCGGTTCCCCGGGGTGTCAATGGCCGCCATCGGCACCAGGGCCAGCACCCGCACCCGGGGTTCCTCGACCCGGATCGCGCCCAAAAGGGCCAGCACCCCAGCCTTGGCGGCGGCGTAGGCCCCCAGGTTCCTGCCTCCCCGGTGCCAGCCGGCGGCGGCCGCGACCCCGAGCAGGAAGCCCCGCCGCTTGGCCAGGGCGGGAAGGAAGGCCCGGGCCAGGAAGAAGAGCGAGCTCAGGTTGGCGTCGATCATCCGCCGGTAGAGGGCGGGGTCGGTCGACCGCACCGGAGCGGCGGCGAAGGCCCCGGCCAGGTTGATGACCCCGTCCACCGGCCCCACCGCCTCGGCCAGGGCCTCGGTGGAGAGGGGATCGGCGAGGTCGGCCACGTAGGAACGGGCCCCGAAGCGCTCGGCCCGCTCGGTGAGGGCTTCGGCGTTCCGCCCCACCAGGATCGGCTCGGCCCCGCGGCGGACGAGGGCCTCGAGGAAGGCCGGGGCGAGGTCGCCCCCGGCCCCGGCCACCAGCACCCGGGCGCCCTTCACCGGATCGCCTCCCCGGCCCAGCGCTCCACCATCCGGACCACCTCCACGTGGTCGGCGTCCTCGCCCAGCTCGCGGGCGGCGGCCTGGTAAAGCTCCCGCGCCAGGTGGAAGACCGGGCTCACCACCCCCTGGTCCTCGACCACCCGGCCGCCGATCCGCACGTCCTTTGCTAGAAGGCCGAGCTTGAAGGTGAGGGGAAAGCTGCGGTCCAGGACCCGATCCGGGATCAGCTCCATGGTGGCGAAGCTCCGACCGGAGCTGGCGTTGATGACCTCGAGGGCCACCCCCGCCGGCACCCCCGCCTTGGCCAGGGCCACGAGCCCCTCGGCGGCGGCCCACAGGTTGACCGCGAGCAGGGTGTTGTTCACCGCCTTCACCGCGTGCCCCGCCCCCACCGGGCCGACACGGACGACCCGCCGGCCGAGGGCGGCCAAAAGCGGGCGGGCCCGCTCGAAGGCGGCCTCGTCCCCGCCCACCATGATGGCCAGGGTCCCGGCCTCGGCCCCGGCCACGCCGCCGGAGACCGGTGCGTCGAGGAAGACGACCCCCTTTTCGGAAAGCCTCGCGGCAATCGCCCGGCTCTTTTCCGGCTCACCGGAGGTGCAGTCGATCCAGAGCGTCCCCTCGCGGAGGCGGGGAAGGAGCGCCTCGACCACCCCGGCCACCTCGTCCGAGGTGGGAAGGCAGCTAAAGATCGCCTCCGCGTCGGCCACTGCCTCGAGGGGCACCGCCCGGGTCCCGAAGGCGTCGGCGTGCGCCTTCGCCTTCGCCTCGGTGCGGTTATAAACCAGCACCTCGTGCCCGGCCTTCTTTAAGTTCTTGGCCATCGGCCAGCCCATAGCCCCGAGCCCGATCCAGGCCACTCTCACGGCAACGCCTCCCTTCGAAAACCCCCGGCCAGAAACCGGAAGAAAACCAGGTAGGGTAGGCTGAAGGCCAGGCTGGTCAGGAAAAAGACCAGCCGACCCCAGGTAAGCGGCTCGGCGTAGGCCAGAAAGCGGACCAGCACCCCGGCCGGCACCGCCACCGCCCAGGTAAGCAGCAAGGGCCCGAGCTCCCGCCGGCGCCAGGTTCCGGTAAACGGCGCGGCCAGCACCCAAGCGAGCAAAAAGGGCCAGGCCGCCCGGGCCCACTCGGCCAGCGGCAGCGCGCGGTGGTGGGCGGCGACCCCGGTGGCGGCAAAGGCGAGGAGGGCCAGGAAGTCGGCCAGCGCCGGGCTCATTCCCGGGCCTCCCGAAAGACCCGCTCCGCCCGGTAGGAGCTCCGCACCAAGGGGCCGGCGAAGACCTCCAAAAACCCCATCGCGTACCCCCAGTCGCGGTACTTCGCGAACTCCTCGGGGGGCACGTAACGGGCCACCGGGAGGTGGTTTTTGGTGGGCCTCAGGTACTGGCCCAGGGTTAGCACCTCGACCCCCACCGCCCGCAGGTCGGCCATCGCCGCCCGGATCTCCTCGTCGGTCTCGCCGAGCCCCACCATCAGGCTCGACTTGGTTAGATAGGAGAGGCCCTTTTCCTCGCGGTATTCGCGGGCAAAGGCGAGGACCGCAAGGCTCTGGTCGTAGCCCGCCCGGGGGTCGCGGACCGCCGGGGTCAGCCGGCGGACCGTCTCCAGGTTGTGGGCGAAGACGTCGAGACCGGCCTCGAGCACGGTGGCCACCGCCGCCCGGTCGCCCTGGAAGTCGGGGGTGAGGGCCTCGACCCGGGTGCCGGGCGCCGCCGCCTTGATGGCCCGGACGGTGCGGGCGAACTGCCCTGCCCCCCCGTCCGGGAGGTCGTCCCGGTCGACGCTAGTAAGCACCACGTAGCCGAGCCCCAGGGCCTTCACCGCCCGGGCCACCTTTTCCGGTTCCTCGGGGTCCAGCCGCCCCCCGGGGTTGCCGGTGTGTACGGCGCAGAACTTGCAGGCCCGGGTGCAGACCTCCCCCAGGAGCATGATCGTCATGGTGCCCGCCCCCCAGCACTCGCCGAGGTTGGGGCAGAGCGCCTCCTGGCAGACGGTGTGCAGACCGAGCTCGCCGACCAGCCGGTCGAGCCGGGCCACGCTCGCCCCGGTGGGCAGGCCGACCTTAAGCCAGTCCGGCTTCCTGCGGTCCACCGGAGGGGCGTTCTTCCGCTTGATCCCCCGCTCCACGTACTTCACCAAAGACCTCCCTGAGGGCCGCCACCACCCGCCCCTTGACCTCGGGCATGGGAAGCGGGTGCCCCAAAAGCCGCTCCAGGCTGGTGACCCCCTTGTCCCGGATGCCGCAGGGAACGATGACCGAAAAGTCCTCCAGGCGGGTGTTGACGTTGAGGGCAAACCCGTGCAGGGCCACCCCCTCCCTGACCGCCACCCCGAAGGCGGCGAGCTTCTCATCCCCTACCCAGACCCCGGCGTAGCCCGGGGTGGCGTAGGCCTCGACGCCGTAGCTGGCCGCCACCCGGACGATGGCGGCCTCGAGCTTGCGGAGGAAGTCCCGCACCCGGCGATCCACCGGGAAGATCGGGTAGCCAACCAGCTGCCCGGGACCGTGGTAGGTGACGTCGCCGCCCCGCTCGACCCAGTAGACCTCGAAGCCCCGTTCCCGGTACCAGGCCTCGGGAAAGAGCAGGTTCTCGCCGGTGGCCTTGCGCCCCAGGGTGATCACCCGGGGGTGCTCGACCAAGAGCAACGTGGGGGGGCGGGCCCCGGCCACTACCTCGGCGTGGACCCGCTTTTGGAGGTCCCAGGCCTCCTTGTAGGGCAGGGTACCCAGATCCCAAACGGCGAACTCCACGGGCCTAGTTTACGCCGGGGGCCAACCCCAGCGCGGTGGCCCGGTACTCGTTTAGGAAGGCTGCGAGCCGCTCGGGCCCGAGCCGGTAGCCCTCGGGGAGGGCGTAGACCCCGCCGTCCTCGGTCTCGAAGACCACCGTGCGGAAAAAGACCACCCCGAGGAACCGGAACCGCCGCACCCGGAACCCTTTTACCTGCCGCCAGGCGAAACGGTGGCGATGGAGGAAGGGGCGGTAGGCGAAGCCCAGGGGATCCAGCTCCAGGGCGAAGGCCCGGGGCCAGGCCAGGCGCACCCCGAAGAAGAGGGCCAGCACCACCGCCAGCTCGTACCGCCCGGCCATCCCCAAAAGCCCGGCGGTGAGAAGACCGAGGTAGGGGGTGGCGGCCCCGGGGGGAAGGACGACGTCCTCGATTTCCTCCACGCTTTCACTTTAGACCCAGCCGCCCCACCACCCGAAGCGAGGACCGGGTAGAGAATGGAAGGGAGAGGAGGCGGGTATGCGGGCCATGGTGTTGCGGGAAACGAAAAGGCCGCTGGTCCTCGAGGACCGCCCTCTTCCCGAACCTGGGGAGGGCCAGGTAAGGATCCGGGTCGAGGCCAGCGGGGTCTGCCGTACCGACCAGCACATCGCCGACGGCGAGCTCCCGCCGCCCCGGCTGCCGCTGGTGCTCGGCCACCAGATCGTGGGGCGAGTGGACGCGGTAGGCCCCGGGGTGAAGGACCGGCGAATCGGCGAGCGGGTGGGGGTCGGCTGGCTGGGCTGGACCTGCGGCAAGTGCAAGTACTGCCGGCGGGGGGAGGAGAACCTCTGCCCGAACGCAAGGTTCACCGGCTACCACCTGGACGGCGGCTTCGCCGAGTACGCCCTCGCCTACGCCGAGTACACCTACCCCCTCCCAGATGACGGCGACCCGGTGCGGATGGCCCCCTGGATGTGCGCCGGGCTCACCGGGTTCAGGAGCTACCGCTTCGTCCGTGACAAAACACTCCTCGGCTTCTACGGCTTCGGGGCCGCCGCCCACCTGCTCGCCCAGGTGGCCCGGCACGAGGGCAAGCGCTTTTTTGCCTTCGTCCGGCCCGGCGACGAGGAGGCCAAGGCCTTTGCCCGAAAGATGGGCGCCGAATGGGCCGGCGACTCCACCGAGGCGCCCCCCGAGCCCATGGAGGGGGCAATCATCTTCGCCCCGGTGGGTTCGCTGATCCCAAAGGCCCTAAAGCACCTGGAACCGGGCGGCACGTTGGTGCTCGGGGGCATTTACATGAGCCCGGTCCCCGAGATGCCCTACGACCTGCTCTGGCACGAGCGAAAGATCCGCTCGGTGGCGAACCTCACCCGCGAGGACGCCCGGCTTTTCCTCGAGGTCGCCCCCAAAGTCCCGGTGGTCCCCGAGGTCGAGGTCTTCCCCCTCGAGGCCGCCAACGACGCCCTCGACGCCCTCCGCAACGGAAAGCTCCAGGGCTCGGCGGTGCTTTTGCCCTAGCCGGCCTGAACCACCCGGAGCCCGGCCTCGGTGAGCGCCGCCACCGCCTCGGGGTCGGCCCCGGCGTCGGTGATCAGGGCAGTGATCTCGTCGAGCCCGGCAAAGCGGGCGGTGGCCACCCGCAGGAGCTTGGAGCGGTCGGCGAGCACGTAGGCGGCCCGGGCATGGGCCACCATCAGCCGCTTGATTTCGGCCTCGGGCACGTTGGCGTTGGTCACCCCGGCCTCGGGGTGGACGCCGTTCGCCCCCAGGAACGCCTTGTCGGCGTAGAGTTCCTCGAGGATCCGGGTGCCGAACGGGTTCACCAGGGAGTGCTGGAGGGCCCGCAGCGTCCCGCCGGTAACCATCACCCGGACCCCGGGGTGGTTTTCAAGCAAAAGCGCGATGTTGAGCGCGTTGGTCACCACCAGCACGTCCCTCAGCTCAGGGGAGAGGGCCCGGGCGAACTCGGTGGTGGTCGAGCCCACGTCGACGAAGATCGTCTCCCCGTCCCGCACCAGCGAAGCCGCGCGACGGCCGATCGCGGCCTTCTCCTTCATGTGCACCCGCCGCGACTCCCAAAGCGGTAGCTCGAGGCGCCCCGGCTCCGGCGGCAGCGCTCCGCCCCGGGTCCGCACCAGCCGCCCCTCGCGCTCCAGCGCCGCGAGATCGGAGCGGATCGTCACCCGGCTCACCCCTAGCTCCCGGGCCAGCTCGCTTACCCTGAGGGCACCCCGGGCCTTAAGCAGCTCCAGGATCCGTTTGCGCCGGAGGTTGGCGGAAAGCGACGGCATACCTACCCCTTCACCGAACCGGCCAGCAGCCCCCGGATAAAGTACCGCCCCATGAGCACGTAGACCAGCAGGGTGGGCAGGGCGGCGAGAAGGGCCCCGGCCATCTGCACGTTCCACTCCACGATGAAGCTCCCGGCTAGGTTGTTGAGCGCCACGGTGATCGGCTGCACGTCGGGTTTATTGGTGATCACCACCCCGAAGAGGAAGTCGTTCCATATCTGGGTGAACTGCCAGATCACCGCCACCACCGTTCCCGGGGCCGAAAGCGGCAGGATGACGTAGCGGTAGACCCCCATCACCGCCGCCCCGTCGATCTGGGCGGCGTCCACCAGCTCGCGGGGGATCTGGGCGTAGTAATTGCGGAAGATCAGGGTGGTGATGGGGATTCCGTAGACCACGTGGGTGAGCACCAGGCCGGGAATGGTGCCGTAGAGGTGTAGGGCCATCAGCACCTTCACCAGGGGGATCAGGATCGACTGGTAGGGGATGAACATCCCGAAAAGCAGCAGGAAAAAGAGGGTTTCGCTGCCCCGAAACCGCCACTGGGCCAGCACGTAGCCGTTGATCGACCCAAGCAGCACCGAAAGAAAGACCGCGGGCACCACCAGCTTGACCGAGTTCATGAAGTTCTGGCCGAGCCCGGTCATCCCGGTCCCGGGGTCACCGAACCAGGCCTTGGCGAAGGAGGCCAGCGAAAGGTGCTCGGGCAGGCGCCACATCGCCTCCACGCTGACCTCGCGGTAGTCCTTGAGGGCGTTCACCACCAGCACGTAGATGGGCACGAGGTAGAAGACCGCGAGCAGCGAGAGCGCCAGGTAGACGAAAAACCAGAAAAGCGGGCGCCGCCTCATTCGGCCACCTCCCGCCGCAAGCTCCAGTAGAGGTACGGGATGACCAAGAAGCTCACCAGCACCAGGAGCACGATCGAAATCGCCGCCCCCTGGGCGAAGCGGTTGGCCTGGAAGGTGGTGACGAACATGAAGAGCGCGGGCACGTCGGAGCTAAACGCCGGCCCCCCGCTGATGCCGGCGATCGCGATCACCAGGTCGAAGATCTTCAGCGAGATGTGGCCGAGCACGATCACCGCGCTCAGGGTCACCGGGGTCAAAAGCGGCAGGGTGATGTAGCGGAAGGCCTGCCAGGGGCTGGCCCCGTCCACCTCAGCGGCCTCGTAGAAAACCGGGGGGATCGCCCGCAGACCGGCCAGGTAGAGGGCCATGGTGTACCCCGAAAGCTGCCAGACCGCCGCCAGCGCCACCGCCTTGATCCCCACGGCCGGGTCGGTGTACCAGCCGCTTTTTAGAAAACCGAGGCCGAGGGCGGAAAAGAGCAGGTTGAGCCCGCTCGAGGGGTTCATCAACCACCGCCAGGCCACCCCGGTGACGATGAAGGAAAGCGCCATCGGCATCAGGAAAACGGTGCGGAAAAACCCCTCGCCCCGCACCCCGGTGTTAAGGAGGAGCGCGCCGACCAGCCCCAAAACCAACGAGCCGGGGATGAAGATCAGGCTGAAGGTGAGGGTGTTCTTAAGGTCGATCAGAAAACGCGGGTGGTGGAAAAGCCGCAGGTAGTTGGCGAGCCCCACGAATCGCACGTGGGGCACGAAGAGGTCGTTCTGGTTGGTAAGCGAGAGCCAGCCGGTCCAGAGAATGAAGCCGTAGACGAACAGGGCCACCAGCACCAGCGAGGGGGCAAGCAGGAGGAACGCGACCCGTCGGTATCGCCTCACCCGGCACCTCCCAAAGGGCCCCCGGGGTACCCCGGGGGCCGGCCTCTTGGATCCACGCCTCCAAAATTAGCGGGTGCAGACCCCGGCGTCCACGCAGGCCTGGGCCAGCATGTTCTGGGCCTGGGCGACGTTTTTGTTGGTGACGAAGAGGCTCATGGTGTCGTTGATCGCCGCCAGCCAGCTCTCCTTGGCGGCCGCCCCGTGGGCCAGCGAGGGCACGATGGTGTCGGTCTTCCACTGCTGCATGGCCCACTGGAGGTAGGGGTTGAAGAGCTTGGGATCGCAATCGGTCCGGGCGCAGATCGAGCCCTTCAAGGGGTTGAAGGCCTCCTGCCCCTCCTTGGAGCCCACCAGCTCCAGCCACCAGATCGCCTCCTGGCGGTGGGGCGCCTTCTTGGGCAGGCCGAAGGTGTCGGAAAGGGCGTCGTAAACCCCGTAGTTCCCGGGCGCCGGCGCCCAGCCGTAGCCCGAGAACTTCTTGGCCAGGTAATCGGCGTTCACCCAGTCGCCGTGGATGTACATCGCCGCCTTGCCCTGGATGATGAGGTCGTTGGCCTGGTCCCAGCTACGGGCGGCGTGGTCGGGGTTCACGTAGTCGAGCATCCGGGCGAAGGTCTCCAGGGCCTTCTTCACCCCCGGCCCCCGCCAGTCGGTCTGGCCGGTCCAGAGGCCCTTGTACCCCTCGGGGCCGAGGGTTCCGATCAACACCGTCTCGAAGAGGTGGGTGCTGGCCCAGATCCCGTTGTCCCCGAGGGCCAGGGGGATGATGCCATCCTTCTTCAGCTTCTCAGCGATGGCGAAGAACTCGTCGAAGGTCTTCGGGGGCTTAAGCCCGTACTTCTCGAAGATCGCCTTGTTGTACCAGAGCACGTTGGCCCGGTGAATGTTGGCCGGAACCGACCAGTAGTGCCCGTTCCACTTGAGGAGCGCGAGCACCCCTTTAGGGAAAACCTTTTCCCAGCCGTACTCCTTGTAAAGCTGGTCCAGGGGCTCCATGAACCCGGTGGTCACCCAGGTGTCGATGAGCTCGTGGCCCATGTGGACCTGGAAGGAGTCCGGCGGGTCGCCACCCAGCATCCGGGTCTTGAGCACCGCCTTGGCGTTCGACCCCGCGCCCCCGGCCACCGCCGCGTTGATGATCTCCACGCCGGGATGCTTTTGCTTGTAGAGCTCAAAGAGCTTAAAGAGACCGGCCGCCTCGCCGCCGGTCGTCCACCAGGAGAAGATCTCCAGCTTGCCGCCCTGGGCCAGAGCCAGACCGGCCAGGGCAAAGCCCAGCAAAATCCCTGCGCTCCATTTGCCCAACTTCATAGCCTCGCCTCCCTTTCTCCAGCAGTCCGACGCGAGGGTTTGCGACGTTCATCCCCACTCTACGGCGAGCACCGGGGCTTGTCAACGCTTTCGTTATTGCGTATTTGCCCCAAAAACGAAAACTATCGTAATCTAAAAAGCAAGGGGGCTCGATGCACCGCACCGTCCTCACCAAGGCCGACGGCCGCAAGCTCTACCTCTACTGGCAAAGCTCGCCGCCCGGCGAACCCGGCCCCGACCGGATCAGGGGCCGCGCCCAGGCCGGCCACCTTCGCTGGCACCCCCTCCTCGCGGAGTGGGTGATCTACGCCCCCGAACGGCAGGGGCGCACCTACCACCCGCCCGCCCGGGCCTGCCCCTTTTGCCCCGGAGGGGAGGTGCCCTTCGCCGACTTCGAGGTCGCCGTCTTCGAAAACCGTTTCCCGGCGCTGGCCGCCCGGCCCGAGCGTCCGCCGACGCTTTTTGTGGCCACCGCCCCGGCGGCGGGTCGGGCCGAAGTGGTGGTTTACACCCCCGCGCACCGGGGCTCGCTGGCCACCCTGTCCCCCGATCGGCGCCGGCTTCTGGCCCGGGTCTGGCAGGACCGCTACCGGGAGCTCCTGGCCCTTCCCGAGGTCCGCTACGTCTTCCCGTTCGAAAACCGGGGGGAAGCGGTGGGGGTGACGCTCACCCACCCGCACGGGCAGATCTACGCCTACCCCTACGTCCCCCCTCTCCCCGCGCGGGAGGCCGCGGCCTTCCGGGAAGCGGCGGTGCTCCAGCGTCTGTGGCGGGACCTCGAGGCCTACCGCGTGGCCGCCCGCCCGGGCCTGCTGGCCTTTGTGCCCCCCTTCGCCCGCTACCCCTACGAGGTCTGGGTCGCCCCCGAGGAGCCCCACCCCGGGCCCTGGACCTTCACCGACGCCGAGCTCGACGCCTTCGCCGACCTCCTGGGCGAGGTGGTGGCCCGGCTCGACGCCCTCTTCGACCGCCCGATGCCTTACGTGATGGCCTTCCACGCCGCCCCCAAAGGGGTCGACCGGTTCCACTTCCACGTCGAGTTCCAGCCCCGGCTCCGGGCCAGGGACCGGCTCAAGTACCTGGCGGGCACCGAGCTCGGGGCCGGGGCCTTCACCGTGGACGTGCTGCCCGAAGAGGCCGCCCAAGCCCTCCGGGAGGTGCGGCGGTGAGGCGGGGGCAGGGCCGGGCCCCGGCCCGGGTCAACCTGATCGGCGAGCACACCGACTACAACCAGGGCTACGTGCTCCCGGCCGCACTCCCCTATTTCACCGAGGTCACCGCCCGCCCCGGGGAGGGCGTAGAGGCCCGCTCCGACATCTTCGGGGAAACCCGCGCCCGCCCCCTGGGCCCGCCGGCGGGGGACTGGCTCGACTACCTGGCGGGGGTCCTCTGGGCCCTTGGGGAAGCGGGGTACGCGGTCCCGGGGGCGCGGTTCACCGTGCGCAGCACTGTGCCGGTAGGGGTGGGGCTGGCCAGCTCGGCGGCACTGGAGGTGGCCGCGCTCAAGGCCCTGCGGGCGCTCTACCGCCTTCCAATCGAGGACCTCGAGCTCGCCCGGCTGGCCCAGCGGGCCGAGGCGGAGTACGTGGGGGTCCGCTGCGGCATCATGGACCAGGTCGCCGCCGCCCTGGGCCGGCCTGGCGAGGCCCTTTTCCTCGACACCCAAAACCTCGCCTACCGGCGGCTTCCCCTCTTTGCCGGTACCCGGGTGGCGGTGATCGACGCCGGCCTCCCCCGGCGCTTGGCCGAAAGCGGCTACAACCAGCGGCGAGCCGAGTGCGCCGAGGCCGCCCGGCTCCTCGGGGTAGCCTCGCTCCGGGAGGTCGAGGACCCTGAAGCGGTGGAAACCCTCCCCGAGCCCTACCGCCGCCGGGCCCGCCACGTAGTCAGCGAAAACCGCCGGGTGCTTAGGGCGGTGGCCGCCCTAAAGGCCGGCGACGCCCGCGCCTTTGGCGCGCTGATGGTCGCCTCCCACCGCTCGCTGGCCAGGGACTTCGAGGTCTCCACCCCCGAGCTCGACCGGCTGGTGGAGCTGGCCCTTGCCCTAGGAGCGCTCGGGGCCAAGCTCACCGGGGCCGGGTTCGGCGGGGCGGTGGTGGCGCTGGTGCCCGAGGAAGCCTTCCCCGCCTTCGCCCGGAAAATCCAGGCGGCGTGGCCCGGAACCCGCGTCTACTAACCCACGCCGAAGCCCTGCGGAGGATCGCCGCACAAAAGGGCCGAAAGGCATCGGCATTGCCACAACTTCCACACCACCCTCATCCACCGTCGCCAACAGGCCGCCCTGCATGGGTGCGAGCAGGTAGGGGCCCCGGTCCGGGTCGAGCCCGAGCAGCTGCCGCCGGTACCGCCCCAGCCCCCGCACCAGGCAGGCGATCAGTCGCGGGTAGCCCGAACGCGGATCGCGAGCCAGCTGCTCGTCCCGTTCCGCCCGTAGAAGAAGAAAAAGCCGGTCAAGGCGGGCAACGGGCTCGCTTTCGGTTTCCCAAACCGCGGCGTAAATCTCCGGCGCGGGCGGGGCCACGCAGGTGGAATAGCGGAGGGCCGCGTGGAGGGCCTCCCACCAAATCCGCTGAACGGGAAGCTCCTCCCCAGCGCACCCGGGCGCCACGCGGACCGGCGGGTAGGCCCGCACCGGGGCGGGGGGAAAGGGCGTCTCCGGCGCGTCGGGAACAAGGCCGGCG
>WFNN01000024.1 GCA_015488545.1 Thermaceae bacterium | reverse complement strand
TCGGATAGCTGTGCGAAGGGGGGCATGGTGCCGTTGTAGGTTTGCCCGTTCACCGTGATCGGTCCGCTTTTCCCCTGGCGGATTACCTGGGCGACGTAGCCGGGGTCGGCGGCGTTGGGGTTTCCTTTAAGCGGGGGGAAAGCCCCTGGCACCCCGGCGCCGTCGGGACCGTGGCAGGCGGCGCAGTTTTGCTGGTATAGATCGGCACCGCCGGCCAGGGCCAGTCCCGCCAGCAGGAGCACGAACAGGGCGAGGCCGGTCGTTCTTCGCATCGTCCACCTCCGTTCCAGGGGAAGGGTACGCGCGGGCGATTTGCCCGGGATTCCCTGAAAGGGACAAACGTCCCTAGTGGGCCGCGGGCTATAGTGAGGCGTGCCGCTTAAGCGCCTGAAGCTGGACGCGGAGGGAAGAATCGTCGAGGTCAGCCCGGTGGCCGCGGGCTTCCTGGGCGCCGAGCCCGAGGTTCTTCGGGGCCGTTACTGCTGGGATGTGGTTCGGGGCACCGACGATTTCGGGCGGCCGGTTTGCGCCCGGTGCCCGGTGCTGGCTCGGCTGGACCGGGGGGCCTACGAGGCCGAGGTCCGGCTCCGGGTTCGCGGCGAGCGGCTCCGCTGCCAGGGGGTGGCGATGGACTCTGGCTACCAGATCGTTTTAGACGAACGCCGCCGTCCCAAACTCGGGGAAGTGCTCTACTCCCTGGCTTGGGCCACCCAGCGGATGGCCGAGGAGCCCATGCGGTTTTTTCAAACCCTCGAGGTTTTCCTGGGGAAACTTCGTCGGGCAGCGGGCATGGAGGCGGCCGAGCTCTTTCTCGCCGATCCCGAGCGGAGGTACCTGATCCTCACCGCGGTCAGCGCCGAGAACGCCTCGGCCTTTTTGGAGCGTCCCTGGTTCGCGCTGGGGGAGGGGTACCCGGGGATCGTGGCGCTGGCCCGTTCGCCGCTGGTGACCCACCGCCTGGAGGAAGACGACCGGTACCTCCGGATCAAGGTCAAGGAAGCCGGCTACCACACCTACCTGGTCTACCCCCTGGAGCTTCCCCAGGGGGTCATCGGGGTGCTGAACCTGGCCAGCAAGGATCCCGAGGCCGACGACCGGGCGGCGCTCGAGCTCCTCGAGGTGGTGGCGCCGGTCCTGGCCTCGGGGATCTACGCCGCCCTCACCAGCCTGGGGGAAAAGCAGCTTTTAGAGGTCGCGCGGTTGGCCCGGGCCAAGGGCGAGGTGGAGGTCATCGAGGAGCTCTTGCGCTCGGCCCTGGCGTTTTCCGGGGCGAAGGCGGCGGTGTACAAGGATCGTTCGGGCCGCCGGGTGGCGGTGCCCGCCAGCTTGCCACCGGTGTGCGAGCTGGCCGAATGCCCCACCTGGAACGGCGAGCCGCTGGCGGTGCGCGCCGGGGGGAAGCCCTGTCCCCTGGTGGATAAGGGGCGGCCCCGCTACTGCCTTCCGGTGGTGGTGGACGGCGAGGTGGTGGCCATGGAGACGGTGTTCTTCTCCCGGGTGCCGAAGCCCGCCACCCGGGCCATGGCCCCGCTGCTTTGGCTCCAGCGGTTGGCCTGGAAGGTGGTGGCGCCCGAGTCGCGCGAGGAGCCGGTGGAAGCGCCCCGTCCGTGGCTCAGAATCCGCGCGCTCGGGCCCCTCAAGGTGTGGGTGGACGGCGAGCCGGTGCCCCCGGGGCAGCTCTCCACCCTTCCTTGGCGGCTCTTCAAGCTTTTTCTTGCCCACCCCGAGCGCCCGCTCTCCCTAGAGGAAATCGCCGAGGCCCTCTGGCCCGGGGAGCGCGTGGCGGTCACGGCGCGCCGGGTGCCCCGGGTGGTTCATAGCCTCCGGCAGCGGATCGAACCCGATCCCCGCGCTCCCCGGCTGGTCGAGGCGGTGGACGGCGGCTACCTCTTCCGGCTGGAAACCCCTTACGCCTACGATGTGGAGCGGTTCGAGGAGCGGGTGCGGGCGGCCGACGCCCTCGAGGGCGAGGCGGCGGCCCAGGCCTACGCCGCCGCCCTCGACCTCTACCGTGGCGATTTTCTGGCCGAGGAACCCCTGGCCGATTGGGCCGAGGCCGAACGGGCCTACCTCCGGGCCCTGGCGGTGCGGGCGGGGGAGCGGGCCGGTGAAATCCTGCTCGAGGCCGGCCGCGCCAAGGAGGCGGCGGTTTTGTACCGCCGCCTCACCACCCTCGACCCCGGGGACCCCTACCTCTACGATCGTCTGGCCGAGGCGTTGAAGGCCGCCGGGCAACCGGCCGAGGCCGCCGAGGCCGAGGCCAAGGCGGCGGCGCTTTTGGCCGAGGAGACCTAGCCGAGGTGGTCCTTTCCGAAGTAGGGGACGAGGGCCTCGGGAAGGCGCACGGTTCCGTCGGGCAGCTGGTGGTTTTCCAGGAGGGCGGCGATCACCCTGGGGAAGGCCAGACCCGAGCCATTTAGGGTGTGGGCGAAACGGGGCTTTCCCTTCCCTTCCCGGAAGCGCAGGTTCATGCGGCGGGCCTGGTAGTCCTCCATGTTGGAGATCGAACTCACCTCGAGCCAGCGGTCTTGGGCGGCGGAGTAGACCTCAAGATCGTACTTCTTGGCCTGGGTGAACCCCATGTCGCCGGTGCACATGAGCAGACGGCGGTAGGGGAGTTCCAGGCGCTCGAGCAGTTCCTCGGCCTGCCGCGTCAGCCGCTCCAGCCAGTCGTACGACGCGTCGGGGTGGCTGATCACCACCATCTCCACTTTGTCGAACTGGTGGAGCCGGTTAAGGCCCCGGACGTCCTTGCCGTAGGAGCCCGCCTCTACCCGGAAGTTCGGGGTGTAGCTGGTGTACTTCTTGGGGAGCTCGGAGGCGTCCAGGATCTCGCCCGCATGAAGGTTGGTCACCGGGACCTCGGAGGTGGGGATCAGGTAGTAGCCGCCTTTCACCTCGTACATGAGGCCTTCCTTGTCGGGCAGCTGGCCGGTGCCGAAGGCGGCTTCCGGGCGGACCAGCAGCGGTGGGCGGACCTCCACGAAGCCCCGCTCGACGTGGTACTCGATGAAGAAGTTCACCAGCGCCCGGACGAGGCGCGCGCCGTCGCCCACGAAGACCGGGAACCCCGAACCGGCGATCTTGGCGCCCCGCTCGAAGTCGATGATGCCAAGGGTTTCCGCCAGTACCCAGTGGGGTTTGGCCGGGAAGTCGAAACGAGGCGCCTTTCCCCAGGTTTTTACCACCACGTTGTCTTCGGGGCCCCGGCCCTCGGGTACCGAGGGGTGGGGGAGGTTGGGGATCTGGGAAAGGAGTTCCGAAAGCCGCGTTTCTAGGCTCTTGGTCTCGGCCTCGAGGGCTTCGAGCCGGGCTTTCAGGTCCTCGGCCCGCGCCAGGAGGTCGTCGATCGCCTCGCCCCGGCTTTTCCGGGCCCCGATCTCCCGCGATAGCCGCTTTTGCTCCGCCCGAAGCTGGTCCAGCTCGGTTTTTTTCTGGCGGTGGGCACGGTCCACCGCCAGGAGCTCGTCGACCAGGGGAAGGGCGTCGTGCTCCTGCTTCTTGCGAATGCCTTCCCTGACGAGCTCGGGGTTTTCGCGAATTTTCTTAAGGTCTAGCACGGTTCACCTCAAAGGCGAGGGAAAGGACCGCTTACTCCCCCTCGATCGCCCGCGGCACCTTGAAGTAGCCGTCCTCGCGTTCGGGGGCGTTCTTGAGCGCTTCCTCGACCGAAAGCCCGGTGGCCGGCTCGTCCTCGCGCATGCGGTTTTCGATCGGGACCGGGCGCACCAGTTCGGGGGCGTCCTTTAGGTCGAGCTCCCCCAGCTTCTCGAAGTAGCCGAGGATTTTTTCCAGGTCCTCTTGCATGGCGGCCCGCTCTTCGTCGTCCAGGGCGACGCGGGCCAGGTCCTCGAGGTGTCGGATCAACTCCGGGGTGATCTTCATCGGCCCTAGCTTACCGAAAGCCGGGCGGCCAGCGCCCAGAGGAGAGGGGCGAGGAGGAGGGCGGGCAGGAACGCCGCCACCCGGATGCGGGCGGCCTCGAGGAGATTGAGCCCGACCCCCAGGACCATGAGCCCCCCGACCCCGGTGGCCAGCAAGACCCGGGGGTCGTGGGCGGGATCAGGCACGAGGGCGGCGAGGGCACCGGCCAGGAGCGAAAGGCCGAGCTGGTAGCCGAGCACCACCAGCACGCTCGCCGCCACCCCCACCCCGAGGCTGGCCGCCAGCGCCATCGAGGAGATGCCGTCCAGCGCGCTTTTCACCAAAAGCAACGAGGGATCACCCAAAAGCCCGTTGTTGAAGGCCCCGATCAGGGTCATCGGGCCCACGCAGAAAAGCACGCTGGCGGTCACGAAGCCTTCGGTGAAGCTGCCGCCCCCCCGGACCGCCCGCTTGATCCCCTGACCGAGGCGTTCGATGCCTTCCTCGATACCCATCCATTCGCCCAAGGCACCCCCCAACGCCATCGCCAGAAGGGCCAGGATCACCCCGTCGACCGGTCCTGCCCGGCCCTGGGCGATGGAGCGCGCCATGGTGAAGCCGATGAACAGGGTGGTGAGGCCGACCCCTTGCACCACCGTCCGGCGGAGCTTAAGGGGGACCCGACCGTGCAGGTAGACGCCCACGGCGCTGCCCAGGACCACAGTGGCCGCGTTTACCCAGGTGCCGCTGGTTTTGGCCCAGAAGGAGAGTTCCACTTCCGGCCGATTATAATCGCCCCGTGCGCGCGCTGCTCTCGGTTTCCGACAAGTCAGGGCTGGTGGCGTTTGCCCGGGGTCTGGTGGGGCTTGGGTTTGAGCTGGTGGCCAGCGGCGGCACCGCCCGGGTGCTTCGGGAGGCGGGGCTCGCCCCGACCCCGGTGGAGGGGGTGACCGGTTTTCCCGAGGTCCTTTCGGGCCGGGTCAAGACCCTTCACCCGGCGATCCACGCCGGGATCCTCGCGCGGGAGGATCAGCTCGGGGAGCTGGAAGCGCTCGGTATTGCACCCATCGAGGTGGTGGCGGTCAACCTCTACCCTTTCCAGGATGCGGTGGCGGCGGGGCGACCCGAGCCCGAGGTGTTGGAGCAGATCGACATCGGCGGGCCGACCCTCCTTCGCGCCGCGGCCAAAAACTTTTCCCGGGTGTACGCCGTTAGCGACCCCGCCGACTACCCCCGGGTGCTCGAAGCCCTGAAGAGGGGGGGCGACCCCGACCTGCGGCGGATCCTGGCCGCCAAGGCGTTTGCCCACACCGCCGCCTACGACGCCGCGATCGCCGCCTGGTTTACCCCGGAGGAAGCCTTTCCTGCCCGGAAGGTGCTGGTGCTGGAGCGGGCGACCGGCCTTCGCTACGGGGAAAACCCCCACCAACCGGCGGCGCTCTACCGGCTTTCGGGCGATTCGGGGCCGGTGCTTGCCGCCCGCGTCCTCCAGGGCAAGCCAATGAGCTACAACAACTACGCCGACGCCGAGGCCGCCTGGCGGTTGGTCTCCGAGTTCGAGCAACCGGCGGTGGCGGCGATCAAGCACCAGATGCCTTCAGGGGTCGGGCTGGGGGATAGCCCCGCCGAGGCCTACGCCCGGGCCTACGCCGCCGACCCGGTCAGCATTTTCGGCGGGATCGTGGCCTTTAACCGGCCGGTGGACCGAGCGGCCGCCGAGGCGATCGGAAATCTGTTTCTCGAGGTCATCCTGGCCCCCGGGTTCACGCCGGAAGCCCTGGCGATCCTTGGCCGGAAGAAGAACCTCCGCCTGCTCGAGGTCCCCGCCCCCTACCGTCCGGGCCTGGAGTACCGCCACTTGGCCGGGGGCTTTTTGGTGCAGGAAGGGGACCGGGGGGTTTTCGCCGAAGCGCGGACGGTGACCGAGCGGCCCCCCAGCCCGGTGGAGCTAAGGGCCCTCGCCTTTGCCATGGCGGTGGCCAAACACGCCCGTTCCAACGCCATCGTGGTGGCGAGCCCCGAGCGCACGCTGGGCATCGGGCAGGGGCAGACCAGCCGGGTCGACGCCGCTCGAATCGCCCTGGAGAAAGCGGGGGAGGCCGCCCGCGGGGCGGTGCTTGCTTCCGACGGCTTTTTCCCCTTTGACGACGTGGTTCGCCTGGCGGGAGAGTTCGGAATCCGGGCCATCGCCCAGCCGGGGGGGTCCAAGCGGGACGCCGATTCGATTGCCGCGGCCAACGAGCTAGGTATCGCGATGGTGTTCACCGGCCGCAGGCACTTCCGCCATTAGCGGCGCCGGTAGGCAAGGGCCACCCCGATCGCCCCCAGGGCGGCCAGCAGGTTAGGGAAGAGGGCGTAGCCCTGGCGGTTGGTCCAAAGGGCGTACCCCAGCGCAAGGAGCGCGAGGGCGAGGGCGACCAGGCGATAGGGGCGGACCATGGGTTTGGAAGGCTAAAACAGCGGGTCTTGGCGCGCCGCCTTCACCTCGGGTTTGGGCTTCTCGCCGAGCTCCTCGAGGGCCCGCTTGACCTCCTGGATGTCGCGCCAGGTAAGGGCCTTGGGGCTTCCCGGGGCGCGCGAGGGATTTCGCAGCAGAAAGGCCGGGTGGAACATCGGGAAGACCCGAATACCGTGCCACTCGAACCACTGGCCGCGCACCTTGGTAATGGAGACCTTTTGCCCCAGGAAGAACTGGGTGGCCACCGAGCCCAGGGGGGCGATGATCAACGGGCGGATGAGTTCGATCTCGGGCAGCAACCAGCGACCGGTGCAAACCTTGACCTCGTCGGGCAGCGGGGTGCGGTTGCCGGGGGGGCGGCACTTGACCACGTTGGAGATGTACACCGACTCGCGGGGGATGCCGGCGGCCTCGAGGATACGGTCCAGAAGCTGGCCCGCTTTGCCCACAAAGGGCCGCCCCAACCGGTCTTCGTCGGCCCCCGGCGCTTCGCCGACGAACATCAGCCGGGCGTCGGGGTTGCCCTCCCCGAAAACCACCTGGGTCCGGGACTCCTGCAGCCGGCAGGCGGTGCACCCGGCGGCCTGGGCTTTAAGCGCTTCCAGGCTGTTCATGGGGCCAGCGGCTCGCGGGCCTTGCGGGCTTCCCGGCGGATCTTGGGGTCGAGGCCGATCATTAGGAAGAAGTTCTCGAGCGCGTTTTCCTTCCCCTTAATCTCCGGGTAGGCGTCCTCGGCGGTGCCGGTGACGAAGGGCAAGGAGCGGTAGAGCTCGAGCGCGTACGCCACCGCCGCGTCGGGACCCTCCTTCTCGGCCACCTCGGCCAGCTTGGCGTAGACCTCGCGACGGGCCTCGGCGTGCTTTTTAAAGACCTCGGGACTCGGGGTCTCGGGTGCCCGCAGGATGTCCTGTTTGGCGATGCGGCGGTAGTGCTTGAGCCCCCGGATAATCTCCTCCGTGGAAAGGGTCACCTTGTACTCCATACCCGCTCCTCTCCGAGCCTTGCTTTTTTGAAGCCACCGCACCCAGCGCGGTACCCGTGAAGGAATTATACCGCCGGCAAAAAAAACCCTGTCAACGAAGGGCGAACTATAATCGCCTTGTGCAGCGGGTGGGGGCGTTCTTGGTCAAGGGCGAACTCAGGCGGGAAGGGTCGCTTTCCGTCTTGGAGGCCCTGGATCCGGTCACCGGGGGGCTGGTGCTCCTCTTTCGGCCGCTTTCCGGCCTTCCACCGCGGATCGAGGTGCCCCGGGTGTTGCCCTTCTTGCCCCCGGTCGAGGACGCCTGGGTGGTCGAACTCCCCTTCGGTGTGACCAGCGCCGCGCGTTACCTGGGGGGTGCCGATCTTGAGCGCCTTACCGCTTGGGCGCGCCGTCTCCTGCTGACCTTTGCCGAGCTGGAGGCCCGCGGGCTGGCCCACGGTCGGTTGACCCCGGGGGATCTCTGGGTCCGCGGCGAGGCGGTGTGGGTCAGCGGTGTGGGGGTCCCCTGGCCCGACCCCGAACCCGATGCTTCCAGGCTGGTCGGGGTCCTCAGGGCGCTAGCCGGTGAGGGGTGGAACGGCTGGTCGGCGGCAAGGGTGCTCGAGGCCCTGGCCGAGGGGCGCATTTCCTACGACGAGGCCCTGGCTGCTTTGGGCGAGGCCAGGGTTTCCCCGACCGAGCCTCCGGGCGCGCCCGAGCCCGAGCTACCCCCCAAGCGGCGGGAACCCCCGCCCTCGGTGCGGGTAAAAGGGCGGCGGGAGGCCGACGAGGGCCCGGGTGCCGAGGCCCCGGCCGGGTCGGAGGAGGCGCCGGCCGATCCGCCCGCGCAGCGGGTCGAGCCACCGGAGGTGGTGCGGATCGACGAACCGCTGGATCCTGCCTTCGAGGTGGTTTCCCCCGAGCCGGCGCCGCGACGGCGCCGCGTTCTGCGGGGAGTGCTGCTCGGGCTTTTGCTCCTGCTACTCGCTCTGAGCGGCGGGCTTTATTGGGTACGTCGTCCCCCCCCTTACGTGCAGGAGGTCCGGTTCGAGGTGGTCCCGGAGGGATCGTCCGCCGAGCTCTACCTGCTTTCCTCCCCCGAGGGCTCGCGGTTAAAGGAAGGGTTCCTCGCCAAGATTCCGGGCAAACTGCGCTTTGACCGTGAGGGGGTCTACACCTTCGAGGTGCAAAGCCCGGGCTTTAGGCCCAAGACCTTCGCCCTCGAGATCCCGGTCCTCGGGGGTAGGGTGACGGTCCGGCTTTCCGGTCGGTAGACTGCCGGCATGGCGGTCGTCGTCCTGGATTTCGGCTCCCAGTACACCCGGCTGATCGCCCGGCGTTTCCGGGAGCTCAGGGCCTACTCGGTGATCCTCCCCGGTACCGCACCCTGGCGGGTGATCGAGCGCGAGGAGCCCGAGGCCATCGTGCTATCGGGTGGGCCCTCCTCGGTCTTCGCCG
This sequence comes from Thermaceae bacterium, assembly GCA_015488545.1. Lineage (GTDB taxonomy): Bacteria > Deinococcota > Deinococci > Deinococcales > Marinithermaceae > WFXV01. The sequence goes on along the minus strand of WFNN01000024.1, from coordinate 2,884 downwards.
AGGGCGCTCCCCGGCCGGCGCCCGAGGTTCTGGAGGGCCGGGTGCCGGTGCTCGGGATTTGCTACGGGATGCAGTACTTGGCTCACGCCTTCGGGGGCCGGGTGGAGCGCCGCGGCCGGGCGGAGTACGGGCGGGCGGTGCTGACCCATTTTGAGGGCCCCCTTTTTCAGGGGCTCACCGGCGAGGTCCAGGTTTGGATGAGCCACGCCGACGCGGTGACCCGGCTGCCCGATGGCTGGCGGGTGGTGGCTTCCACCGAGGAAAACCCGGTGGCCGCTATTCAGGACCGGGAAGGGCGGTTTTTCGGGGTGCAGTTTCACCCCGAGGTAAGCCACACGCCCAAGGGGCTCTCGATTCTGGAGAATTTCCTGGAACATGCCGGGGTCCGCCGGAACTGGACCCCCGGGCGGGTTCTCGAGGCGATGATCGCCGACGTTCGCGAGCGGGTGGCGGATTCGCGCGTCTTGCTCGCGGTCTCAGGGGGCGTGGATTCCTCGACCCTGGCCCTCTTGCTCGCCCGGGCGGGCGTGGATCACCTGGCGGTCTTCGTGGACCACGGGCTCTTGCGCCTGGGGGAGCGTGAAGAGGTGGAGCGCTCCCTGCGCCCCCTCGGGGTGAACCTCCGGGTGGTGGACGCTTCCGGGCGCTTCTTGCAAGCGCTCGCGGGCGTCGCTGATCCCGAGGAGAAGCGGCGGATTATCGGCCACACGTTTATCGAGGTCTTCCGGGTGGTGGCGGAAGAGGCGGGCCCCTTTCGTTTCCTCGCCCAGGGTACCCTTTATCCCGACGTGATCGAGAGCGCGGGGGGATTTGGAGCGGCCAAGATCAAGAGCCACCACAACGTGGGGGGCCTCCCGGAGGAGCTGGGTTTCGAGCTGCTTGAGCCCTTCCGCCATCTTTTTAAGGACGAGGTTCGCGAGCTCGCCCTCCTGCTCGGACTTCCCGATCCGATCCGGCTCCGTCACCCCTTCCCCGGCCCGGGGCTGGCCATCCGGGTGCTGGGGCCGGTTGACGAGCAAAAGCTCGGTATTCTCCGCCGCGCCGACGACCTCTTCGTGAGCCTTTTGAAGGAGCACGGGCTCTACCAGGAGGTCTGGCAGGCGCTAAGCGTGCTCCTTCCGGTCCGTAGCGTGGGGGTTACCGGCGACGAGCGCCGCTATGGCTACACCCTGGTGCTCCGGGCGGTGACCAGCGTGGACGGCATGACCGCCGACTGGGCCCGCCTGCCCCACGATTTCCTCGACGAGGTGGCCCGGGTCATTCCGCGCCGGGTACCGGAGATCGGCCGGGTAGTGTACGACCTCACCTCGAAGCCGCCGGGGACGATCGAGTGGGAATGAAACCCTGCCGGGTCGAGATCTACACCGACGGTTCCGCCGACGACAAGGGGCGTGGGGGTTGGGCGGCGCTTTTGCGCTACGGCGAACACGAGAAGCTGATCGGCGGCGCCGAACCCAACACCACCAACAACCGTATGGAGCTCACCGCCGCGGTGGAGGCGCTCCGCGCTCTGAAGCGCCCCTGCGAGGTGCACATCTATACCGACTCCCAGTACCTAAAAAAGGCCTTCACCGAAGGCTGGCTACTAAGGTGGCAAAAAAACGGCTGGCGGACCTCGGCCAGGACACCGGTGAAAAACCGGGACCTCTGGGAGGCTCTGCTGGCTGAGGTCCAGCGTCACCGGGTCTTCTGGCACTGGCAAAAAGGGCACGCCGGCCACCCGGAAAACGAGCGGGTTGACCGGGAGGCCCAGCGGCGACGGCGTTCGCTCCCGGTAGGCTAGCGGCCGGGTTCGATAGCAGGTCCGCGCTCGGGCAGGAGGCTGGCTGCGGACCGCCGGGGGTAAGCCGTTTTTATCCGTAGTAGTCGGGTTGGTTACCGGGCTTCCACTTGATTGAGCAACCCACGCTGGGGTACTGGGGGTCGGGGGGCGCTTCGCCCTTCACGAGCCGCCGGACGGCGCCGAGCAGGTCCTCGCCGGTCACCGGGGTGGGTTGCTTGGGTCGGGCGGCGTCGAAGCGCCCGCGGTAGAAGAGCCGGTGCTCCCGGTCGAAGAGAAAAAGGTCAGGGGTGGTGGCGGCGCGGTAGGCCTTGGCCACCTCCTGGGTCTCGTCGAAGAGGTAGGGAAAGCGCATGCCGAGCCGTTCGGCCTGGGCCGCTAGCTGGTCCGGGGCGTCGTCGGGGTAGGCGACGGGGTCGTTGGCGCTGATCGCCACCACCCCGATGCCCTCGTCCTGGAGCCGGTTGGCCACTTCGACGAGTTTCTTTTCCACGTGCTTGACGTAAGGGCAGTGGTTGCACATGAAGACGACGAGGAGCGGCTTTCCGGCAAAATCCGCTTTCCGTACGGTTTTTCCGGTGCGTAGGTCCTTAAGCTCGAAATCCGGAGCCGGGGTGCCCAGGGGTACTTCCGCGTTCGCTATCGCCATCCATCCCTCCCGTTTAGAGCTTACCGGAAAGCCAGTCGCGGGCGGCTTCGGCGGGAAGCCAGCGGGGGGTCCGTTCGGGCGCAAACCAGGCGAGAATGGCCCGTTGCAACGCCGGTTCCGGTAGGTCGCCCCGCGGGTCTAAAACGAGCTTGTGGTCGCCGTCCTCCAGGGCCACCATAGCCACCAGTGTGGCCTCAACCCGCCGCCCGGCGGGGACAGGCAGGCCCAGGAGGAGCGCGTCGACCTCGGCGCCGTCGGCGGGGTTGTGGCTTCCCGGAATGAACCCGTAGTTGACCGGGGCCGGAGCGTCCTCGAGGCCCCGCACAAACCGCTCCCCGTTCCACTTCCAGCGCACCCGGGTACCCCGGGGCCATTCGACGATGACCGGTAGTTTCACGGCTTATAGGCTACAAAAAAGACGAAGCCCCCCTCGCCGTAGCCGGGCTGTCTCTTAT
>WFNN01000023.1 GCA_015488545.1 Thermaceae bacterium | reverse complement strand
ACCTGGTCACCCTCCTGGGCACCATGCTCCACGACATCGGTAACCAAGTTCACCGCACCCACCACGAGGCCTTTGGGGTCAACCTGGCGGCGCCGATTCTCGATCGGATGCTCATGGCCGTCTACGACGACCCCGAGCAGCGGGTCCGCCTCAGGGCGCTGATGCTGCACTCGATCTTTAGCCACGACCTCGAGCCCGAGCCGCTCACCATCGAGGCCGGGGTCACCGCCGTGGCCGACGGCACCGACATCACCAAAGGGCGGGGCCGGAAGGCTTTTCAGCTGGGGTCCATCGATATCCACTCGATCTCCGCCCTGGCGGTGGACGAGGTGATGATCCTTCGCGGTCGCGAGGTGCCGGTGGAGATAAGGGTCAAGATGAACAACGCCGCCGGCATCTTCCAGGTCGAGGAGACCCTGACCAAAAAGGTGGTGAAAAGCCCCATCCGCGATTACGTCACCGTGGTCGCCACCACCCACCCCGACGGCGAGCACGACCAACGCATTATCCACCGGGTCCGCCTGCACCAAAGCGAGCCCCGCTTTGTACTGGAAGAGTAGCCATGTCCGGCTACTTGCTCAGTCTTCTGGGTATCGTTCTCATTGACCTGGTGCTGTCGGGCGATAACGCGGTGATCATCGGTATGGCGGTGCGCGGGTTGCCCCGGCCGCTACGGGAGCAGGCCATCCTCGTGGGCACCCTGGGTGCGGTGGGGCTAAGGGTCACTTTCACCATCCTGGCTGCGCTGTTGCTCACCGTGCCCTACCTACGGGCGGCCGGCGGCTTGCTTCTTTTCTGGATAGCGGCCAAGCTTCTTCGGCCGGAGGCGGCCGGTGGTGGCGGTCGTGGGGCCAACGGTTTTTGGTCGGCGGTGGGGCTCATTATTCTCGCTGACTTCACCCTCTCCCTGGACAACATCCTGGCGGTAGCGGCGGCCAGCGGCGGTGACCTTGGGCTTTTGGTGATCGGCCTTTTGGTTTCGATCCCGGTGCTGATGTTGGGGGCCAACCTGGTGGCGGCGTTGCTCGACCGCCTTCCCTGGCTTCTCTTGCTAGGGGCCCTGGTGATCGTTTGGGCGGGGGCCCGTTTGCTGGTCCACGATCCTTGGGTCCACACCCTTTTGGCCCCTAGCCTGTGGCAGGCGATGGCCTTCGGGCTGGTGCTGGTGGCGGTCTTCCTGCGGGGGGACCTCCGCGGCCTGAAGCGGGCGATCGGCCGGACCTAGAGGGTTTCCTCGAGGCCTTCCACGTGGTTCTTGAGCTCGGCCAAGCGGAGCCGGTAGCGGCCGCGGGTCCCCTCCAGCAGCCCCAGCTCCCGGAAGCCGCTCAGGATATGGGTGGCGGTCACCCGGGCGAGCCCGGCCAGGGAGGCGAGCGCTTCCTGGGTGACCGGGAGTTCGAACGCGGTCCAGCCCTCTTCGGCTGGCCGACCGTAGCGGCCGGCCAAGTCCAAAAGGGCCCAGCCGGGCAGCGGCGGGGGGCGGTGACCCGGGGCAGTGCCCGGGCCACTTGGATGAACTGTTCGCGGCTTATGGGGCAGAGGGTGACTTCGGAGAGGGCGACGGCCTCGGCTTGGTGGCAGGCCCCCTCGGTGAGGAAGGGGAAGCCCAGGAAATCCCCTTGGCCGGCCAACCCGACGAGCCGCTCGCCTAGAGGGCGGTGACGCACCAGCTTAAGGGTTCCCGAGAGGACAATTTGAAGCGCGTCGCAGGGGTCGCCTTCGTGAAAGACCACCCCGCCCTTGGGAAGGCTGCGGGGCGGGCAGATCCTGGAAAGCTCCCGGGCCTCCTCCGGTGCCAGCCGCTCCAGAAACCCGGGGCGGTGCAGGTGCCAGCGCATGATCCCTTTTACCCCTGTGGGAATTCCGGCGGATTAAAATGGTGTCGATGCGCTTTCGCGACCGCCGCCACGCGGCCCTGCTTTTGGCCGAGGCGCTTCGGCCGCTGGGTTTGGTGGACCCGGTGGTTCTCGGTATTCCCCGGGGCGGGGCAGTGGTCGCCGACGTTCTTGCAGAGGTGCTGGGGGGCACCATGGATGTGGTCCTGGCCCGCAAGATCGGGGCTCCGGGTAACCCCGAGTTTGCCCTGGGGGCGGTGGCCGAGAGCGGCGAGGTAATTCTCCAGCCCTACGCCCGCCGCTACGCCAGCGACGCTTATCTAAAGGAGGAGGCGGCCCGCCAGCTCCGGGTGATCGAGGAGCGCCGGGCCCGTTACCGGGCGGTGCGCGAAAAGGAGCCCCTGGCCGGCCGGGTGGTGGTGATCACCGACGACGGGGTAGCCACCGGCAGCACCATGGAGGCGGCGCTTGCGGCGGTGCGGGCGGAAGCCCCGGCCCGGGTGGTGGTGGCGGTGCCGGTGGGGGCTGCCGAGGCCCTGGAGCGGCTCCGGGCTTGGGCCGAGGTGGTGGCCCTCTCCGCCCCTTACGATTTCGGCGCGGTGGGGGCGTACTACGACGCGTTTCCCGAGGTGACCGACGACGAGGTGGTCGCGCTCTTGGCCAGATGGGGAGGGAAGGCGTGAAGGCAAAGGTGGTGCAGGCGGACAAGGTGCGGCGGGTTCCGGTGGAAAACGCCGAGGGCGCGTTCATTCAAGTCTTGATCGGTCCCGAGGAGGCTCCCAATTTCCTTCTCCGGCGGTTCACCCTGCTTCCCGGGGGGCGAATACCTCGCCACCGCCATCCCGACCTCGAGCACGAGCAGTACGTTCTCGCCGGGCGGATGCGGATCGGCTTGGGTGACCGGGTCTACGAGGTGGGCCCCGGGGACGCGGTCTTCATTCCTCCGGGGGTTGCTCACTGGTACGAAAACCCGGGCGAGGACCCGGCGCTCTTCCTCTGCGTGGTGCCCAAGACCGAGGAATACAGAACCGAGTGGCTGGAGTAGCTAGGGGGGAGGCGGTTCCGCCTCCCCCCTTTGTGTCGCTTTTTCACGCCCGGATTTCGGCTCGCTGGAAAAGGACGTAGGCCAGGGTGAAGAAGATCACCATGCCGGCGATCATGCCGGTGAACTCTGGCCAGATCATGAGCAGCGACTGCGATAGGGGCAGCGGGGTGCCGAGCACCATGCCCTGTAACTGGACCGGAAGCACCGGGCCGAGTGCGCGCACCTCGGGCTTGAGCAGGGCCAGGGTGATCTCGGAGTACAGGGTGTTGGGGGCGACGCGGGCCAGCATAAGCTCGGTTTGGGCCTGGCGCAGGACTTCCTCGGGGAAGCCGTAGGTCACCGGGGCGATCGCCTGGGCCAAGCCGGCGGCGATCATCCCCCAGAAGACGGTGAAAAACAGCCAGGTCCCGATGGCCGCCAGCGCGCTGGTGGTGGGGTTTTTAAAGAGCACCGAGAAGAACAGGGCGATGACCAGCCAAACGCCGCCGTAGGCCAGGGCCCCAAGCAAGTAGAGCAGGCTGCGGGCGACCTCCTCGCCGGAGGGCGGCACCCCGGTAAGCAGAATGCCCATTCCGGTGACCAACAGCCAGATCGCCCCCAGGACCATCGCCAGGGTGGTGAGGCCGGCGAGGAATTTGCCGAAGAGGAGGGCATCGCGGAAGATCGGTTGCGAGAGCACGCGCCCCAAGGTTCGCCGCTGGAACTCCCCGTTCACCGCGTCGAAGCCCAGGGCAATGCCCAGCAGGGGGAGTAAAAAACCCATGAAGGCGACGAACGAGGGCAGCGGCTCTTTGGCGGTGGTGAAAAGACGGAGGAAAAGGAAGGGATCCTCGCCGACCACGTTCCGTATGGTCTGGATGGCGGCGTACACGGTTCCGGCGGCGGTAAGGACAATGAGGGTTACCAAGAGCGCCATACGGGCCCCGGAGAGCTGGTCCGCGAACTCCTTGGTGAAGACCACCCCGAGGCCGGCAAAGGCCGAACCCTCACGCCGCGTCATGCTGCACCTCCCCGTAGTAGGCGCGGTAGACCTCGTCCAAACCAGGGGTTCCCAGCTCGAGGCCAAAAAGCCGCCCCCCGGCCTGGACCACCACCCGGGCCAGGGCCGGCCGGAGGTCGCTCTCGGCCTCGACGACCCAGGCCGACCCCTCCGGACGCACGTGCAGCACCCCGGGCACGGCCGCCATCGCCTCCCGGAGGCCCTCGCCCTCGGCCTCAACCCGGATGCGGTAGGCGCCACCGAGCACCCGCCGGGCGAGTTCCGGTACCGTGCCCACCAGGTCCATCCGCCCCTTGCGGAAGAGGCCCACGCGGTCGCAGACCCGCTGCACCTGCTCCAGCAGGTGGGAGGCGAGCAGCACGGTGAGCCCCTGATTTTTGAGCCTGCCGATGAGCTCCAGGAACTCGTGAGCGGCGGCGGGGTCAAGGCCCAGGGTGGGTTCGTCGAGGATGATCAGCTCGGGATCCTTCACCAGGATGTCGGCCAGGCCGAGCCGCTGCTTCATGCCCCGGGAGTAGGTGCGGACCGGGCGGTCGGCGGCCTCAAGCAAGCCCATTTGTTCGAGGAGCGCCTGGATGCGCTCCTCCGCCCGGCGCCCGGTGAGACCGTTTAGCGCCGCGGTGTAGCGCAAGTTTTCCCGCCCGGTGAGTTCGTCGTAAAACCCTACGGTGTCGGGCAGGTAGCCGACCCGGCGTTTGACCGCGAGAGGCTCCCGCACCGGGTCCCGGCCCAGCACCCGCACCTGGCCGGCGGTGGGCTCGGTGAGGCCGAGGAGCATCAGGATGGTGGTGGTCTTCCCCGAGCCGTTCGGGCCTAGAAGGCCGAAGACCTCGCCCCGTTCGACCCGGAGGTTGAGCCGGTCCACCGCCACCAGCGAGCGGTAGCGCTTGGTGAGGTCTTGGGTTTCGATCGCCGCCATCATCGCCTGCCGAAGCGGACCATCGCTAGCACCAGCACCACCAGGGCGAGAGCCACCAGGCCCACGCCAACCACGCCCCACACCGTCGAGGTGAACACGGTGATGCGGAAGTCCACGCTTTCCGAGGTGCCGTTTTTCGGTTTGGCGGTAATGGTCACCATGTAGTCGCCAGCGATGGCCTTAGAAGAGGGCTTGATCTGGGCGGTAACGGTGGCTTCCTTACCAGGGGCGATTTCGGGGACGGTCTTGGGATCGAATTTCACCTCCCATCCCGAGGGTTCAAAGGAGGAGAGCTCGACCTCCTTGGCGGAGGCGCTGCCCCGGTTTTTAATAACGAGTTTCAATGGCGTGGCCCGGCCGGCGTAGGCCCGGCCCGAGAGGCTACCGTTCTTAGAGGTGATGGTGAGTTCGGGACGGCCGGTGACGATCGCCTTCAGCTCCAGGCTGGCGCTGGCCTCACCGGCCTTGGCGGTCACCCGGATCGGGTAGGTGCCGGCCTTAGCCCTGGGGGGCGGACTGACCTCGACGTCGAGGTTCTTGGTTTCGCCGGCCTTGACCGGCAAGGTGGTCACTTCCTGGCTGGAGAATTCGGGCTTGAAGACCACCTCGAACCCCTGCGGCGCGTCGGCCAGAAGCCCCACCAGGAGGTCTTGGTCGGACTCGTTTTTCAGCGTGACCCGGTAGCGGAAGGTGGTGCTCGGGGTGCCCTTTAGGATCGGGAGCTCGACCTCGAGCTTCAGCGAGGGGGGTAGCACCTCACCGATCGAGAGCACCAGCGGTAGCCGGAGGGTTTGCCCGGCCCCCTCGGCGACCACGGTCATCGGGTAGTCGCCCTTCTTGGCCCCTTTGGGGGTTTCCACCCGGAGGGTGAGGTGTTCCGACCCGCCCGGCGGAAGGTCAACCGCCCGGACCACCCGGCCGTTGCCCAAGAGTGCGGCGGTCCAGCCTTTAGGGACCCCCTCGACCCGGAGCTTCAAGTAGGCGGGCGGCATCCGGAAGTTTTGCAGGTTGATCGAGAGGTTCACGGTTTCGCCGGCCCGCACGGTGAGCTCAGGGTAGGGGGTGGAGAGGACCAGCCCTCGGTAGTTGGCCGCGTCGTTCTGCGCTAGCGCCAGACCTAAAACCAGCAACACGCCGAGTAGTCTCCGCATGCGCCACCTCCTTTTGCCCATTGCCAAGCTACTCCAAGCTCCCTTTTAAAAAGATGAGCGGCAATTGCGCAACTTGGCTTAGGGCTCCCGGAGCACGGCACCCCGGGAAGCGTTGGTCACCAGCGCCCGGTAGCGCTTAAGCCAGGAGCCCTCCACCGGCTTTTTGAGCGGACGGAAGGACGCCCTGCGGCGTGCGAGTTCCTCCTCCGGAACCTGCAGGTCGACCCGCCCTTCGACCAGGTCGATGGCGATGAGATCGCCCTCCTCCACCAGGCCGATGGGCCCGCCCTCGGCGGCCTCGGGGGAGACGTGGCCGATGGCGGCGCCCCGGGTGCCGCCCGAAAACCGTCCGTCGGTGATGAGCGCGACCTTGTCGCCAAGCCCCATGCCCACCAGCGCCGAGGTGGGGGCGAGCATTTCCCGCATGCCCGGGCCCCCTTTAGGTCCTTCGTAACGGATCACCACCACATCCCCAGGGCGGATTCGGCCACCGTTGATCGCTTCCTGGGCGGCTTCCTCGGAGTCGAAGACCCGGGCGGGGCCGGTGTGCCGGAGCATCTTGGGGTCGACCCCGGCGGTCTTGACCACCGCCCCCTCAGGGGCCAGGGAACCAAAGAGAATGCGCAGACCGCCGCTTTCCGAATAGGGGTTTTCCAGGCGGCGGATTACCCGCTCGTCTTTGATCGCGAAGTCGCCGCTCGCGAGCACCTCGCCCAGGGTCCGGCCCTGGACGGTTTTGGCTGTAAGGTGCAGGAAGCCGCCCCGGGCCAGCTCCTTTAAAACCGCGTGGATCCCGCCGGCGCGGTCCAGGTCTTCCATGTGGTAGTTGGAGCTGGGGGCGATCTTGACCAGGTTGGGGGTGGTCCGGCCGATTTCGTCGAGCTTTTTAAGCGGGAAGGGGATACCGGCTTCTTCGGCGGCGGCTAGGGTGTGGAGCACGGTGTTGGTGCTGCCCCCCATGGCCACGTCAAGGCGGAAGGCGTTTTCAAAGGAGGCCAGGTCAAGGATGTCGAGGGGCTTCAAGTCCTCGAGGGCCAGCTCGACCACCCGGTAGGCCGCCCGTTTCTTAAGCTCCTCGCGGCGGGGGTCGTCGGCCAGCACCGTGCCGTTGCCAGGCAGGGCCAGGCCCAGCGCTTCAAGGAGCGAGTTCATGCTGTTGGCGGTGAAAAGCCCCGAGCAAGAGCCGCACCCCGGGCAGGCGTAGGTCTCGATCTCCTTGAGCTCTTCCTCGCTGATCCGGCCCCTTTTGAGCTCGCCGAGTGCTTCGAAGACGCTGATCAGGTCGACGATCCGCCCCGAAGAGGGCAGGACGCCGGCGCGCATGGGGCCGCCGGAGATGAAGATCGAGGGGAGGTTGACCCGGAGCGCCGCCATCAGCATGCCGGGAACGATCTTGTCGCAGTTGGGGATGAAGATTGCGGCGTCGAAGGCGTGGGCCCGGAGCATGGTCTCCACACTGTCGGCGATTAGCTCGCGGGAGGGGAGGCTCCAGCGCATCCCCTCGTGGCCCATGGCGATACCGTCGTCGACCCCGATGGTGTTGAACTCAAACGGCACCCCGCCGGCCTCGCGGATGTAGGTCTTGATGCTTTCTACGAACTCCCGTAGGTGGGCGTGGCCGGGGACGATGTCGACGTAGGAATTCACCACCGCGATGAAGGGCTTTTCGAAGTCGGATTCGCGGCGGATGACCCCGGTGGCCCGGAGCAGGGAGCGGTGGGGGGCCCGATCGGCACCTTTTTTGATGCGGTCGCTACGCATAACTTTACTCTACTCCCCGTCCCGCCAGGTGGCGGTTCCGCCGGAAAAGCGGCGGGGGTCGGCCTCGAGGATCCGCACCAGCGCCTCGGCCGCTTCCTCGGGGCGGAGCAGGACCCCCTGCTCTTTGTAGCCCCGGAAGACCCGATGCAGCACCTCGGCGCCCCCGCCTTCGGCGGTGCGGGCTTCGGCCTGCATCCGGGTTTCCACCACCCCTGGGCGGTACACGAAGCTCACGATCTCGGGGGCCTCGGCCGCCAGCTGGCGAGCCAGGTGCTCCTCGGCGGCTTTGGCCACCGCGTAGGCCCCGATGCCCGGAAGGTTGGACTCCGCCGCCCCCGAGCCGAAGAAAACCGCCACCCCGCGGCCCTGCTTGAGCAACTCGGGGACGGCAAAGCGCACCAGCTGGTAGGCGGCCCGGAGGTTGGCTTCCATCACCTCGTCCCAGTGGGGTTCGGGCAGTTCCCAGAGCAGGGGACCGGCGTGGAGGACACCGGCGTTGTGAAGGAACCCGGTGAAGTTCCCGAGCCCTACGGCAGCCCGTACCAGCCGTCCGGCGACCTCGGCCCGGCCCGCCGAGCCCTCCACCGGAACCGCCTCGCTCCCCAGCTCCCGTACTTCGGCGGTCACCTCGGCCAGTGGAGCGGCGTGGCGCGCCGAAAGGACGAGCCGGGCCCCGCGGCGGGCCAAGGCCAGGGCCAGGGCTCGGCCGATACCCCGCGAGGCCCCGGTGATGATCCAGGTGGTCTGGCGAAGCTTCATGCCCCAAGTTTAGTAGGCTTGGGTGGTGGATGCCCCGGTCGTGCTGGTGCCGTTCGATGACCTGGACCCCAGGGTCCTCCACCCAGTTGCCGCCGGGGTGATGGAGGTTTTCGGCCTCGCCGCCGAGGTGGTCGGGCCGGTGGAGAGCCCGGTCGAGGCCCTGGACGGGGTGCGGGGCCAGTACCGGGCGGCCGCCTTCCTGCCCCTGCTAAAGCGCCGGTTCCCCGAGGCTCGCCGGGTGGTGGGGGTGACCCCGGTTGACCTTTTCGAGCCGGGGCTCAACTTCGTGTTCGGCCTGGCGGAGAAGCCCGGTCGGGCAGCGGTGGTTTCGGTGGCCCGGCTGGTCCACCCTGACGGGCGGCGGTTCCTCGCGCGGGTGATGAAGGAGACCAACCACGAGCTCGGGCATACCTTTGGCCTCGATCACTGCCCCGAGCCCGGGTGCGTGATGCGGTTTTCCAACTCGCTGGCCGAGGTGGACGAAAAGGGGCGGTTCTTCTGCCCCCGCTGCCGGCAAAAGCTCGAGGCCGCCCTACAAGTGTTCTAGCACCGCCCGGGTGAAGGCCTCGGTGGAGGCGCTGCCCCCGAGGTCGGCGGTGGGGGCCTCCCGCAGGGCGGCCTCGACGGCTCGCTCGATCCGCCGTCCCAGCGCCGGGAGGTCGAGGGCGTAGGTGAGGAGCATGCCGGCCGAGAGGATGGCGGCGGCAGGGTTCGCCACCCCCTTCCCGGCGATGTCGGGGGCCGATCCGTGTACCGGTTCGAAGACCGGGGTGCGTTCCCCCAGCGAGGCTGAGGGCAAAAGCCCCAGCGAGCCAGGGAGCACCGAGGCCAGGTCGGAGAGGATGTCGCCGAAGAGGTTGCCGGTGAGCACCACATCGAATGCTCCGGGGCGTCGCACCAGGTGCATGGCCATGGCGTCGACGTACTGGTAGTTCACCTCCACGGTGGGATGGCGCCGGGCCACCTCGGCGACGCTCTTGCGCCATAGCTCACCGACCTCGAGGACGTTGGCCTTGTCCACGCTCACGAGCCGCCCTCTTCGCTTCTCGGCGGCCTGGAAGGCGACCTCGGCCACCCGCTCGACCTCGCGGCGGCTGTAGCGCATGGTGTTCCATGCCTCGGCCTCGCTCATGCCCCGCGGTTCGCCAAAGTAGATGCCGCCGGTGAGCTCCCGGACGATCAGAAGGTCCACTCCCCGGGCGATTTCGGGCCGGAGCGGGGAGAGGTGCTCAAGCCCCGGCACCACCCGGGCCGGGCGCAGGTTGGCGTAAAGCCCGAGGGTTTTCCGAAGGGCAAGGAGGCCGGTTTCCGGACGCTTTTCCCGGGGGAGGTCATCCCATTTGGGCCCGCCGATGGCGCCGAGGAGGACGGCGTCGGCTTCGAGAACCGTCTTCCGGGTGACCTCGGGGAAGGGCTCCCCGGTGGCGTCAACGGCGGCGCCGCCGAAGGGAAGGCGCTCGAAGGTAAGCCCGAGCCCTTCGGTCTCGTCTAGGGCTTTAAGGACCGTGACGGCGGCCTCGGTAACCTCGGGACCGATGCCGTCGCCGGGGAGTAGGGCGATCCTGGGCATGGGGCCATTCTTCCAGCCTCTCGCCCCTGGCTCAAGCCGACCGCGCCCAAAGGGTGGATCCCGCCCCGCGCGGTGCGGGGCGGGGAGGCCCGGCTACTTGACCTGGGCGCTAAAGACGTAATCTGGCCCGCGCGCCCGGCTGTGGCAGGCTATGCAGCCGGCCACCTTCCCTTCCGCCAGCACCTGGCCGTCCGGGGCGTACTTGGCCCAGAACCAGTCGCCGTTTTTGGGTTCAAAGCCCTTGGTTTTCTTCATCACCGTGATTGCCCCCAGCTGCTTGCTGTCCGGGGCGTAGTTCTCCTTGACGATAATGGCCCCGTCGGGGTAGCCGCCGGCCTTGTTGACGATCGCGTCGTAGGCGATGTTGTTGACGAAGGTCCTGAGCACCGCTCCGTGGGGTTCGGTGCCCTGGTAGAAACCCGCGGGTTTACCAGGAATGTGGTGCCAGTTGGTCGTGTACCCGCTCTGGGTAAGGAGCTTCCCCATGCCTCCGGAGGCGAGCGCCGCCAGCCCGAGTGCCGCCAAGCCGATCCACAGCGTCCTTCGTTTCATGCTGCCCTCCCGGGTTCCAGCTTCCCGGAATCCGGGAGGGCGGGGTGTCGTCCTCAATACACGCCCGGTTTCCCGGGGCCGGCTCGGGTGCGGTCCAGCTCGCGGATCCGGTCCATGGCCTCCAGCAGGACCTCGAGCGGGTCGTACCGCCCTTCCAAAAACGCTTCCCGCACCGTGCTGGGGAGGGAAACCGGCACCGCCCGGCCGGCGTACCGGAGCTCCAGCGCCGTTAGGTCCAGCTCCAGCTCGGTTTCCGGCGCCTTTTGCACCGTTTCCATCAGGTGGGCGATGTCCTCGGGGGCGGCGGTCACGCAGACCAGCCCGATCTGGGTGGCGTTGCCGAAGAAGATTTCGGCGAACGATTCCCCCACGATGGCCGCGAAGCCCGCCCGTTTGATCGCCTGGGGCGCGTGTTCCCGGGAGGAACCGGTGCCGAAGCCGGCGTTCACGATCAAAAACCGGGCCCCGCGGTAGCGGGGGTCGTTCAGGGGGTGGTCCTTGGGCCGACCCTGTTCGTCGAAGCGTTCGTCGTAAAAGAGGGCGTTCCCCAGCCCCTCGAAAGTGACGGTCTTCAAAAAGCGGGCGGGAACAATGCGGTCGGTGTCGATGTCGTCGCCGGGGAGGGGCAGCCCTCGGCCCCGGATGCGCTTAATCGGCGGCATGGGCACCTCCCAGGTCAAAGACCTCGCGGGGGTCGGCCAGGTGGCCGGCGACCGCGCTGGCCGCTACGGTGAGGGGGCTTGCGAGCACGGTGCGGCCGGTTGGGCTCCCCTGGCGTCCCTTGTAGTTGCGGTTGGAAGAGCTCACCGCCAGCTCGTCGCCCACCAACCGATCGGGGTTCATCGCCAGGCACATCGAGCAGCCCGGGGCCCGCCACTCGAAGCCCGCCTGCCGGAAGACCTCGGCGATCCCCTCTTCCTCGGCTGCCCGGGCCACCGCCTGGCTGCCGGGCACCACCAAGGCCCGCACGCCTTTCTTCACCCGGTGGCCCTTGAGGTGGCGGGCCACCAGCCGCAGGTCGGAAAGCCGCCCGTTGGTGCAGCTGCCCAGAAAGGCGACGTCAACCTTGACTTCGGAAAGCGGCTGCCCGGGGCGGAGTTTCATGTACGAAAGGGCGTCCTCGATCTGGGCGCGCTCGGAGGCGGGAAACTCGGCGGGGTCCGGTACCCTGCCGTTCACCGGCGCCGACTGCCCTGGATGCACCCCCCAGGTCACGGTGGGCGCGATCGCGCCGCCGTCCATCACCACGCGGTCGTCGTAGCTCGCGTCGGGGTCGGAGGCGAGGGCTTTCCAGGCGGCCACCGCCCGGTCCCAGTCGGCGCCCTGGGGGGCGTACCGGCGGCCCTTGAGGTAGGCGAAGGTGGTTTCGTCGGGGTTCATGTAGCCGATACGGGCTCCGCCTTCCACTGACATGTTGGCGATTGTCATCCGCTCCTCCATGCTCATGCGGTCGATAACCTCGCCGGCGTACTCGTAGGCGTAGCCCAGCCCCCCCTTGACCCCAAGGGTCCGGATGATGTGAAGGATCACGTCCTTGGCGGTGACCCCTGGCGACAGCCGGCCGTTGACCTCGATGCGGCGCACCTTGAGCCGGTTCATCGCCACCGTCTGCGTGGCGAGGACGTCCCGCACCTGTGTGGTGCCGATGCCGAAGGCCAGTGCGCCGAAGGCCCCGTGGGTGGAGGTGTGGGAGTCGCCGCAGGCAATGGTGAAGCCGGGTTGGGTGAGGCCGAGCTCGGGGCCGATGACGTGGACGATGCCCTGCCGGCCGCTATCGAGGTCGAAGAAGGCGATCCCGTGCTCACGGACGTTTTTTCGCAGGGCCTCGAGCATCGCTTGGGCCAGCGGGTCCTTTAGGGGTTCGCTGCGGTCGTCCGTGGGGATGATGTGGTCGACGGTGGCGAATGTGCGGTGGGGGCAGGCGACCTGGAGCCCGCGCTCTTTCAGCATCGCAAAGGCCTGGGGGCTGGTCACCTCGTGGACCAGGTGCAGGTCGATGAAAAGCTGGGTGCGCCCGTCGGGCAGCTCCCGCACCGTGTGGGCTTCCCAGATCTTTTCGTAGAGCGTTTTTCCCATGTGTCCTCCTTAAAGCAAAACCGCCCCCGCCTGGGGGCAGGACGTTTGCGACCGTCCCTACCCCCAGCAGGTGGGGGTTAGGTTGAGGCCGCCGGTCGCCGCCATCTTGGCGCCGAGTATACGGGTCGGCCTTTGCGTTGACAAGGGTTTGGGCCCCGGCTAGACTGAGGAGCGCTGCGGGGCGTAGCGCAGCCAGGGAGCGCACCTGAATGGGGTTCAGGTGGTCGGAGGTTCAAATCCTCTCGCCCCGACCAGCAAGGCTCCCGCCCGAAAGGGCGGGGGCGGCTTTTGCGGTAAGGTAGGGGCATGAAGCCCGTCACCCTGCTGGATACCACCCTCCGGGACGGGGCCCTCGCCGAGGGGGTGAGTTTTACCCCCGAAGACAAGCTCGAAATCCTAAAGCTTCTCGATGAATTGGAGATCGACTACCTCGAGGCCGGCTGGCCCTACCAGTTTCCCGAGGACCAAGAGGTTTTTGCCCGGGCCAGGGAGCTCGGCCTCAAGGGTAAGCTCACCGTTTTCGGCTCGACCCGCCGGCCCGAAACCCCGCCCTCTCGCGACCCTAACGTGCGGGCGATGATGCGGGCCGAAACAGGTGTGGTTCATGTTTACGGCAAGGCCTGGGAGCTCCATGTGGAGAAGGTGATCCGCACCAGTCTGGAGGAAAACCTCGCCATGGTGCGGGACACGGTGGCCTATTTCAAGGACCAAGGCAAGGAGGTTCTCTTCACCGCTGAGCACTTCTTCGACGCCTGCCGGCGGGGCCGGGACTACCCCCTGGCGGTGGTGCAGGCGGCCCTCGAGGCCGGCGCCGACATGGTGGTTCTGGGCGATTCCAACGGCGCCGCCCTGCCCAGCGAGGTAAAAAGGAGCACCGCCAACGTGATCAAGCTGGCGGGGGAGACCCCGGTGGGGTTTCACGGGCACAACGATTCTGGCCTGGCGGTGGCCAACGCGATCAGCGCCCTGGAGGCCGGGGCTAAGCACGTGCAGGGTTCGGTCGGCGGCTACGGTGCCCGCTGCGGGCTCACCGACTTGGCTACCCTTCTCCCGATCCTGAAACTCCGGATGGGAATCGAGGCGATATCCGACGGGGCGCTTAGAAAGCTGACCCCGATCGCCCGCAGGATCGTCAACATGGTGGGGGTCGGCGATCTTGACTACCACCCCTTCGTGGGCTACAAGGTCTTCGCCCACCGCACCCACGCCCATATCGCGGCGGTGCTCAGCGACCCCGAATCCTACGAACCCATTCCGCCCGAGGCGGTGGGGAACGAACGCCGGCTTTTGGTCCCCGGGATTGCCCGGGCCAGCTACCTCGAGGCCCTGGCCGGTCGTCTCGGGGTGGATCTTTCCGAGGACACCGCCGCCAATCGGCGAATTCGGGAGGAGCTCCTTCGGCTTGAGGACGAGGGCTACACTTACGAGGACGCCGAGGCCAGCTTTGAACTGGTTCTCGGTAAGCTGACCGGTCGCTTTCGGCCTTGGATCCAAGTCGAGCGTCTACGGCTCTTTGAGGTCATCCGCGGGAAGGTGCGACCGGTGGTCGAGGCCTCCCTGCGGGTGCAGCTCGGGGGGCGCGGGGCCTACGTCGCCGCCGAGGGGGAAGGCCCCGTTCGCACCCTTTTCTCGGTGCTGAAAGAGGCCCTTCAGGACGCCGCCGAAGGGCTTGGCGAGCTAGCCGGTTACGTGTCCGAGCTCGCTTTGCGTTCGGTGCGGGTGCGCACCTTCTACCCGCGGGGCCGCCGGGAGCTCAAGGCCCGGGTGACGATCACCCTGGCCGACACCCGCCGAAGCTTCACCACCATCGGTATCTCCGGTGACCTTATCCAGGCGGTTTGGCAGGCCCTCCTGGACGGGGTCGAGTACGCCCTTTACACCGAAGCCGAGCGTCGGAACCTCGAGCTTGGCTAGGAAAGGAGGTAAGCAGTGGAAGTCAGGAAGATTGGCGTGGTCGGTGCCGGACAGATGGGATCGGGTATCGCCCAGGTGGCGGCCCAGGCGGGTTTTGATGTGGTGCTCCGGGACATCGAGGAGCGTTTCCTGGAGCGGGGTTTGAAGACGATACGGCGTTCGCTCGCAAAGTTCCTGGAGAAAGGCAAGATCACCGAGGAGGAACACGACGCCGCCCTGGCCCGCATCCAAACCACCCTCAGCCTCGAGGCCTTCGCCGACTGCGATTTGGTGGTGGAAGCGATCGTCGAGGACGAGGCCGCCAAGATCGCACTTTTTAAGGAGCTCGACGGGATCGTAAAACCCGAGGGTATCCTGGCCTCGAACACCTCCTCGATCCCCATCACCAAGCTGGCCAGCGCCACCTCGCGCCCGGAGCGGTTCATTGGAATGCACTTCATGAACCCGGTGCCCCTCATGGTGCTGGTGGAGGTGATTCGAGGGCACCGAACCTCGGACGCGACCACCCAAACCGTGGTCGAGGTTGCTCGTCGCATGAAGAAGACCCCGGTCGAGGTCAACGATTACCCCGGGTTCGTCTCCAACCGGGTGTTGATTCCCATGCTTAACGAGGCGATTCAGGCGGTGCACGAAGGGGTGGCCACGCCGGAGGCGGTGGACGCGGTGATGAAGTTGGGGATGAACCACCCCATGGGCCCCTTGGAGCTTGCCGATTTTATCGGGTTGGACACCGTTCTCGCGATCATGGAAGTTCTCTACGAGGGTTTTTCCGATTCCAAGTACCGCCCCTCGCCGCTGCTTAAAAAGATGGTGCAGGCCGGTCTTCTGGGGCGCAAGACCGGCCGGGGCTTTTACGCGTACGACGAGAAAGGCAAACGCCTCTAGCAGGGATGCTACCGGCCGAGGAGGTCCGCGCCTTCGAGGCGTTGAAGGCCGAGGTGGATTTCCTCGGCCGCCTTCTGGGTGGGGCCATTCGAAAGTTTGAGGGCGAGAGGATCTTTTCGCTCGAGGAGGAGGTTCGGCTGGCCTCCAAGCGCCTGCGGCAATCCCCGGACGAGGCGGTTGAGGCGCGTCTGGAAGAGCGCATTCGGGGTTTATCGCTTTCCGAAGCCGAGGCCCTGGTGCGCGCTTTTACCCACTATTTCTACCTGGTCAACCTGGCCGAAGAACGCCACCGCGTGCGGGTGAATCGGCTGCGCGAGGCGCGCGCCGCGCCCTCGAGGCCCCGGGAAGAGTCGGTTTTTGCCCTGGTTCGCGAATTGAAAGCCGCCGGGTTCTCGCTGGAAGAGGCGAGAGGGCTGATCGAGGGGCTCCGGCTAGAGCTCACCTTCACCGCGCACCCCACCGAGGCTCGCCGCCGCACGTTGCGGAACCACCTGGCCGAACTCTTCCATTTGCTGGACCAAGAACCCCTGCCCGAGGAGGCGATCCGTGCCCGAATCGAGCTTCTCTGGACCACCCTCGAATTGCGGCGCGCCCACCCCAGCGTCGCCGACGAAGCCAAGGGTGCACTGGGCTACCTGCCCGAAAGCGTGTGGGAGGCGCTGCCCTTGCTGGCGCGCGCCCTAGAGGAAGCCTTTCGGGTCTACTTTGGCAAGAGGGCACGGGTGCGTCTTCCGCTGGCCTTTCGCAGCTGGATCGGTGGCGACCGCGACGGGAACCCCAACGTGACCCCCGAGGTCACCGCCTGGGCCCAGGATTACGCCCGGGGTTTAATCCGGGAGCGGTTTCACCAAGCGCTTGACGGGCTCGTCCGCGACCTATCGGTGGCGGAGGAGCGGGCGCGCTTTCCCGAGGTGTTTCGCCGTCGCCTGGCGGAACTTGAGGCTTCGTCGGGTACGGGACCGGATCGTTTTTCCGGGGAGCCGTGCCGTCGGTACCTGCTGGCGGTGCGCGGAAGGCTTCAACGCGGGGATTACGCGAAAGGCGAGAGCCTCGCCGCGGACCTGGCGGCGCTGGAGCACGCGCTGGACGAGGCCGGGCTGCTGGCGGCCCGTACCCACGTGGCCCCCTTGAAGGTCCGGGCGGAAGTCTTCGGGGTCGAGCTTGTAAACCTCGACTTGCGCGAGGAATCCTACGCCCACGAAATCGCCGTCGCCGAGCTTTTGGCCCGCGGCGGGGTGACTGGCCGCTACCGGGATCTTTCCCCGCGGGAGCGGGAGGCGCTGCTTACCGCGGAGCTTGGTAGCGAGCGCCCCTTGCTGCCGGTTGGGGCCGAACCGAAAACCCGGGAGCTCGCGACGGCGCTCGGTTCCCTGAGGGTTTGGCGCGACCGGGGGGCGTACGTGGTCAGCCTCACCCGGGACCCGTCCGACTTCCTCGAGGTCTTCGTTCTTGCGCGGGAGGTCGGCCTCTACCGGGTGAATGAGGGCGTGCCGTTCGACGTCGTACCGCTTTTTGAAACGCTGGAGGACCTCGGCGCGGCCACCGATACGGTGGCGGCCTTGTTGCGAAACCCCAGGGTGCGTACGCACCTAGAGCGGCGGGGTGGCCTTGAGGTGATGATCGGGTACTCCGATTCCAACAAGGACGCCGGTTTCCTCGCCGCGAACCTGGCCCTCTATCGGGCTCAGCGGGCGTTGGCGGAGCTAGGGCGCGCGGCCGGGGTCCCGCTCCGGTTCTTTCACGGTCGAGGAACCTCCACGGCCCGCGGCGGGGGCCCGGCGGGGCGGGCGATCGAGGGCCTTCCCGCCGGATCGGTGGGGCGACGTCTACGCCTAACCGAGCAGGGGGAGGCGCTGGCCGACCGGTACGCCCACCCGGCGCTCGCCTACCGCAACCTGGAGCAACTCCTCTACCACTTCGCGCGGGCCGCCGCCCGCGATCTGAAGGGGGCGACGGAGGGGGATGCGGCCTGGCTTACGAGGCTTGCCGACGCCGAGCGCTCCAGCGTGGAAGTGTACCGGGGGCTCGTGGATGACCCCGATTTTCTCCCCTTCTTCGAAGCGTTCACGCCCATCAGGGAGATTGCCGCCTTAAAAATCGCTTCGCGTCCGGTAACCCGTCACGGACGGCCCCGGGACATCCGCGACCTGCGGGCCATACCCTGGGTGATGGCCTGGAGCCAGGTTAGGGCCAACCTGCCGGGTTGGTTTGGATTGGGCAGCGGCCTAGCGCGCGTGCCCCTGCCCATAAAACGGAAGATGTACGCTCGCTGGCCCTTTTTTAGAAGTCTTTTGCAGACCGCCGCTATGAGTCTCGCCAAGACCGAGTTGGGTATAGCCAGGGCGTACCTCCGTCTGGTTCCCCCTTCGCTTGCCGAACGCTTCTTCCCGGTGATCGAAGAAGAGTACCGCCGCACGCTCGCCGAGCTCGAGCAGGTGTTCGGTGCTCCTCTGCTCCACGACCAGCCAACGTTGGCCCGGGCCCTGCCCCTGCGCAACCCTTACCTGGATCCGTTGAATCGGCTCCAGGTGGAACTGCTCCGCCGCTACCGGGAACTGCCCGAAGGCCATCCCGATCGGGAGCGGGTTGAGCGCCCTTTGCTGCTGACTCTACTGGGTATCGCCGCCGGCCTCCGCAACACCGGTTAGCGGCGGTGGAACACCGGCGGTTTCCGCAAGGCTGGGGAAGCTGGTATTCTAAAGGATCGTGGGTGATCAAGTAACCGTGATCGGTGGGGGGCTTGCGGGAAGCGAAGCGGCCCTGGCCGCTGCCCGGGAGGGCGCCCGGGTGCGTCTCTACGAAATGCGCCCCGCCAGGATGACCCCCGCGCACCGGACCGAAAAACTCGCTGAGCTGGTTTGTTCCACCTCGCTGGGGGGCGAGGGGGAGACCAACGCCAAGGGCCTGCTGCAGGCCGAGATGCGCCTCGCGGGGAGCGTGGTGATGGCCGCCGCCGATGCCGCCCGAATCCCCGCTGGCGGCGCCCTGGCGGTGGATCGGGAGGAGTTCTCCGAACGTGTCACCCGGGCGGTGGCGGAGCACCCCTTGATCGAGGTGGTGCGGGAGGAGGTGGCGGCGATCCCCGAAGAAGGGCCGGTGGTGCTGGCCACCGGCCCCCTGACCTCGGACGCCCTCGCCGACCACCTGCGGGGTCGTTTTGGCGATCATTTCCTGGCCTTCTACGACGCCGCCGCCCCGGTGGTGCTCTTCGAGTCCATCGACATGGAGAAGTGCTTTTTCGCCGGCCGGTACGACCAGAGCCCCGACTACATCAACTGCCCGATGACCGAGGAGGAATACCGCCGCTTTTACGAGGTGCTTACCCGGGCCCGCCGGCACACCCCCCATGAGTGGGAGGAGCTTGCCTTCTTCGAGGGGTGCATACCCATCGAGGAGCTGGGCCGGCGGGGTTACCGTACCCCGCTTTTCGGTCCCTTGAAGCCGGTGGGGATCCGCGTGCCCGGTTCCGGGCGGGAGCCCTTCGCGGTGGTCCAGCTCAGGCGGGAGGACAGGGCCGGCCGGATGTGGAGCCTGGTGGGTTTTCAGACCGGGCTCAAGTGGGGCGATCAAAAGGAACTGGTGCGTGCAATCCCCGGGTTGGAGCGCGCTGAGATCGTGCGCTACGGGGTCATGCACCGGAACACTTACCTGAACGCGCCCCGGCTCCTCGGGCCGGACCTGGCTTTCCGCGAAGAACCCCGGGTCTTCGCCGCCGGGGTATTGGCCGGGGTGGAGGGCTACCTCGAGTCGGCGGCGACTGGCTGGCTGGCCGGGAAGAACGCGGCCCGCTCGCTTTCGGGCATGGGGTCGGGGGTGCCCCCGGAGGCCAGCATGCTCGGAGGGCTGGTCCGCTTTCTCGCGAGCGCAAACCCCGAGAATTTCCAGCCGATGAACGCGAACTGGGGCCTGGTGCCGGCTTGGCCGGACAAGCTCCCCAAAAAGGAGCGCCGCCGCCGGATGTTTGCTCGGGGGCTGGCCGCCTTCAAGGAATGGCTGGCCCGGGAGGGCTACGCTCTCACCGCTGCCTAACCGCCCCCCGGTAGCCTCGGCGTGATGCCGCCTATGCACGCCACCACCATTCTGGCGGTCCGAAAGGACGGCGTGACCGCGCTGGCCGGCGACGGTCAGGTGACCCTGGGGCAGACCATCATGAAGCGCGGGGCGGTCAAGGTGAGGCGCCTTGAGGCCAACGTGCTCGCCGGTTTCGCCGGTAGCGTGGCCGATGCGTTCACCCTCTTTGAGAAGTTCGAGGAGCAGCTCAGGGCGGCTAAGGGCAACCTGACCCGGGCGGCGGTGGAGACGGTTAAGCTTTGGCGCACCGACAAGGTCCTTCGCCAGCTCGAGGCGATGATGATCGTGGCCGATCCTGAACAGCTCCTCTTGCTCTCCGGTTCGGGGGAGGTGATCGCCCCCGACGAGCCCGTTCTCGGGGTGGGCAGCGGCGCCCCCTACGCCATTGCCGCTGCCAAAGCCCTCCTTCGGCACAGCGACCTTCCTGCCCCGGATCTAGCTCGCGAGGCCCTTCGGGTGGCCGCCGAAATCGACCTTTACACGGGCGGGGAGATCACCATCCTCAGCGTGGGAGAAACCCGATGACCGAACTGACCCCCCGGGAGATCGTAGCCGAGCTCGACAAGTACGTGGTGGGCCAGGATGAAGCCAAGCGGGCGGTGGCGGTGGCCCTAAGGAACCGCTACCGCCGAAAGAAGCTGCCCCCCGAGTTGGCCCGCGAGGTCATCCCCAAGAACATCCTGATGATGGGCCCCACTGGGGTAGGCAAGACCGAGATCGCCCGGAGGCTGGCGCGGCTGGCCCGGGCGCCCTTCCTCAAGGTCGAGGCCACCAAGTTTACCGAGGTCGGGTACGTCGGTCGCGACGTGGACTCGATCGTCCGCGATCTTGCCGAAGTCGCCTACCAGCTGGTGATGCGGGAGAAAACCGAGGCCGTGGCCGAGGAGGCCGTTCGCCAGGCGAACGCCGAGATCGCCAGCCTTCTAGGGGTTCCCCTCTCCGAGGTGGCCGCCGGCCGGTACGAGGACCGCCTGGTGGAGATCGAGGTGGCCGAGGAACCCCAGCTCCCCTTCATGGGCATGCTGGGAACCGACCAGGTCCAGGGGCTCACCGAGATGCTCTCGGGCCTGCTCCCCAAGCGCCGTCTCCGCCGCCGGATGCGGGTGCGGGAGGCCCGCGAGGTGCTAAAAAACCAGGTGGCCGAAACCTTGGTGGATAAGGAGGAGGTCAGCCAGGAGGCGGTTCGCCGGGCCCAGGAGGACGGCATCGTCTTCATCGACGAGATCGACAAGGTGGCCTCCCGTGAGGGGATTCAGGGGCCGGACGTTTCCGGCGAAGGGGTTCAGCGTGATCTTCTGCCCATCGTCGAGGGCACGGTGGTTAACACCCGGCTGGGGCCGATCTCCACCGAGCACGTGCTCTTCATTGGGGCGGGGGCCTTTCACGTGGCCAAGCCCTCCGATCTCATCCCCGAGCTTCAGGGGCGCTTCCCTATCCGCGTGGAGCTCAAGCCCCTGACGGCGGAGGACTTCGAGCGAATCCTGACCCAGACCGAGAGCTCCTTGATCCGCCAGTACCGGGCGCTGCTTGCCGCCGACGGCACCGAGGTGGAGTTCACCCCCGAGGCGATCCGGGCGGTGGCCCGCTTCGCGCACCGGGCCAACCAAGAGCTCGAGGACATCGGCGCCCGCCGGCTCTACACCGTGCTCGAGCGGGTACTGGAGGAGATCAGCTTCGAAACCGGTCTCGGTCGGGTCACGATTACCGAGGCCTACGTGGAGGAGCGGCTCACCCCGGTGGTGGAGAGCCGGGACCTCTCCAAGTACATTCTTTAGGAGGCGCGTGTATGCGGCGATGGACCTTACCCCTCTTGATCGTGATGCTCCTTGGGAGCTGGGCTGCGAGCCCCAAGAAGACCGAGCTCTCCGCCGAGGCCTGGATGCTGCTTGGCAACCAGTACTACGCCGAGGGGGCGCTGGACGCCGCTCTTTTTGCCTATAAGCAGGCGGTTGAAAAGGCCCCAACCGACGCCAAGGCGCTTTACGGTTTGGGTCGGGTGCAGCTCAAAATCGGGCTTGTCAACCCCGCGATCGAGAACCTAAAGCGGGCCCTGGCGCTGGACGCCGGTTACCTGCCGATCTACCTCACCCTGGCCCGGGCCTACCTGGAGCTGGCCGGCCAGGCCGAGGACCCCGGGGTGGCCGCTTTGGAACGGGCGAAGGCGCTCTCGGTGCTCAAAGACGCCGAGCGGCTGGCCCCGGACGATCCGGCGGTCTACAACCAGGAGGGGGTCGTCTACCAGGCCATGGGGCGGCGCGATAAGGCCATCGCCGCTTTCAAAAAAGCGCTTGCCAAAAACCCCGGGGAGCCCACCGTCCTTTACAACCTGGCGATGGTCTACCTTGCTTCGGGGAAGCTTGACGAGGCCATCGCCGCTTTTGAGAAGGCGGTAAAGGCGAACCCCAAGGACCCCTACCTTCGGGCCCGCTACGGGGCGCTCCTCGCCGTCAAGGGGGATTACCCGGCGGCCCAGAAGGCCCTCGAGGAAGCGGTCCTCCTCGACCCCACCAACAGCCTGGCCTGGAACTACCTGGGGCAGGTCCGCCTCAAGCTTGGGGATCTCCGGGGCGCCATCGCCGCCCTCAAAAAGGCGGTCGAGCTAAAGCCCATCGCCTACCCCGAGGCCTACTTCTACCTGGGGCAGGCCTACTTGAAACAGGAGGACCCCAAGACCGCCCGGTTCTACCTCACCAAGGCGGTGGTTCTGGCCGCCAAGAACGCCGATTACCACTACTGGCTGGGGAAAGCGAACGAGGCCATGGGTGACCTCGCCGGCGCCCGGGCCCAGTACCAGGAGGCCCTGAAGCTCGATCCCGAACACGCCGCTGCTAAGAAGGCGCTGGCCCGCGTGGCCCCCTAGACCATGCGGATCAAGGTCGAGGCCTGGGACCCGGATTACCGCGTCGGCTCGGGAAGCGAGGACGCTCCTGCCGGGGCCCTGGCCGAGCCTGCCGAACCGGGGGCGTGGGCCCCTCGGGGAGATCCCCGTCCCCACCCCGGCCCCTGGATTCTGATCGACGGGGTGGAACGGGTGGACGCTTTCGTTTGGGTGGACGACCGCCACCCTGGGGTGCTGTTCAGTTACGCGGTTGGGGCCGTGCTTCTGGACGGGGGTAGGCTGGCCTTTGCCGACGAAATTCGGCTGGAAAGGCTCTTCGTTTCGCCTTCGCCGGTGGACCTCGACCTCGGCCCTTCGCTTCGCTACCGGGCCCGGCCCCACCCCGCCACCCGCCGCGAGGACCTGCTGGCGGCCGCCCGCGAAGTTCGCCGCCAGGCGGAGTGGGCGCTGGGGGCCCGCCTGGGCCGTGAACACCCGGGGGCCCTGGTGGTCCACGACGGAACCCTTTACTTCCCGCCGGGCGGGGAGGCGGGGGTGCCCCGGCTCGGCTACGTGAAGAGCTTTTACCGGAGCTACCTGGACCCGGATCTCGCTTCGATCCTCGATCGGCTGGCCCCCGGCCAGCGCACGCCGGTTTTTCGGGTGCCGGCGGCGGCCCGGCGAACCCCGCGGGATTTTCTGAGCTGGTACCTTCGGCTGCCGCTTACCCCCAGCGCGCCGTACGCCGCCGCTTCAGGGTTGGTGCGGGTGGAAACCGACGCCGGGTTGAAGTCGGCCTGGCTGCTTGCCGATCAGTCGCTGGACCTTTTTGCCCGGCTGGCCTCGGAACCCTACCGTGACCCTCGGGCCCCCGCCAACCTGGTGCCGGTGGGGGGCCTGGAGCGGGAGCTACGGCGCCGGTTGGGGCAGCGGGAACTGGTGCGCCGGCGGATCCTGGCCCTTGCCGCGGGGTAGGATGGACCAGGTATGAAACCGGTGGGTGTGGTGCTGGGCCGGCGGGAGGCGACGCCCCTGGAATTCTGGGTGGCGGTGGAGGAAGGGGGGCTTCTCCGGCTCGACGACCTGGTCTACGCCGAGAGCGACCACGGGGGAACCCGGGTCCGCTACTACGGCATGGTGGACCGGGTAATGAAGCTTCACGAGGGCGCCCAGTTCGACTCCGACGCCTTTTTGGTGCGGGAGAACGTGCTCCCGGTCAACACTGCCTACGTGGCCCACGTCACCGTTACCCGGTTGGAGCCCGAAGACTACCTGCCCCCAAACCCCGGATCCCCGGTGAGCCTGGCCCAAGGGGACGCGCTCGACCGGGCCCTTTACTACGACCGGATGCGCGAACGGTTGCCGATTGGCCGTTTGCGCAACGGCGAGCCGGCCTACGTGAACCTCGAGTTCCTGGATGGTCGCCGGGGGGGGCATGTCAACATCTCGGGGATTTCGGGGGTGGCCGCCAAAACCAGCTACGCCCTTTTCCTGCTGCACAGCCTTTACACAAGCGGGGTCTTGGCCGACGCCGCCAGCGCCCGCACGCTGATTTTTAACGTCAAGGGGCAGGATCTCTTCTACCTCGAT
Organism: Thermaceae bacterium; assembly: GCA_015488545.1. Taxonomy (GTDB): domain Bacteria; phylum Deinococcota; class Deinococci; order Deinococcales; family Marinithermaceae; genus WFXV01. The sequence continues at coordinate 4,930 of WFNN01000023.1, read as the reverse complement.
CGGCCCAACCGGCACCTGGGCGAGGCGGACCGGGCGGCCTACGCCGCCCTCGGGCTCCCCCCCGAGCCGTTCGGGAGCGTGGCCTTTTTTGCCCCGCCGGCCCGCCCGCCGGGGGAGGGGGAGATCGTCCCCGAGACCCAGGGGCGCTTCGAAGGGGTGGTGCCCTACCACTGGGACCTGGTGCAGTTCGCCCGCGAGGGGCTTTTGCCCTACCTCTTCGCCGATCGGGGGGCAATGACCAACCTCGGCTTCCTCATCGACCACGTCACCGTGCGGCTGGCCCAGCTGGCCCGGGACCAAAAGGGCCCGGCCCTTTGGGTCGAAGACTGGGCCGGAGGTCCCCCGGCGGAAGGGGCCTTCGACGCCTTGGGGCGCACGGCGCTTCGAACCTTCGATGACCTGGTGGCCTACCTCGAGTACAAACTCCTCGGCGACGAGGCCGAAGGCGAGGAGGCCGCTGGTGACCCCCGCTGGGTGGCCCGGCAGCACACCGGTACCCTTCAGGCTTTCGTGCGCCGCCTCCGAGCTTCGGCCAAGAACGTCCGGCGGCTGGTGCGCGGCGACCGGCCGGGGCGACCGCCCAACCCGCTAAAAAGCCCCCACCAGGTTAACGTGGTGGACCTGCACCGCCTGCCCCCCCAGGCCCAGATGTTCGTGGTCGGGGCACTTTTGAAGGAGCTGTTTTCGGCCAAGGAGGAGGGCGCCTACCGCGGCAAGGTGTTCGTGGTGCTCGACGAGCTCAACAAGTACGCCCCCCGCGAGGGGGAGAGCCCGATTAAGGACATCCTCCTCGATATTGCCGAACGCGGGCGTTCGCTGGGGGTGATCCTGATCGGGGCCCAGCAGACCGCGAGTGAGGTGGAAAGGCGGGTGGTGGCCAACGCCGCCATACGGGTGGTGGGCCGGCTGGACGCCGCCGAGGCCGAGCGGCCGGAGTACCGGTACTTGCCCGGGGCCTTCCGCGATCGGGCGCTGATCCTTCCCCAGGGGGCGGTCATTGTTCAGCAACCCGAGGTGCCGGTGCCCCAGCTGGTGACCTTTCCCTACCCTGCCTGGGCCACCAAACCGAGCGAGGTGGAGGAGGACCTTTCCGATCGGGCGCTTAGGGACGAGCTCGGCCTATGAGGATTCTGCACACCGCCGACTGGCACCTGGGCAAGACCCTGAAGGGGGTGGACCGCACCCCGGAGATCGCGGCCGCGCTCGAGGAACTCCTCAAGCTCGCCGCCGACTTCCGCCCCGACTGGCTGGTGGTCGCCGGCGACCTCTTCGACCACCCCCGGCCGGGGGCCGAGGCCGAGGGTATCTTCTACGACTTCCTGATCCGGCTCAAAGAAATGGGTGTTCCCCTCCTCGGGGTGGCCGGCAACCACGACCCCCGGGCCCGCTTCGAGGCGATGCGTGGGGTGTTCCGGGCCTTCGACGCCGAGCTCGCCGCCGAGCTTAGGCTCAGGGGCGAGGGCGGGGTCTTGGCCCGGACCGGGCTTCGGGCCGCCCTTTTGCCCTTCGTCTCCGAGCGCCGGTTGATCAAGGGCCGGGAGGTGATGGAGCGGGAGGCCGGCGAACGGATGGGGCGTTACGCCGAGCTCATGGCCAAGGTGATGGCGAACCTCGCCCAGGGCTTCGACCCCAAAGTGGTGAACCTCCTGGTGGGCCACATGACCCTCGAGGGCGCCCGCCTGGGCGGCGGGGAGTTCGCCTTCTTCGTAGGCAACAGCTACGCGGTGAAGCCCGAGGCCCTGCCGGTGACCGCCTCCTACGTCGCCCTCGGGCACATCCACCGCCAGCAAAAGGTGGCCGACGCCCCGCCGGCCTGGTACGCGGGCTCGCTCGTCCAGCTCGACTTCGGGGAAGGGGAGGACGCCCCCCGGGGGGCGCTTTTGGTCGAGGCCGAGCCCGGCCGGCCGGCCCGGGTGACCCCGGTCGAGGCCCGCTGGGGCAAGCCCCTTCGCACCTTCCGCTTTAACCGCGAGGCCCTCGACCGCAGGATCGCCGAGGTCGAGTCCTTCCCCGGCTACGCCAAGCTGGTGATCCAGGGCCGGCCCAACCGGGTGCTCCGGGAACGCCTGCTCGAGGCCATCCCCGGGCTGCTCGAGGTCCTCTTCGAGGCCGAGGAGGCCGAGCCCACCGGAGAGGGGGTCAAGCGGCTCGCCCTCGACGAGGCCTACGCCGCCTACCACCGTCAGGCCCACGGCGAGGAGCCCGCCGCGCCCTTGCTCGACGCCTTCCGGCGTCTGGAGGAGGAGGTTCATGCGGCCCCTGAACCTTAGGGTCGAGGGGTTCGGCCCCTTCCTCGAGCCTGCCGAGCTCGAGCTCGCCGACGTCCAGCTCTTCGCCCTCACCGGGCCCACCGGCTCGGGGAAGACCACCCTTTTGGACGCGATCACCTTCGCGCTCTACCGCCGCACCCCCAGGGTCGCCCGGGGGTTTGGCGAACTCGTCCACCCCGCCGCCGAGGTCGCCAAGGTGCGGCTTACCTTTGCGGTGGGGGAGGCGGTCTACCGGGTGACCCGGGCGGTGAAAGCGGGGGGTGGAAGCGAGCACAGGCTGGAGAAGATGGAAGGCGGGGACTACCGGCTGCTGCCGGCCAGCGAAAAGGTCGCCGAGCTCGACCGCGAGATCATCCGGCTGGTGGGGCTCGACTACGCCGCCTTCACCCGCTCGATCCTCCTGCCCCAGGGGGAGTTCGACCGCTTCCTTCGGGGCACCCCCGCCGAGCGGCGGGAGCTCTTGGCGGGGCTTTACGGGTTGGAGACGCTTAGGCGCATGCGGGAGCGTGCCGAGCTCCACCGGCAGGGCCTCGAGGCCCGCCTCGCCGAGCTTAAGGGCCGGCTTTTGGGGCTTTCGGCCGGGGAGAACCTGGCTGCGCTGAAGGAGCATGCCGAGGCCGCCCGCGCCCGGATCCAGGAGGAGACTCGGGAGCTCGCCTCGGCGCGGAAGCGGTTGGAGGCGGCCCGGGCCCTCCGCGAGCTCGCCGACCGCCGGGCCGAGGTCGAGCGGCGTAGGGCCGCGCTCTTGAGCCGCGAGGCCGCGATGGAGGAAGCCCGGAGTCGGCTTCTTCGGGCCGAGCGGGCGGGGGCGCTTTTCCCCGAACTCGAGCGCATCGTAAAAGAGCGCCGGCGGGTCGCCGCCCTGAAGGAGGAGGCGGCGCGCCTCGCCGGGGACCTAAAGGCCCTTACCCGTCGGCTCGCCGACCTTCCCCCCGTGGACCCCGAGCGCCTGCTCGCCCTCGCCGAGGAAAAGCAGCGGGCTGAGGAGAGGGTGAAGCTCTGGCCCTGGCGCAAGAAGCTCGGCCCCCCTAAGGGGCCGGGCCCCGCCGAGGCCTTCGACCCCCTGGTGGCGAGCGAGCTCCTCGCCCAGGCCGAGGCGATCCGCCGCCTGGAGGCCGAGGCCGGGGAGCTCGCCCGCGAGGAGCGCCGGCTCGCCGAGCTCAAAGCGGAGGCCGGCCGCCTCGGCGCCGATCTCGAAAAGGTCGAGGCCGAGGGGAAGGCGAAGGGCGAGGCCCTAAAGGAGGTCCAGGCCCGGCTCGGGGCCCTGGTCGAGCGCCTGAAGCTCGCCGCCTACCACCACCTCCTAGAGCCGGGGGAGCCCTGCCCCCTTTGCGGCCAAACCGTGGAGCGGGTGCCCGAGCCCCCCGCCGGGGAGGGCGAGAAGGCCGGCCTCGAGGCCAAGGTCGCCGAGCTCGAGGCCGAGCTCGAGCGCCTGCGCGAGCGCTACCGGGAGCTAAGGGCCAAGAAGGAGGCCCGCGAGGAGGAGGCCCGCCGCCTAAAGGCCCGGCTTAGCGAGGCCGGCCGGCGGCTCGCCGAAGCCCGAGCCCGGCTGCCCAGGCCGGAGGCGGTGGAGGCCGCCCTCGAGGCGCAGCGCCGGGGCCTCTTTGCCTTCCTGGGCGAGGGCGACCCGCGGGCGGAGCTGGCCGAGCGGGAGCGGGCCCTCGCCGAGGCCCAGCGCCAGAAGGCCGAGCGGGACCGCCTCGAGGCCGAGCGGGCTGAGAAGGAAAAGGCCGCCCTCGCCGCCGAGAACGCCCTAAAGGAGGCCGAACGCGCCCTTGGGGCCCTTTCGGCCGCCTTCGCCGAGCGCCTGGCCGAGGCCGGGTTCGAGGGCGAGGAGGCGCTTCTGGCCGCGGCCCTGAAGCCGGCCGAACGCGAGGCCCTGGCTGCCGAGCTTTCCGCCTACGACCGCGAGCGGAAGGCCACCGAGGCCGAGCTCGAAGCCCTTGACGCCCAGCTCGCCGGCCGAACCGTCCCCGAGCCCGAAGAGGTGGCCGCCCTCGAGGCCGAGGTCGCCGGGCGCGAGCAGCGCCTCGCCCAGGCCCAGGGGGAGCTGGGGGCGCTGGAGGAGCGGATCAACCGCCTGGAGGCCGAGGCCAAGCTCCGCCGGCAGCTGGAGAAGGAGGTTGCCGAGGCCACCCGCGAGCTCGCGCTCTGGAGCCAGCTCGCCGACGACCTCCGGGCCAACCGCTTCCCCGACTTCCTGCTTGAGCACTACCAAAAGGACCTGGTCGCCCGGGCTTCGGAGTTCCTCGCCGCCCTTTACCACGGCCGCTACCGGCTCTTGGCCCGGGGTGGCGACTACCTGGTTCAGGACACCTGGACCGGCGGCGAGCGGCCGGTGCGCACGCTCTCGGGGGGCGAGTCGTTCCTGGCCTCGCTGGCCCTGGCCCTGGCCCTCTCCGAGCAGCTTGGGGGCGGCAAGCTGGGGGCGCTCTTTTTAGACGAGGGGTTCGGCACCCTCGACCGGGAGACCCTCGAGGTCGTCTCCGAGGTCCTCCAGTCGCTTCCCAGCGAGCGCCGACTGGTAGGGGTGGTCACCCACATCGAGGAGCTCGCCGAGCGGTTCGCGGACCGGGTAGTGGTGGAGAAGTCGCCGCGGGGAAGCCGGATCCGCTGGGTCAGCTAACGACCCTACCTCCCACCTCCTACCCCCCACACCC
>WFNN01000022.1 GCA_015488545.1 Thermaceae bacterium | reverse complement strand
ATCCGGGGGTCGCCCCAGCGGAACCCGAAGGGCCGTACCAGATGAAGTTCGGCTCCAAGGGCCACCGCAGTGCGGACCACGTTGCCGGTGTTTTGCGGAATCTCGGGTTCCAGCAGTACGATACGGACCACGCGGCCAGGCTACCTCCGCTTGCGTGGTGGCGAAACGCCCCGTAGACTTAGCCTTGGCAGTTTCTGAGCGTTCGGTGAAGCGCTCTTGGAGGTGATGCTGAATCAGGGAGCACAGGATCAACGAGGAAATCCGCGTCCGGCAGGTTCGCTTGGTCGACGAGCAGGGCACACAACTGGGGATTGTCGATACCCGCGAGGCCCTACGGATCGCCCGGGAAAAGGGCCTCGACCTCGTCTTGGTGAGCCCGGCCGCCAAGCCGCCGGTGGCCAAGATCCTCGACTACGGCAAGTGGCGCTACGAACAGCAGCAGCAGGAGAAGGAACGCCGCAAAAAGCAAAAGCGCCAGGAACAAAAGGCCATCAAGTTCCGGGTCAAGGTCAGCGAGCACGATTACCAGACGAAGCTCAAGCACGTGCGGCGGTTCCTCGAGGACGGCCACAAGGTCAAGGTGACGATCATGTTCCGGGGCCGCGAAATGGCGCACCCCGAGCTCGGTAAGAAGATCCTCGATCGGGTGGCCGAGGACCTCAAGGAAATCGCCACGGTGGAGATGCCCCCGCAGCTCGCCGGCCGCGACATGAACATGGTCCTGGCTCCTATCGCCAAAAAATAGCCCGTATGCTAAACTCCTTAGCGCCGCGCCGGGCCCCAAGGGCCAGCGTGCCGCCCGGCCGGCGGAGGTGCAGCATGCCGAAGATGAAGACCCACAAGGGCGCCAAGGGGCGGGTCAAGGTGACCGCCCGTGGCAAGGTGGTGGCGTACAAAACCGGCAAGCGCCACCTGAACTACAAGAAGTCGGGCAAGACCATTCGCCAGAAAGGCAAGAAGTTCGTACTTGCCGAGGGCGAGGCCCGGAAGTTCCGGATCCTCCTGCCCTACGAGGGGTGGTAAGCGATGCCCCGCGCCAAAACCGGTACCGTCCGCCGTCGCCGCCACAAAAGGCTCCTGAAAAGGGCCAAGGGCTTCTGGGGGCTCCGCTCGGTCTCCTACCGCAGGGCCAAGGAGACCCTCCTGAACGCGGCGGAACACTCCTACGCCGACCGGAAGAAGAAGAAGGGCGACTTCCGCCGGCTCTGGATTGCCCGGATCAACGCCGCCGCCCGCCAGAACGGGATGCGCTACTCGGAGTTCATGCACGGGCTCAAGAAGGCGGGGGTGAAGCTCAACCGCAAGGTCCTCGCGGACATCGCGGTGCGCGACCCCGAGGGCTTTAAAAAGCTGGTCGAGGTAGCGGCCGAGGCCCGCGGATAGGCCTTCTGCTCAGCGAAAGCCGCATCACCCCGCCGGTACGTGACCTGGCTCTACGTGCTCCTCGCTGCCATGGCCCCGGTGGTTGAGCTCCGGGGCGCCATTCCATTGGGGGTGGGCCTGGGTATGCCGCCAGGGGCCGCCCTGGTCTGGGCGCTCGCCGGCAACCTCCTGGTGGTGCCGGTCCTGCTTACCCTCCTGCCCTGGGCGGTGGAACGGCTGACCCGGTGGCCCGCGGCGGCCCGGCTCTGGGACCGCATCGAGGCCCGGGTCCGGCTCAAGGGGGAGGAGAAGGTTCAGCGTTACGGAGCCCTCGGCCTTTTCCTCTTCGTGGCCCTGCCCCTGCCCGGCACCGGCGCCTGGACCGGCAGCGTACTGGCCGTGGTGCTGGGGGTAAAAAAGCGCTACGCCCTGCCGGCGATCGCGGCCGGCGTGGTGGCGGCCGGGGTTCTGGTTTACCTCGCCACCACCGGGGTGCTTCGGGGGCTGGCCTTCCTGGTAAGGTAGCGCCGTGGAAGCGCTGGGCGTCGTTCTCCTGTTCGCGGCCTACTTTCTGGGAGCGCTCCCGCTCGGCCGCTGGGTGGTGAAGCGGCTCTCCGGTACCGACCCCCGGCTGGCTTCGACCTACAACCTGGGGCTTGAAAGTGCCCTCAAACGGGTGGGCGCCAAGGCCCTTTTGGCCGCCTTCTTCGCGGACTTCCTCAAGGGGTACCTGGCGGTTTACCTGCTCGCCGGCTTCGGCCCGCCCTGGACCTTCGGGGCGGCGGTGCTCGCCTACATCGGCCACCTCTACCCGTTCGCCTTCCTGCATCCCGGCAAACCGCTAAGGGCCCGGGGCGCCGGGGTCTTGGTCGGCGTGCTGGCCGGGCTTTCGCAGGGCGGGCTGGGTACCCTCTACGCCCTGGTGCCGCTGGCAGTGTCGCTCTTCGTCTACGCCGCCACCGGGTACGCCGCCCTTGCCAGCCTTGCCCTCGCGCTCACCCTGGCGCTGGTGGCCGCCGCTCTCCCCCTTGATTCCATCTCTAAAGCCCTCGCCTGGGTTCTTTTCTTGCTCGCGCTCTGGCGCTACAAGGAAAACCTGGGGAGGATCATCGAGGGCACCGAACCCAAGCTCGGCCACCCCCTGCCCCTGCCCGACGAGAAGACGGTGGCCCCG
>WFNN01000021.1 GCA_015488545.1 Thermaceae bacterium | reverse complement strand
GGGGGGTGTTCGCCACCGTGGTCTTCTTGGGGATCCCCTTTGGGATTGGGAAGGCCCTCGAGGGCGTGGATGCGAATGCCCTTTGGAACCTCGGCCCCCGGGTCCCGCTCGGCGACTTCCAGTGGCTGCTCGGGCAGGTCCCCGGGCTCTCGCTGGCGGTGCCCCCCGCCGAGTGGCCGGTCTGGCCGCTCCTTGCCGGGCTGCTCTTCTTCCTCGTCCTCTTCTTCCTCGCCCTTCGGGTCTACCAGGAGGCAGAGCTCTAGGAGGCTAGGATGCTAGGAACCTGGATCCCCACCCTGCTCGCCCTTGCCCTTTGGCTCTACGGCCTCTACCTCGCCCTTACCCGGACCAAGAGCCCCACCGCCAAGGGGGTAACGCTCGCCGCCCTGATCGGGCTCTTCTTGGCCTTTGGCGGGTTCGACCTTGCCCTGGTTCCGGGGCCCGGGGGCTACCCCCACACCCTGGAGAAGACCCGGACGCTTCCCCCTTTAAAGGGGGTCGTAATCGCACTTACAAACGCCGAGGTCGTCGTCGGCCCCGGGTCGGGCCGGCTCCGCCTGGTCGAGAAGGCGAAGACCGCCGCCGCCCTCGCCCGCATGCACCCGAGCGTTCGGGTCACGGACGGGCGGCTCCAAATCATCGACGATCATCAGCCCAAGGGCACCGCCTACCGGATCGAGCTCGACCTTCCCTCGCCGGTAGCCGCCAGGATCTCGCTAACGAACGGCGCGCTTCGAGCTGAAGACCGCCTTTCGGCCCTTTGGTTTTCGGCCACCAACGGGGACGTGCGCCTGGCGAACTACCGCCCCACCGGCCCCACCACCCTAGCGATGACCAACGGGGAGGTGCGTATCCTGGGGTTCGCACCCGAGGCGCCGACACGGATCGACCTCACCAACGGCGAGGTCACCGTGCGGGCCGAAAAGCCCCTTAAGGTAAAGGCCCGGGTGACCAACGGCGCAATCCGGCTCCCCGATCGAACCCGCGCGGCCGCCGGCGGGACCGAGGCCACCTACGGCCCTGAGCAAGCACCGCCGCTGACCGTGCGTATACTGAACGGGGAAGTCGACTACAGGGAAGGATCACCATGAACAAAGCGCTATTAAAGCCAGCGGAGTTTTTCCTCCGCGCCCGGGAGAGGCCGCCCCGCCCCTGGCAAGGGTACCTGGTGGTGTTCGCCGCCTACCTGCTCTCCGGGACAGCCAACCAGCTCGCCACCCGCAACCTACCCAACCCCACGCTCCTCGGTCCTAGCTGGGTTTGGATGGCAATCGGTGTCGTGATCGGGAGCCTCGTCCTGTGGGGGCTACTGGGCTTTTTGCTCCACCTGCTCACCGGCCTCGGTGCCCGCGCCTTTGAGCTAGCGGGGTGGATCTTCGCGCCGGGTATTGTGACCGGCCTTGGGCTTCTGGTTGTGGCGGCGCTCTTCCCGGTGGAAGCTTCCTTACCTCCGCCCCCCACCGATCCGAACCAGCTTACGCCTTGGCTCCGGCAGTACCAATCGGCGGTCCACACTTCGACCTTTGCCCAGGCTGGCCGCGTGCTGGGGCTCTTGGGGATGCTGTGGGGCGCCTGGATCCTCTACCACGGGACCCGGGTGCTGGCCGAAAGAAAGGCTGCCCTGGTCGTCGCTCTTTACCTCCTGGTGATTGTGGTGCTCTCGCTGCCGAGCCTGTTCACCAAGTAGCGAAGAGCAACGATCCCAGCCCCTTCGTCCCTGAGCCCGAGCCTTTCCGCTGATCGGACTGCGTTCTTCCGCTCCCGCACGGGATCCACGTTAGGCTAAGTGCATGAACATCGAACGCGAGCTCGCGTTGGAAGTGGTTCGGGTTACCGAGCAGGCGGCCCTCGCCGCCGGCCGCTGGACCGGCAAGGGGGACAAGCACAAGGTCGACGAGGTCGCCACCGAGGCCATGCGGGAGGTGCTGAACGAGCTCCCCATCCGGGGGACGGTGGTGATCGGCGAGGGCGAAATGGACGAGGCCCCCATGCTCTACATCGGCGAGGAACTCGGGGAGGGCGGGCCCGAAGTGGACATCGCGGTGGACCCCGTCGAGGGCACCAACATCACCGCCAAGGGGCTCCCTAACGCCGTCACCGTGATCGCGATCAGCGAAAAGGGCGGGCTCTTCCATGCCCCCGACATGTACATGGAAAAGCTGGTGGTGCCCCCCCCGGCGGCCGGCAAGGTGGGGCTCGACTGGCCGGTGGAGGCCAACCTCAAGGCCATTGCCCTGGCGCTGAACCGCGACGTCGAGGACCTGGTGGTGGTGGTGCTCGACCGCCCCCGGCACGAAAAGCTCATCGCCGACATCCGGGCCGCCGGAGCCCGGGTCAAGCTGATCGGCGACGGCGACGTGATCGCGGCCCTGGCCGCCGCCCTCAGGGGGACCGGGGTGCACGCGGTGATGGGCATTGGCGGCGCCCCCGAAGGGGTGCTGGCAGCGGCCGCGCTCAAGATCCTGGGGGGCGAGATCCAGGCCCGGTTCTACCCCGAGGACGAGGAGGAGCGGGCCCGCCTCGAGGCCATGGGCGCCTCGGCCGAACGGATCTACAGGACCGAGGACCTGGCCCCCGGAGAGGAGATCGTCTTTGCCGCCACCGGCATCACCGACGGCGACATCCTACGGGGGATCCGCTACTTTGGAGGGGGCGCCCGCACCCACTCCCTGGCCATGGGGTACGCCACCCGGGTGGTTCGGTTCATCGACTCCATCCACCTCTTCGACGAGGGCGCACGGGTGACGGTGAGGCTCTAAAGGCGGCCCGTGGCTCGTGGCTTGTGGCTTGATAAAAAGCCTCCTCCACTGGCCACGAGCTACGAGCCACATGCCCAAACGCAGCCTACGGCTTGCAGCTCGTGGCTGTGGCTGGAGGATTTTCTTTTCCTTAGGCCACATGCCACGGGCTACAAGCTTTTAAAATACCCTCGAGGCCTCAGGGTCTCTAGGCTTCCTCCCCGATGGGGCGACCGCTCCAGAGCGCGGGAGATCGGAGGTGGTCATGGCAAGGGTCAAGCTCGAGCACGTGTGGAAGCGCTTCGGCAAGGTAACAGCGGTCAAGGATTTCAACCTGGAAACCAAAGACGGCGAATTCGTGGTTTTCGTCGGCCCCTCGGGGTGCGGTAAGACCACCACCTTGCGAATGATCGCAGGATTGGAAGAGGTCAGCGAGGGCAACATCTACATCGGGGACCGGCTGGTCAACGACGTCCCCCCCAAGGACCGGGACATCGCCATGGTCTTCCAGAACTACGCCCTCTACCCCCACATGAACGTCTACGACAACATGGCCTTTGGCCTCCGGCTCCGCAAGGTGCCGCGTGACGAAATCGACCGCCGGGTCAAGGAGGCGGCCAAGATTCTGAAAATCGAGCACCTTTTAAAGCGCAAGCCCCGCGAGCTCTCGGGCGGTCAGCGGCAAAGGGTGGCGCTCGGTCGGGCGATCGTCCGCGAGCCCCAGGTCTTCTTGATGGACGAGCCCCTTTCCAACCTCGACGCTAAGCTCCGGGTGGAGATGCGGGCCGAAATTTCGAAGCTCCACCGCCGCCTCGGGGTCACCACGATCTACGTCACCCACGACCAGATCGAGGCCATGACCATGGGGGAACGGATCGTGGTGATGAAGGACGGCGAAATCCAGCAGATCGACACCCCCCTAAACCTTTACGACTTCCCCGAGAACAAGTTCGTGGCTGGCTTCATCGGCAGCCCGGCGATGAACTTCCTGGAAGTCCAGGTCGCCAGCGAAGGGGGGCGGGTCTACCTGGTGCGCGAGGGGGTGCGGATCCGGGCCAACGACCGGATGGCCAAGGCGCTCAAGGACGGGGGCTACGTGGGCAAACGGGTCTGGTTGGGCATCCGCCCCGAGCACCTGGAACTCAAGGGGTTCCATAAGATCGAACACGAGGAGAACACCCTGGTCGGCGAGGTCGAGGTCGTCGAGCCCCTGGGAGCCGATACCGAGATCCATGTCAACGTCGACGGGGTGCTGGTCACCGCCCGGCTGGAAGGGCACATACCCGTCCGGGTGGGGGACCGGGTCGAGCTGGTCGTAAACCGGGATCGTTTGCATGCCTTCGATATTGAAACGGAAAAGGCAATCGCGCACGCGCAGGAACCGTCCGAGGTCTCGGTCAGCGGCTAAAGGAAGCCTGCGCCTTCAGCTGGCGGTCACTGTAGGTGCGCTGGCCTTTCTGCCGGTTCTCGCGGTGCTGGCGGCGGCGTGGGTGGGTAGCCCCGGATCGGTCGCGCAGATTCCGCCTCCCGTCTGGGAACTCTCGGTGGCCGCTTTCTTGCTCGCGGTCTTCGTGGGGTATTGGCTTTCCAGGCGTCTGCTTGCCCCGCTGGAAACCCTGGAGCGGGATATGCGCTACCTCAAGGTGAGCCGGCGTTCGATCGGCGACCTCTACCTCCCCCCCGTGGAGGAACCGCTCCCGCGCGAAGTGGCGCTCTTGCGCGACCGCTTCGACGAGCTCCTCGAGCACCTCCGGCTCACCGCCGAGGAGCGCGAGCTCCTGGTCGCGGCGCTGGCCCACGACTTAAAGACCCCCATTCTAGGCGCGATTCGGGCCCTTGATTACCTGCGAGAAGCCCACGACATTGGGCGGGAGAACCGAATCCAGATGATCGGGCAGATCGAAGCGGAGATGCAACGGATCTACCGACTAATGGAAAACCTCCTGGCTGCCAGCCGCATTGAATCGCTAAAGCCCCGGGCCGAACCCACCGACCTCAGAGAGCTGGCCGAGACCCTAAGGCTTCGCCACCTTCCGCGGGCCAGCCAAAGGCGGGTGGTGATCCGGGTTGAGGGACGCGGCCGGGCCAAGGCCGACCGTGACATGCTGGAACGTGCCCTCGACAACCTGATCGATAACGCCATACGGTTTGCCAAAAGCCGGGTGATGATCCGGGTGGGGGACGGCTGGGTTGAGGTGGCCGACGACGGACCCGGCCTACCGGGCAACCTCGACACCCTGACCAAGCCCTACAAAAGCTTTCGCTTTCAGGGGGTACGCGCGGGATCGGCCGGTCTCGGCCTATACATCGCCCGCAGGGTGGCCGAGATTCACCACGGCCGGTTGACCGCCTGCCAGAGCCCGCTGGGCGGCGCCTGCCTGCGCCTCGAGGCCAACTACGATCCGCACACGGTCTACGAGACCATGGAAACGATTTGGTAGGGTGTAGATGGAGGTCAAAATGCGCCTTTTGATTGCCGACGACCACCCCCTTTTTCGGGTCGGGCTCAAGGCCATGCTCGAGCGACAGGGCTTTAAGGTGGTGGCGGAGGCGGAGAACGGGCGCGAAGCGGTGGAGAAAGCGTTGAAGCACGACATCGACGCCGTGTTGCTCGACATCAAAATGCCCGAGATGGACGGAATCGAGGCCGCCCGGGAGCTAAGGCGACGGGGGTTTGAAGGGCACGTGGTCATGCTCACCACCTTCACCGAACCGGCCCTCCAGGCCGAGGCGGCCAAGGCCGGTGCCAACGCCTACCTCTCCAAAGAAGCGAGCCCCCTCGAGGTCGCCGAACTGCTGGCGGCACTGCAAGCCGGCCGTATACGCAAGTTCGAGCCGCCACCCCTACCCGACCTCACCGACCGCGAGCTCGAGGTGCTGCGCCTGCTGGCCGAGGGGCTTTCCTCCAAGCAGATCGCCCTGCGTCTCGACCTCAGCCCGGAAACCGTCCGCGATTACACCAAAAAGCTCTACCTCAAGCTCGACGCCCACGGGCGTATCGAGGCGCTGGAACACGCGAGAAGGCTAGGCCTGATTTAGTAGACGAATTCCCGGATATCGTAGCGGGCGGCCCGGAGCCCAAGGCCGCGGACCGCCTGGGCGAACCGGCGAAGCTCGCCCTCGATCGCCGCCTCCGAAAGGGGTGCGATTCCCATGGCCTCCCTCCTCGCCCGGTAGACCGAGCCTGGGTCCTCGACGAAGGGCGAGAGGAAAACGATATCGTGCGGTGAAAGCGGCATCGCCCGGAGGGCCCCTAGGGTGTCCCGGAAATGGGCCGCGCGGTAGTAGGCCCCACCGGCACCCACCATCACGATCAGGCCCACGAAAAGCCCCAGGGCCTTAAGGGTCCGCACGAAGACGACGAGCTCGTCCCGGCTCCCTGGTTTGTTGAGCCAGGCGAGCAAGGGGTCGTGGCCGGTTTCCATCCCCACGTAGACCCCCTTAAGCCCCGCCTCCTTTAGCGCGTGCCAAAACTCCTCCTGGTGCCGCTCACCGCTATAGACGTCGATGAAGCTGTAGACCGGCCGGCCCGGGAAGACCTCGCGAGCGGCCTCCAAAACAGGCAGGAGCTTCCCGAGGGAAAGCGCAAGCGCGTTCCCATCCGCAAGGAAAAGATCCCGGCGCAAAAGGGCGTTCTTGCCAAGGAAGCCCCGCACCGCCCGAGCGTGCCGGGAGAAGGTTTCGGGGTCCTTAGCGGTAAACGACCGCCCCGAGTAAAAGCTGCAGAAAGTGCAGCGGTTCCAGGTGCACCCCTCGGTGGCCTGAAGGACAATCGTGAAGTAGCGGTCCGGTGGCAGGATGGCGATCGGCTTGTAGACCTGGGAAAACCGCTCGCGCTCGCCGAGAAGGCGTTCGGGGGTCCAACCCAGGATCGCCAGAAGCCGCGCCCTCGCCTCACCCCGGGCCGCCCGGTAGTGGCTCTCCGCCACCGCCCTGGCCCGGGCGAAGACCCAAAGGGCCTCTTCCGGGGAGAGGACAAAGCGTTCCCGACGCCCCCCTACCCTGCGCCTTGCGTGCACCGACGAGTCCAGCGCCCGCTTGTAAAGCGTTCCGCTCTCGAAGTAGGTAAGGAGCCTGCCATCGAGGTCAAAACTGGCCACCCGCCCGTCCCGCGCAAATAGCGTTGAGGCCGGATAAAGGGTCAGGGCATCGGGGGCCCGCGCCACCGAGGCCATGCTACCCTAGGCGCATGGGACAGGCGGCGGTCCGCACCGCCCTGGCCGAACTGGAAGAACGCTACGGCCGGATGGAGCCGCTGGGCACCGGCCTCGAGGCCCGGGTGTTCCGCGGCGGGCCCTGGGTTTACAAGGTGTACCGCCCGAAGGAACGGAGCCTCGCCTTCCGCGAGGCCAGGAACCTGGCCAGGGCCGGCTTTGGCGAGCGGGTGCGCGAGGTGGCGGTGCTGGAGAGCGGCCACGGGGTGCTCGTTCTCCGGTACTTCCCGGGCCAACCGCTGGCCCCCGGCCGGTTCGACGGCCGGGCCCTCGCAAGCCTGGCCGCCTTGGTTCAGCGGTTGCACCGCCTGCCCGAACCGGGGTACGTGGACGGCGAAGCCCTTTCCTCCCGCCTGGATACCTTCCAGAATGCCCTCGCTCGCCTCCCCGAGGTCGACGCCGTGGCCCGCCACCTGCGGGAACGCCTGGACCTGGTGGCAGGGGTTCCCCTACGCTTCGGCCACGCCGACCTTTGGGCGGGCAACGTCCTGGTGGCGGAGAACGGCCAGGTGTTCGTGGTGGACTGGGCGCGGGCCGGCCCCATCGACCCCGCCCGGGACCTGGCGATCCTGAAAACCGGCAGCCTCGACCTCCTGGGCCCGGAGGCGGCGCTTTCCGCCCTCCGGCGAATCGTGCGCCGCTACCCCGACCCCGAAGGGGTGTGGCGGCGGCTTTCCTTTTGGATCCCCCTCACCTACCTGCACGACCTCTACTGGTTCTTGACCAAAGCCCCCGAGGGGTTTGCCCAGGCCGTCCGGGAGAAGCTGCCGCTGGCCCGCACGCTGGCCGAACGCTTCCCACCGCTGTAGCCTGGGGGCGGCCATGTGGATCTTCCGTCTCAAAGGCGACTTCCAAAGCCTGGATCCTTGGATTCCCGAACTCTTTGCCCGAGGAGCCCGGGGGCTTGAGGAACGGGAGGGGGAGGTTCTCGCCTATTTCGGCGAGCGGGTCCCGCTTCCCTTCCCGGGACGCTGGGAGGAACAGCCCGACGAGGACTGGCTTACCGCCTGGAAGCGGGAACTGACCCCGGTGGAGGCCGGCCGCCTTGTGGTCCGGGCGCCCTGGCACCCGCCGGCCGAAGGGCGCGAAGAGGTGGTGATCGAGCCCGGCATGGCCTTTGGCACCGGCCACCACGAGACCACGCGGCTAGCCCTAGAGGCCCTTTCGGAAGCGGTTCGACCGGGAATGCGGGTGCTGGATCTGGGTACCGGCTCAGGGGTCCTGGCGATCGCCGCCGCCAAACTCGGTGCCCAAACGGTTGCGGTGGACATCGACCCGGTGGCGGTGGCCGCCGCCCGGGAAAACGCCGAACGCAACCGGGTTGCAATCGAGGTTCGGAAAGGGAGCCTCGAGGCCGCCCCCGGCCCCTTCGACCTCATCGTCGCAAACCTCTACGCCGAGCTGCACACCCAGCTCGCCACCAGCTACCGGGAACGGCTGGCCCCTGGGGGCACCGCGCTGCTCACCGGCATTCTGGTGGCGAAAGCCGGTGCGGTTGAGGCCGCCGCCCGCGCCGCCGGGCTCGCCAAAACCCGGGAGGCGCAGGAAGGCGAATGGAGCCTCCTCGCCTTCACCAAGGGCTAGCGCCGTGCGCCCCCATCGTGCCTACGTGCCCCAAATCGAGGACGAGCTCTGGATCGAAGGCCGGGAAGCGGCGCACCTTTTGCGGGTGTTGCGGGCCCGCCCTGGCGACCGGCTCACCCTTTTCGATGGCCAAGGCCAGGAGGCCCAGGCCCGGGTGGTTGCGGTCGAGTCCGGGCGGCTTCGGGTGCGGGTGGAGGCACGTTACTCGGCGAGCCGCGAACCCTTGGCTCCCGTCACCCTCTACCTTGCCCTCCTGAAGGGGGAAAAGCTCGTGGACGTGGTACGGATGGGCACCGAGCTCGGGGCATCGCGCTTCGTCCTCCTCGTCTCCCGGCGCGCCGTGGCTAAAGCAATCCGGCCGCAGAAACTGGAACGCCTGCGCCGGGTGGCGGTGGCCGCCGCCAAGCAATCGGGGCGGACGCGGCTTCCCGAGGTTCAGGGGCCGATTCCGGTGGCGCAGGTGCCGGCGGTCGAACAGGGCCTCCTTGCCCACCCGAACGCCGGCGCGCGGGTCGCCGAAGTCCACGACCCCACCCGACCGGTGGCGCTGGCGGTCGGTCCCGAGGGCGGCTTCACCGCGGAGGAAGTGGACCTGCTCGTGGCCCGGGGTTTCACCCCCGTCACCCTGGGAACCCGAACCCTGCGAGCGGAAACCGCCGCCTGCGCCCTTTTGGCCCTGGTCACCGCAGGCTCGGGCCGGTAGGCTGGGGTCGTGCGCTACGTGCTTCTGGCGCTTTTGTTG
>WFNN01000020.1 GCA_015488545.1 Thermaceae bacterium | reverse complement strand
GCAGGCGGGCTTGGACGGTGGGGTTGTCGGCCCCGGCCGCTCGAAGTTGCTCCGCCTTCCTTGCTCCGCTCCACAGCTCCCGACCAATGGTTGTAAGCTGCATCCGTGGGGACCTCCTCTCTCCTGGAGTGGTCCCCACATTCTTATCGATTCGGTCTCACATGTGTCTGGCCGGGTTCATCGAAAGCTCATAAACTGGGGCCAGTGAAGGTCTTGGTCAACGCCCGAGGGGCTCGGCGGCTGCTCGCCCGCCACCCCTGGGTCTACCGCAGCGACATCGAGGCGGTTCCCGATCGACCCGGGCTCTATCCGGTCTACCACCGTCGGCGGTTTCTGGCCTTAGCGGTGGTCAACCCGCGTTCGGAGATCACCGTCCGGGCCTACGCCTTTGAACCCGGTGACCCTGCGGACCGCCTGTGGCAGAACCTGAACCGCGCCCTCTCGGCCCGGGCTCGCGATCGCCAGACCCGCCCGGAAGGGGCGCGCAGGCTGGTGCACGCGGAGGGTGACTTCCTGCCCGGCCTGGTGGTGGACGAATACGCGTCGCACCTCGTGGTTACTGTGAACACCGCCGCGATCGACGCCCTTACCGATGCCTTGGTGGATCGCCTAAACCAGCACTTGGCGCCCCGCGGAATCCTACTTAAAAACGATAGCCGCGGCCGGCTCGCCGAGGGTCTACCCCTTTTCGTCCGCACCGCCCTGGGCGCGGTGCCCGAACGGATCTGGTTCCGGGAAGGGGCGCGATGGCTGGCCGCCGACCCCTTCTCCGGTCAGAAGACCGGGGCATTCCTCGACCAGCGGGAAAACCGGCTTCTTGCCGCCGCTCTGGCCGCTCGCCACCGACCCCGGCGGGTGCTCGACGCCTTCGCCTACCAGGGGGCCTTCGCCGTCCAGGTGGCCCCCCACGCCGAGGAGGTCTGGCTGCTCGACCGCTCCCCGAAGGCCCTGGAGGCAGCTGGCGAGGTTTTCCGAAAGAACCGGCTACCCCAGCCACGTCTCATCGAGGCCAACGCCTTTGACTTTCTAAACGCAGCGGCAGCGAGGCAGCGGCGTTTCGACCTCGTGATCCTCGACCCCCCTTCCTTCGCCCGGCGCAAGAGCGACGTCGAACGGGCCCTAAGGGCCTACAAGGCCATTAACCTGCGGGCCATGCAGCTACTTGCCGACGGCGGCCTCCTGCTCACCGCCTCCTGCAGTTTCCACCTGGAGGAGGGCGCTTTCCTCGAAATGCTTCGCGAAGCGGCTGGGGACGCCGGCCGGAGCCTAGCGCTTCTCGCAAAGCGGGGCCAGGCCGCCGACCACCCGGTCCTCGTCAACGTTCCCGAAACCGGCTACCTGAAGTTCGCCGCCCTCAAGGCCGTAGGATGAAGACGATGAACGTCTCCGAAGAAGCCCTAATGGAGCTCGGCCAACACCTGGTCTGGCGCATCGGCAAGGATGAGCGGGCAGGGGTGCTGGTGGTCCGGGTGGGGCTTGCTAGCCGGACCCCCAAGTTCGCCCAGCTCCCCCGTCTGGCCCCCGCCTCCGACGCCGAGATCGAAGCCCTGGCCAAGGCCGGCAAGGTCAAGGTGGAGTGGGTGGAGTGATGCGCCTGGAACGCCGTTTTGCCTTCAGCCTTAAAGTCCCGACCGGGCAAGCCCGGGCGCTGCTCCTGGCACCCGAACGGGTGTTTGCCGACCTTCCCGGCCTCCGCAACCTGGCCCGGGAAGGTTCCCTGATCTCCGGCCGCCTCTGCGGAGAGGCGCTTTTGTTCGGCGAGGTATGCTTCCCCTTTCGAAGCCGTCTTGAAACCGGTGACCGGGCCCGGCTGGTTCCCCTGCCCCTGGCGGAGGCCTTCTGGGCCGAGCTAGCCGGGGAGGGCGAGGTTCAGGACGACCGGCTCGTATACCGGGGGACGCTTATCCTCCACGCCCACCTTCCGGAGGGCGAAAAATGGGGGGGGCGGGCCTTCAAGCGCATGGTGGAAGCGGCGCTGGAGCGTACCCTACGGCGCGCGCTCGAGGCCCTACCCAGCACCCTGGAAAGCCGGTGATAGAGTGGAAACAAACGGAGGTGATCGAGATGGTGGAGGTTCGTTTTCTGGGCCACGCGGCCACCTGGATTCGGGCTGCGGGGAAGAATATCCTCATCGACCCCTTTCTAACCGGTAATCCCTTAGCCCCGCTGGGGCCCGACGAGGTCGAAGCCGACTTGATCGTGCTCACCCACGCCCACGGGGACCACTGGGGCGACACCCTGAAGATCGCCGAGCGCACCGGGGCCACCGTGGTATCCACCTTCGAAATCGCCACCTACGCCCAGAACCGAGGGGCCCAGGCTTGGGCCATGAACATCGGTGGAACCTACGCCTTCGAAGGCGGTTGGCTCAAGTTCTTCCCAGCCTGGCACTCCTCCTCGTTCCCCGACGGCACCTACGGCGGCATGCCTATGGGGGTGGTGGTCGAGCTCGAGGGCAAAAGGATCTACCATGCCGGGGACACCGCCCTTTTCTCGGATATGCGGCTCATCGGGGAGCAGGGGTTGGACCTGGCCCTCGTCCCCATCGGGGACACCTTCACCATGGGTCCGGACGACGCCCTTCGGGCGCTTGAGCTTCTCCGACCCAAAGGGGTGGTGCCCATCCACTACAACACCTTCCCCCCTATACAGCAGGACCCGGTGGCCTTCACCGACCGCGCCGGTGCGCTGGGATTTGAGGTCTTCCCCCTGAAACCCGGGGAATCGCTTGCGCTCGAATGAAACCGGGACTCAGGCGGGAGGATTTCCGGCTCGAGCTGCTTTTGGGGCTAGGGACCACGGGTCAAGTGTACCTGGCCCGTGCCCCCGAGGGGCAGCCGGTGGCCCTTAAAATCCCCCGCCTGGAGGTTCACAAGGACCCCCGACTCGCCGAGCGTTTTGCCCGGGAAGTCCGGCTTTCGCTCGGCCTATCCCACCCGTACCTGGTCAAGGGCTACGCGGGGAAACCTTACGGCAAGGGCGCCTTCCTGGTTCTGGAATACTTTCCCGAGGGAAGCCTAGAAGAACGCCTTCAAAGGGGCCCCATCCCCCGGAACGAAGCCCTAACCTACTTGGACCAGATCGCCCAGGCCCTCCTGCACCTCCACCGCCTGGGCATCGTGCACCAGGACGTCAAACCAGCCAACGTTTTCGTAAAGGACGGGGTGGCCAAATTGGGCGATTTTGGGGTCGCCAAGACCCGTGAGGAACCCACCCCCCTGGAACGCGCCGGCAGTCCCTTTTACATGGCCCCCGAACTCTTCCAAGGGCAAACCGCCACCCCGGCCTCCGACGCCTATTCCTTCGGGGTCCTGGCCTACGAACTCCTGGCGGGCAAACGCCCTTTCTACGGTGAGACCTTTGACGAGCTACTGGCCGCCCACCTTACCCAGCGCCCCCCCCTCTTAAAGGACGAAAACCCCGCCCTGGCGCGGGCGGTGATGGCGCTTCTGATCAAGGACCCCGGGGAACGGGGAAGCCTAGAGGAGTTCCTCGAGGCCCTC
>WFNN01000019.1 GCA_015488545.1 Thermaceae bacterium | reverse complement strand
GTTCGGGCCCGGAGAGGCGAGGCGGGGGGGCTGGTCATTGAGGTGCGTCTGCCGCCTTCTCAAAAGTAGGGATCCGGGTTGACGTAGTAGAAGCGCCCGTTTTGCCAAAGGGCGACCCGGAACCAGAGTACGTCGGGGGGGATCAGCGCTCCTCCGCCGAGGTAGCCGATGACCTCGCCCTGCCGGACGCGATCACCGGTGGCCACCGGAGGTTCCTGGAGGTTCACGTACTGGGTGAAGAGCTTCTCCGAGTGCTGAAGCATGACCGTCCAGCCCACGTTGCCGTAGTAGAGCACGGCAAATACCTGCCCGTCGCCGGCGGCCCGCACCGGAGCGCCGGCCCGCGGCGCCCCTATCCACTCGAAGTCGTGCCCGTCCTGGCCGTACCGGGCTAGAATGCGCCCGCCAGCGATTGGAAAAAGGAGCCTTCCCACGAGCGCCCGGGGGACCGGCAGCGGGGCTCGGGAACGCTCGGCCTCGAGCGCCTTCTTTAGTCGTTCGATTTCGGCGTCTAGGGCCCTTTGGCTCTTGTTGAGCGCGGCCAGGCGGATCTGCCGCGCCTTCTTCGACTTCTCCAGCTGGGCCAGGGTGGCCTTTAACGCGCGCTTCTTTTCGGCCAGTCGGCCGGCCGTGCGGGCCCGTGCGGCGCGGGTTTTCTCCAGTTCGGCAAGGAGAGCCCGGCGGGCGTCCCGGGTGCGCCGAAGACGCTCGGCGGCCCGGCGGGTGGCCTCCGCCAGGGCCAGATCGGCCCGGCTTAGATCCGATAGCCAGCGGGTTTTTACCGCCAGCTCGGTGAAGGACCCGGCGGAGAGGGCGGGGAGCCAGTGGCCGGCGCGGGTCTTCCACAACCGGACCAAAAGCGCTCCGAGCCGGTCCTTCAGCCCAGCCAGTTCGGCCTGGCGGGCGGCCTCCTCACGGCTCAAGCGGGCGATTTCCTCCTTTAATGCCCGCCGACGACGGTCAAGGCTTCTAAGCTCCCGCCCCAAGCGGGCGAGCTCGGCTTCCAGGTTTTTGAGTTCGCCTAGGAGGGCCCGGCTTTTTTGGTCCAGGTTCTTAAGCTCGGCTTCGATGCGGGCCGCTTCCCGGGCCCGCTGAGCCTTTAGCGCTTCGGCCTTTTCCAGCTGGGTCTTGAGGCTCTGCCCGGCGGCCAGGGCGAGCAGGACCAAAAGCCAGGACCCAACCCGCCTCACCCCGCCACCTCCTTGAGGTGGGCGCGGCTGGAGAGCCAGCCCCCCACGGTGCCCAGGAAGAAGGCCAGCACAAGGAGCGCGTAGGCGGCGGTGGCCAGGTCGCCGGGTTCCAGGGTGGGCAGGAAGGGAAAGAAGCCCTTCAGCTCGCCGGCGAGGTAGCGGTAGCCCGGGATCGCGATGGCCAGGGCCAAAAGGGCCGCCGTAAGGGTGAGCAGAAAGCCCTCGGCCACGAACGGCAGCAGGATCATTCCCCGGCTCGCCCCCACCAGCTGCATGACCTCAAGCTCGTCCTTGCGGTTTTCGATTGAAAGGCGGATGGTGCCCATCACGCTGAAAAAGGTGTTCAGGATCAGCATCAGGATCAGGAGGAGGGCGCCGATCCGCACGCCCCGGGCGACCCGGAGAAGTTCCAGGGTGAACCGCCCGCCGTACTCGACCTGGTCCACCGCCGGCAGCGCCCTGAGGGCGGTCGCCAGCGGGACCACCGCCGCGGGGGTTTTAGGGGTGACGATGAGGGTGTCCGGAAGGGGGTTTGGCACCAGATCGGCGGCGCCTTCCAGGTAGGGGTCGGCGGACAGGAGCTCCTTCAGGGCTTCGTCCTTGGGGATGGCCCGAACCCGGGCCACCTGGGCCATTTGGCGGACGGTTTCGGTGATGGTGGCTAGGTCCGCGCCGGGCTTCAGAAAGACCGCAATTTCCAACTCCCCCTCCGCCGCACCGATCACGCGGTCTAGGTTCCAGAGGGATAGCCCGACCAAGAGGAGCAAGGTGAACGAGACCGCCGCGGTCGTGAGCGTGGCCAGGCTGCTGACCGGGTGCCGGAATAGGGCCAGCAGCGCCTCGCGGAGGGCGTACACAAAAGGGAGTCTACCCAATACCGCTTTAGCCTTGTGAGTAAGCTAAAAGCGTGCGGGTTCGGCGGGTCATCCTGGCGGTCGCCCTGGTGGCGTACCTGGTGCCCCTTTTGGTGGGCTTTTGGTTGCTGGCCTTTCGGGAAGTGCCCACCCTCTCCTCGGTTTACTACCGGTACCATTACCTCTTCGACGTGGCCTTCACCGCGCTCGCGGGCATGGCCACTGGGGGAACCGCTTACCTCATGCTGCGTTCCCTCCTTGCGCCCTGGGCCCGGCTAGAGGAGCAGCTCCAGGCGTTGATTCGGGGCAAGGGCCGGCTTGAGGCGGTGGGCGAAGAGCATGCCGACCGCGTGGTGGAACGGATCAACCGACTGCTGGAACTGCAGCGAGATTTTCAAGAGCTTGAGGAACTCTCCAAGAACGCGGTGGCCCAGGAGATTCACGACGGCGCGGTTCAGAACCTGATCGCCGCCCGATGGGCTTTGCGCCAGGGGCGGTTGGCGGAGGCCGACCGGGCCATCGCCGACGCCGAGGTGGCGCTTCGCCGGGCGATTCAGCGTCTGGCACCACCGGAGCTTGCCCACCTTCCCCTTCCCGAGGCGATCAAGGAACTGGGGCGCCGGACCGGGCTCCGGGTCAGCGTGGAGGTGAGGGGTACGCTGCCCGAGAGCGAGCGGCTAGAGGTCTACCGTATCGTCCAGCATGCCCTGGAGAACGCCCGGCGCCACGGCCGGGCGGAACGGGCCTGGGTGGGGATCGAGGCCGGCGACGGGGTGCGGGTCTGGGTGGAGGACGACGGGCGGGGTCTCACCGGTACCCCCGGCGAGGGGCAGGGGCTTGGTATTCTGCGGGCGAGGCTCCGGTTGCGGGGCGGGCGCCTTGAGCTCGCCGCCGGGGTGCGCGGAGGTGCCCGCCTGACGGCGTGGTGGCCGCTCAAGGAGAGACGCGATGCGAATCTTGGTAGTGGAAGACCATACGCTGGTGCGTGAGGGGCTTGTGCGCCTCCTCAGAGAGGTTCTCCCCGACGCCGAGATCCAGGCGGTGGCCTCGGCCGAAGCCGCCCGGGGCTGGCTGGATTGGGCGGAACGGGTTCTTCTGGACCTCTCCCTGCCCGGGATGCCCGGGCTTGCCTTCCTGGCCGAGGTGGCCGAAAGCCACCCCGATCTGCCGGTGGTGGTTCTCACCGCCTACGACGAACCCGCCTTCATGGCTCGCGCCGAGGAGCTCGGGGCCTCCGCTTTCCTCTCCAAGAACGCGCCGCCGGAGCGGTTGGTCGAGGCCCTCCGGGGGCTGGGGACGATCGACGCCCCTCCGGTGGACCGGCTTTCGCCCACCGAACGGACCGTCCTCTTGCTCCTGGGCCAGGGGCTCTCCAACGCCGAGGTGGCCGAGCGACTGGGGGTCGAGGAGAAAACCGTTTACACCCACCGCCGGCATTTGATGTACAAGCTGGGGCTCAAAAACGCCAGCGACCTCATCCGTTTCGCCGCCCTCTACCACGCTAGCCTGCCAGTGGAGGGGAAGTAAACGTCTTGCTCGATCGGCCAGGTAAGTTCTTAGTAAGAACTTTTCGTATTTTGATTCTCATAAAGATCTAAGGTAAAAACCCCCTGGAATGCTGGTTCTGTTGGCCCTGGTCACCCTTCTCCCCGGCCAGCCGGTGCCTCCGCTTTCCCCCGGAAGCGAGCTGGTGCTGGCCCCCGGGGTGCACCGCAGCCTCGAGATTCAGGGGCAGGACATCACCGTCCGGGCCGCCCCCGGAGCGGTGGTGGACGCCGGTGGGAAAGGGCACGGGCTGGTGGTTGAGGGGAAACGAATACGCCTCACCGGCCTCACCGTTCGGAACACCGGTCCCAACTACGATTTCTACAACCCCGATAGCGCGGTCTACTTTGTCAACTGCCAGGGCTGCGTCCTCGAGGGACTAAGGGCGCGGGGGGTGGTGACCGCGGTACGGGCCGAGGCCTCGCCCGGGCTCGTGGTGCGGGGGGTGCGCGCGGTGGGAAACCGCCAGGGGCCTGGCATCACCCTGTACCAGTGCCCCCGGGCCAGGGTAGAGCAAAACCGCCTGGACGGTTTCCTCGACAACCTTTACGTGGAACGTTCGGACGGGGCGGTGATTCGGAGGAACGAGCTCGTGCACTCATTTCGCTACGGCCTCCACCTTATGTTTTCCAAGGACGTCGAGGTCGATCACAACCACGCTTATCGCGGACGGGTGGGTTCGGCGGTCATGTACGGTCGGCGGGTCTACCTGCACGACAACGTTTTCGAGGACCACGTAGGCCCCTTGGCCTTCGGGTTGCTATCCCAGGAGCAGCACGAGAGCCGTTTCGTTCGGAATGTCCTTCGCGGCAACAACGTGGGAATCCTGATCGTCTCAGCGGTCGACGATCTTTTTGAGGACAACACCATTGAACGAAACGGGTTCGGAGTGCTGGTGCTGCGGGAGAAGAACAAGGTCTCCAGCGCCGCCCGCTTCACCGGAAACCGTTTTCTGGCCAACGTCTACGACCTGGCGGTGGACGACCCCAAGGCCAGGGTCGAGTTAGAGGGCAACGCCTACGATCGGGCCAGCCGGCTGGATCTCGACGGCGATGGAATCGCCGACATCCCTTACTTGCCGTCCTCGAGCTATGCCCTTTTGGCATCCCGTGAGCTTGATCTCTCGCTCTTTGCCTTTAGCCCTGGGGTCACGCTTTGGGAGGAGGCCGAGAAAAAGGTGCCGGGGCTTCGGCTGATGACGCTCGCCGATCCCGAGCCCCGGATTCTCCGGGTTCCGCCGGGGCGGCCCGCGCTCCTGCCGCTGTTGATCGCCGGCGGTGTGCTCTTGGGGGGGCTATGGTTGAGGTCGTAGGGGTGACCAAGCGGGGTCGGGTAGAGG
>WFNN01000018.1 GCA_015488545.1 Thermaceae bacterium | reverse complement strand
GGGGTGCTGCCGCTTGCGAAAATCGAGGAAGCCTTACAAACCTTCCGGCGCGCCGCGGTAGACTCTTAACCCATGGAAGCGCCCCTCGGCGTCGGTCACCGTTTGGCGGCCGTCGGACAGAACCAGCCGGGCGCCGGGGAGGGGTGCGTCGTCTTCGGGATCAAAGAGCCCGTTCCCGTCGGCGTCAAGGAAGACGCGCCCGAGCAGGACGGCGTTCCGGCCGGGAAGGGTGGAGACGGGGGCGGGCGCCGGCGCGGCAGCTGGTTGCCAGGTGCCCACCGCCTGCGCGCCGGGAAGGGCGAGGGCCA
The DNA here is from genome assembly GCA_015488545.1 of Thermaceae bacterium. Lineage (GTDB taxonomy): Bacteria > Deinococcota > Deinococci > Deinococcales > Marinithermaceae > WFXV01. The sequence continues at coordinate 5,197 of WFNN01000018.1, read as the reverse complement.
GCGCAAGCGGCCATAGCAGCAGGCGGCAACGTCGCCTGCTGCCCGCCCCTGCCCGGTTTGCGGGTGGTTCCAACGCCTCATGCTCCGCCATCATCGCTACGGGGGCGCCCCAGGCGTGGCGCCCTTCGCCGGGTGCCGCGCACGCACGGACCCCCACCCCGGCGACGCGCCGCGGGCGCCAAGCGGGTGTTCCGACGCGTCCTTCATGCCTGCCCCTGGGCTTCCGTTCGGGCCCACCGGTGCGTCCACCCGTAGTTTAATCAACAACGCACCCGCCCCTGTTCTTCAGGAGCGGGCGCGCCGCGCGGGGCGGACGGCGGCGCGGGGAAAACGCCGTTCGGTGGTTGGGGCCTACACTCGTTCCCAGCGGGAGATCGCCATGGCCTGCAGGACGATGCGCTTGCCGTCCTCGCCGATGAGGTCGTAGTAGGTATCGAGCATGCCGTTGTCGTAGTCGTCGTAGATCCGAACGCCGTAGACCAGGTAGTAGCGGCCGGCCTGGGGGTCCCGAAGACGGTCGCCGGGGCGGAGGTCCTGGGCCTGGTCGCCGAGGGGCGCTTCCATGGGTTAAGAGTCTACCGCGGCGCGCCGGAAGGTTTGTAAGGCTTCCTCGATTTTCGCAAGCGGCAGCACCCCCTGGATCCGCTCGCGGCCGCCGCCTCGGGCGCCGAGGGCCTGGAGGAGGGGCCAAACCCCGGGGGCGCCCGAGAGCACGAAGCGGGCGCGTTCCGGGCCCGGGGCCACTAGGAGGAAGGCGGCGGCACGCTCTTCCAGGCGGCGGGCCAGCTCATCGAGGGCGGCCGCCGGCACCTGCGCCGCGATCCGCCTACCCTGCTCCTGGACCAGCCGGGTGAGGAGGACCCCGGCCAGGGCCCGTTCGGCCTCCATCCGCTCGCCCCGGGCCCGGTAGAGTTCGGCCTCAAGCTTTTCCACCCGCTCGGGCACCTCCAGGGGCCGGCAGGCGAATTTCTGGGCGAGCGTCTTCAGGGCGTCGTGCTTCCTCGCGTAGTCCTCGAGGGCCTCCCACCCCGCGGTGGCGTAGACCCGGGTGCCGCCCTTCTTCCAGCGCTCGAACCCCACCACCTTGATGGGGCCGGCCTCGGCGGTGGTGCGGAGGTGGGTGCCCCCGCAGGGGGCGAGGTCCCAGTCCTCGATCGCCACCACCCGGATCCGCCCCCGCACCTGCGGCATCCGCCGCAGGGGGTAAAGCGGCACCTGGGCTTCCTCGATGAAGAAGGCGCGGATGCCCAGGTTGGCGTAGACCGCCCAGTTGGCGAGGGCTTCGGCTTCCCGGATCACCGCCTCGTCGGGGGGCAGGTCGAAGTCGATGGTGAAGACCGGGCCCTTCAGGCTCACCGCTAGGGTGTTCCAGCGCCCGGCCCGCAGGAAGGCCTGGGAAAGGATGTGCTGGGCGGTGTGCCGCTGCATGTGGCGGTAGCGGCGGGGCCAGTCGATCGTTCCCCGGACCCGCTGGCCGGCCTTTAGCGGGCGGTCGGTGACGTGGATAAGGGTGTCGCCGTGCTTTTCGGCTTCGAAGACCTGGACCACCCGGACCCCGTCCAGGGTGCCGGTGTCGTGGGGCTGGCCGCCGGCGGTGGGGTAGAAGAGGGTGCGGTCGAGGACGGCGGCGGGCCGGCCGTCGACCTTTAGGACCTCGAGCACGGTGGCCTCGAAGGCGGTGGCGTAGGGGTCTTCCCAGTAGAGCCGCTCGGTCACAGGGGCACCTTACCGCGAAGCGCCCGCTTCCCGCGATCGGTGAGGCGGTAGGCGGGGACCTCCGGGGTGGCCTGGCCCGCCACCGGGCAGAGGCGCTTCATGCTGCAGGCGGGGCAGGCCACCCCGCAGGCGGGGCCTTCGGCGTAGGCCAGGCCCACGTAGCCCCGGGCCTCGAGCTGGCGGAGGAGGGCCCGCACCGTGCCGGTCTCGACCCCGAGCGCCCGGGCCAGCTCGGGAAGCGTTCGGGGGCGTTCGAGGAGGGCGAGAAGCCGGGCGGTCATGGCAGCCACCGGAAGACCAAAAGGGCCAGCAGGTAGGCCACCGAAAGCTGGTAGCCGACGGCGAACGCCGTCCAGCGGCGGCCGAGTTCCTGCCGCAGGGCGAGGAGGGTGGCCACGCAGGGGGTGTAGAGCAGCACGAAGACCAGGTAGGCGAGGGCCGCCTTGGCGGAGACCGCCCCTTTGAGCGCCGCCTGGAGGGCGGCCGGCCCCCCGCCGGTGACGCCCAGGGCGGGCAGGCCCAAGAGGGCAAAAAGGGCCGCCAGGGTGCCCTTGAGAGCTGCGAGGAGGGCAGCGGCTAGCTGGCCGAGCCCAGCCCAAAACCCCAGCGCTGCCGGGGGGGTCGATCCGAGAAAGCTCACCCCCAGCGCCCCCACCACCACCTCCTTGGCGATGAACCCGGGGATCAGCGCCCCCACCAGCCGCCAGTCGTCGAGCCCCAGGGGGGCGAAGAGGCGAGCCAGCGCCCCCGCCGCCCGGGCGTAGAGGCTCTGCTCCAGGGGGCCAGGGGGCAGGTGCAACAGGGCCCATATCAGCACCATGGCGGCGAGGATCGGGCCGGTGGCTCCCTTTACGAAGCTCATGGTGCGGGCGTGGGCCTGCCGGAGAAGGACCCGGGGCTGGGGCAGGCGGTAGGGGGGGAGCTCCATAACCCCGGTGCTCGGCTTTAGGTGGCCGAAGCGCCCCAGCAGCCAGGCGGTGAAGAGCCCCACGGCGAGCCCCAGGAGGTAGAGGGCGAAGACCACCATCGCCGCCCGTTCCCGAAAGAAGACCGCGGCGAACAGCACGAAGACCGGGAGCCGGGCGCTGCAGGCCATGAAGGGGATGGCCAGGGCGGTGCGAACCCGGTCGGCGAAGGACTCCAGGGTCCGGGTGGCGTAGACCGCCGGCACGTTGCAGCCAAACCCCAGCACCAGCGGGATGAAGGCCCGGCCGGGGAGGCCGGCGGCGTGCATCAGGCGGTCGGCGATGAAGGCCGAGCGGGCCAGGAACCCGCTGGCCTCGAGGAAGCTCATCGCCAGGTACAGGAAGAAGAGCACCGGGGCGAAGGCCAGCACCGTGCCCACCCCTGCGACCAGGCCGTCGGCCAGGAAGGAGGCGAAAAGGGCCGGGAGGCCGAGGCCATGGATCCAGCTGGCGAGCACCTCCTGGACCCGGCCGATGAGGTCCACCCAGGGGGCTGAGAGCAAGAAGGTGAAGCGGAAGACGAAGAGCATCCCGAGGAGGAAGAGGACCGGGCCTAAGAGCGGGTGGAGGACGAAGCGGTCGAGCCGGTCGGTGAGGGTGGGCCGGGGGTTGTGGCCCCGAAGGGTGGCCTGGAAGAGCTCCCGCGCCCGGGCGAAGCGGGCGCCGGTGATCTCCAGAAAGGGGTCCAGCCCCAGTTCGGCGAGCTCGCGCCGGGCGGCCTCGGCGGCTTGGCGGGCGGCCTCGGGGGCGTTGATCGGTTCCCCGGCCAGCAGGAGCGCGGCCTTGGCCCGGCGGGCGGGGCCGGCCAGGTGCGCCTCGATGGCGGCCAGAGCGCGCTCGATCGCCGGTGGGTAGGCCACAGCGGGGGCGGGCACCGGGGCTTCGCGGGCGGTTTCGAGCAGCCGGTCCACCCCCTGGCCGCGGCTGGCCACGGTGGGCACCACCGGCACCCCCAGGAGGGCGGCGAGCCGGTCGGGGTCCAGGTCGTAGCCCTTGTCCCGGGCCTCGTCGAAGAGGTTTAGAACCACCACCATCGGGAGCCCGAGCTCGCTGGCCTCGAGGGCGAGGGGCAGGTTTCGCTCCAGGTTGCCGGCGTCGAGGACCACCAGGAGGGCGTCCGGGGGATCGTCGAGGAGGGCGTCGCGGGCGATCTTCTCCTCCGGGGTGGTGGCGAAAAGGCTGTAGGTCCCGGGCAGGTCGACCAGGGTGAGGTCGCCGAGCCGGGCCTCGAGCTTCTCCACCGTGGTGCCCGGCCAGTTGCCCACCTGGAGCTGGGTGCCAGCCAGGGCGTTCGTTAGGGTGGTCTTGCCGGTGTTGGGGTTGCCCAGAAGGGCGATTTGGCCAACCGCGCGGCCCGCCTTGACCGGGGTGGGGTTGCAGCGGGGGCAGCCCATGGGGGGTTAGCGCTCCTCGAGGACCACGCCCCGGGCCTCGGCCCGCCGGAGGGCGACGAAGGCCTCGCCCACCCGGACCTCGAGGGGGTCGCCGAGCGGCGCCCGCCGGAGGAGCCGCACCCGGGCGCCGGGCCTGAGGCCGAGGGCGAAGAGCCGCCTTAGCACGTGGTCCGAGGTCTCCACCGCGCGAACGCGGGCCTCTTCGCCGGGGGCGAGTTCGTCGAGCCGTCGCATCTCACCGCGATTCTAGGCGCGCCCGGCTAATCCCGTCAATACCGCTCGGGATTTGTGACATTTTGGGAATGAGAATGAGTGTCGCAAGGGCCCCCGCCGCCGGCGGGGGCCCGAAGGCGCGGGGGCTGGGGTTAGAAGCTGAAGTCGAGCCCCAGGTCGAGCTCGCTGTTTTCCCGCCAGACCCCGAACTCGCTACCGTCTTTGCCGTAGAAGAAGGCAAGCCCGGCCTTGGCCTCGACCCCGTCGGCCAGGGTGTAGCGCACCCGGGGGACGAGCATCCCCGAGCCGTCGGAGAGGTTTTGGACCCAGGCGCCCTCGAGGTGGGTCCGCTCGTCGACGTCGTGGCGCGCGAGCAGGGCCACGCGGTGGGTCAGGGTATCGGGGGCAGGTGCATCGGCCTTCTTCCAGGTGAGGTTGTAGAGCAGCTGGGTGGTGGGGCCGTCGGGCCAGGTGTACTCGAGCTCCAGCACCCCGTCCAGGCTGGGGTTTTGGGTGAAGGGGTCGCGGCCGGCGGTGTCGGGGGTGAGCCGGTAGGCGGCCTCGCCCCGGAGCACCAGCCCCTCGGCCACGTCGGGAATCGAGAAGGCCAGGGCGAAGTCGGCCCCGAAGACGGTTTCGCGGTCGTAGCCGAGGACCAGCCGGAAGGGGCCGTTTTGGGGGTTGGCGTCGGTGTCCTTATCGGACAGGTAGACGAGCTGCTTGGGGCCGGGGAAGGGGGTGTAGGTGCGGAGCAGGGTGGCCCCCAGGTCGAGGCCCTCGAGCACGTCGAAGCTGTCGGTCACCCGGACCCCGAAGACCCCGTTTTGGGCCGCGGGGCTCGGCTGGGTCTGGCTCACCTCGATCACCCCCGGGGGCGGCGTCTGGGGCGGGGCCCAGTCGCCCTGGGGC
>WFNN01000017.1 GCA_015488545.1 Thermaceae bacterium | reverse complement strand
CTGGTGGGCGACGGTGGACTTGAACCACCGACCTCACGCTTATCAGGCGTGCGCTCTAACCAGCTGAGCTAGTCGCCCGCCCAGCAACCCTAAGCTTAGCGGGCGCCTACGGCTTGGTCAAGGCCTTGGCCACCGCTTCGGTGCGCTGCCCCACCGCGTCCACCGCGATGATGCGGGCCTCCTTGGCCGGCACCTCAACGTAAAACCGCACCGTCTTCCCCTTCGGGAGGTTGAGCCGGCTGGTGGTCTTGCCGTACTGGACCACCACCCGATCCACCTCGACGTCGTCGGTGGCCACCCCAACGATACGAAGCCGGCCGTCGGCGTCCTCCACGCGCTCGATCTTCACCTTGGGGGCGGCACGGTCCAGGATCAGGGCGAGCTCGCGGCTGCGGGTGTGACCGGCGGCGTCTCTAGCCACGATCTTCACCCGAACCCGGCCGGCCTTCGGGGCTTCAAGCTTAAAGCGGAAGCGAACCAGCTTCTTTCCCCGAGCGTCTTTGGGAAGCACCTCGGTGCCGCCGGCGCTTACGCTCACCACCCCGGTATCGTCGAAAGCGTAGCCCTCGACGATCACCGCCTGCCCTTTGGCCACCGCCCCTCCGGCGGGCTGGGTGACCCCCACAAACGGCGGGGTCTCGTCGGGACGGGCGGCGCAAGCGGTGAGCAGAAGTGCTAGGAAGAAAGGGAGGGGATGCGTGCGCATCCCCTCCAGCTTATCCGCTGAGGATTAGTAGAAGAAAAGCCCGATCTTAGCTCCGTAGGCCGGTCCAAAAGCGCTACAACCCGAGCAACCGGTGACGCCCACGTAGCCCAGGCCAAGCAGCGCCTCGCTGAAGAAGCCCATGGTGTCGCCAAACTTGTACTCGATGCCGCCCAGGCCGTGAACATCGAACCCGAACGCGCTGTAGCCAAGATAGCCGGAGTAGAAGCCAGCGTCGGCACCAGCACCGTAGTAGTAGCTGAGGGGCTGCTCCTTGGAAAGAGCTCCCTTGCCCAGAATCATGTCTAGCCCGCCCTCAACGCCCAGACCGTACCAGAAAGGCAGGCCCACGCTAAGACGAAGATTGCCAAAGAACATCATCCCGCCAATGCCACCCGGGTACCCGCTGTAGAGACCGTACTTCTGAGCCGAACCCAACCCTGCAAAGGACAGGGCCGCAACCGCAAAAAACGCCACCAGAGCCTTTTTCATGGCCATCACACCCCTTTCTTACAAACCTAAGAATAGCATGAGCGTCGGGACAATTGCCACGAAAATTCACGTCGTGTACTCCGCATTGATCCTCACGTACCCCTCGGTAAGGTCCGACCCCCAGGCCTCGGCCTCGTAATCGCCCTGGCGAAGGTCGGCGAGCACCCGAACCTCGGCTTTCTGCATCGCCCGTACCGCTACCTCGTGATCGAAGGGCAGGGGGGCGCCGTCGTAAAGGGGGATGCCCTCGAGTTCGATTCGGACCCGGCCGGCGTCGAGCAGGGCCCCGGAGTAGCCGAGGGCAGCCAGAATTCGCCCCCAGTTGGGGTCGTTGCCGTACACCGCCGCCTTCCAAAGGAGACTGCCCGCCACCGCCCGGGCCGCCCGCCGGGCGTCCGCGAGGCTCGCCGCCCCCACCACCCGGACGCTGATGAGCTTGGTCGCTCCCTCGCCGTCGGCGGCGATCTGCCGGGCCAGATCCCGGGCCACCGCGGCGACCGCGTCCCAGAAGAGCCCGGGGCTTACCTGCCCCGCGAGCCCGCTGGCGAAGATCGCCGCCATGTCGTTGGTGGAGGTGTCGCCGTCCACCGTGACCTGGTTAAAGGTGCCGCGAACCACCTCCGGCCAGCGGGCCCGCAGCTCGGTCTGGTCCACCCGGGCGTCGGTAAAGAGGAAACCGAACATGGTGGCCATGTTGGGGTGGATCATGCCGCTCCCCTTGGCCACCCCCACCACCCGGGCACCGCCGGGGAGGGTTGCCTCGGCGAGCTTGGTGCGGGTATCGGTGGTCAGAATCGCCTCGGCGAACGAATCGGCGTCCGGCCCCAGGACGAGGGCCGGGAGCGCGGTGGCGATGCGGTCCACCGGCAGGGGCACCCCGATCACCCCGGTGGAGGCGGTCAGCACCTCGTCGGGCCGAACCCCGAGGCGCTCGGCCGCCAGCTCGGCCATGCGGAGGTCGGCGGCCACCCCGGCCTCGCCGGTGGCAGCGTTGGCGTTGCCCGCGTTCACCACCAGGGCGCGCAAGGGTGCCTCCGAAGCCAAAAGCGCGCGTCCCCTGAGCACGCAGGGGGCAGCGGCGCGGTTGGTGGTGGCGACGTAGGCCCACGCCAGCGGCGCTTCGGCATGGAGAAGGGCCAGGTCAGGGTTGCCCGAGGGCTTAATGCCAGCCCGAACCGCCCCGGCTTGGAATCCCAGCGGCAGCTTCATGGCCTCGAGTCTACGGCCAGAGGCCTTCAAGAGCGAGTCCGTGCGTCTCGTTCAGGCCGTAGACCGCGTTCAGGTTCTGCACCGCCTGGCCCGCTGCCCCTTTGACCAGGTTGTCGATGGCCGCAAACACCGTCCACCACCCGGTCCGGGCGTCCCGCCGGAGGGCGATCCTCACCGCGTTGGCGCCGTAGACCGCCTTGGTGCGGGGGAGGGTCTCGCCCACCCGTACGAAGGGCTCGCCGTCGTAGAACCCGCGGTAGAGCTCAAGCAGGCGCGCCTCCTCGAGGTCCCGCCCGAGCCGCACGAAAGCGGTGACCAGAATGCCCCGGGTCATCGGAACCAGGTGGGGCACGAAAGTGAGCCTGACCGGGTCCTCCGGCCCCCACGTGGATAGCCACCGCCCCTGGGCCCGCACCCTCCCGAGGTTCTGCTCGATCTCGGGGGTATGGCGGTGCCGCCCGGCCGGCTTGTAAGGCCGGAAGTCCTCGTTGGTCTCGGCGAAGGCCGTGCCCTCGGCCCCGCGCCCGGCCCCCGACACGCCGCTGGCGGCGGCGATCAGCACCTCGGCCACGATCCCCTCGGCGAAAACCGGCGCCAGCGCCAGGGTAGCGGCGGTGACGTAGCACCCGGGGTTGGCCACCAGACGGGCGCCGGCGAGCTCCCTTCGGTGAAGCTCGACCAGGCCATAACGGGCGGTCTTCAAAAGCGACGGGGCGCGGTGGGGAAACCCGTACCATGCCTCGAAGACCCGGGGATCCAGGCGGAAATCGGCCGAAAGGTCAATCACCCGCTTGCCGTCCTCGAGGAGCCGGGGAGCCAGGTCCATTGCCACCCCGTTCGGGGTGGCCAGGAAAACCACCTCGGCCTCGTCCACCGCGTCCTCGACCTCAGCGAAGTCGGGGCCCGAAAGGAGCTGGGGCCAGGCCGCACTCGCGGGTTTCCCGGCGTAGGCCCGGCTCGCGAGCCCCACCAGCTCGACCTCGGGGTGGGCCTTTAGGAGCCGGATGAGCTCAGCGCCGCCGTAGCCGCTCGCCCCCACGATCGCAGCCCGGATCATGCCCCCTCCGCAAGCCATAGCAGCACCGCCTTGGCGGCGTGGAGCCGGTTTTCCGCCTGGTCGAAGACCCGGCTTCTGGGGTGGTCGACCACCGCCTCGACCACCTCCTCCCCGTAATGCGCTGGCAGGCAGTGGAGGAAGGCGGCGGTGGGCTTGGCCCGCTCGAACAGCGCAGGGGTCACGGTAAAGCCCGCGAAGTCGGAGCGGCGGCGCTCGGCCTCGGCCTCCTGCCCCATGGAAACCCAAACGTCGGTGTAAACCGCGTCGGCCCCCCGCACCGCCGCCTCGGGGTCGCGAACGATCTCGATGGGAAGGGGTTCGGGGGGATCGTAGCCCTCGGGGATGGCGGCCACCACCCGAACGCCCATCATCGCCGCGGCTTTGGCGAAGGAGGCGAGCACGTTGTTGCCGTCCCCCACCCAGGCCACGGTGAGCCCCTTCAGATCCATGAACGCCTCCCGGAGGGTCAGGAGATCGGCGACCGCCTGCAGGGGGTGAGCCCGGTCGGAAAGGGCGTTGACCACCGGTACCCGGGCGTGGTCCGCGAGGGCCCGGACGGTGGCGTGGTCGTGCACCCGGGCGGCGATCCCGGCCACCCAGCGTTCGAGGTTCCGGGCCACGTCCCGAACCGACTCCCGCACCCCCAAACCGATCCCTTTCTGGTCGAGGTAGAGCGGGTGGCCGCCGAGCTCGTACACGGCGACCTCGAGGGTTGACCGGGTCCGGAGCGAGGGCTTTTCGAAGACCAGCGCCCAGGTCCGGCCGGCGAGCTCGGTTCCCCGGTAGCGCCGGGCCTTGAGCCAGGCGGCCCGGTCGAGAAGCGCCCCCAGGGTCTCGGGGTCGAGAACGTCGACGTCGAGGAAGTCGCGCGCCTGCATGAAGCTAAGTTTAAACCCGATATTTATTCCCCTGTTTTTTAGCCCTTGAAAATATTTATTTTTTGAACTATCCTGCGGCGCGTGAGCGGCTGGACCTTCCTCACCCGCCTATGGCGGCTGCAGCGCCGTCTCCTGGAACGGGCCAAACCCTGCCTCCAGCAAGAGGGCATCGACCCCAAGCGCTATTTCCTGCTAGCCCAGATCGAGCGAGGGGGAAGGCCCGGCACGCTGGCCCAGGACCTGCACCTGCCGCCCCCCAGCGTCAGCCACCTGCTGGCGGCGCTGGAGGAAGCTGGGCTGATCGTTCGCCGCCCCAACCCCGAGGACCGGCGGAGCACCTTGCTTGCGCTCACCGACCTAGGGCGCGCCCGCTTGGCCGCCGCCCGAAGGTGCCTCGAGGCCGCCGGAGAGGCGGCCCTCGCCCACCTCGACGAAGACGAAAAACGCGCGCTTATCCAACTGCTCGACCGATTGGAGGAAAACGCATGAGCCCTGCCCGTCAAGTACAGCTCACCCTGGTCGGGATCTTCCTGGGCATCTTCCTGGCCGCCCTCGACCAAACCATCGTGGCCACCGCGCTCCCCCGCATCGTCCAGGACCTCGGCGGGGTCGACAAGTACGCCTGGGTGGCCACCAGCTACCTGCTGGCCTCCACCGTGGGGGTCCCGATCTTCGGCCGGCTCGCCGACCTGGTGCGGGCCAAGGTGCTGCTCTTTTGGGCGGTGCTGATCTTCCTGGCCGGCTCGGCCCTTTCCGGCCTCTCCCCCAGCATGAACGCCCTCATCGGGTTCCGGGGCCTGCAGGGGATCGGGGGTGGGGCGCTCTTCGCAGTGGCGGTGACCACCATCGGGCTTCTAATCCCGCCGCGGGAACGGGGCCGGATCCAGGGGGCCTTTGGGGCGGTGTTCGGAATCGCCAGCATCGTCGGCCCCTGGCTCGGGGGGGTGCTCACCGACCACCTCTCCTGGCGCTGGGTTTTCTACATCAACATGCCTGTGGGGGCGGTGGCGCTTTGGTTCATCGCCCGCTACATGCCGGCCTCGGCGGCGCCCTCCCGGCACCGCTTCGACTACCTGGGGGCGGCCGCCCTCGTCCTCTGGACCGTGCCGCTCTTGCTCGCGCTCTCCTGGGGAGGAACCACCTACCCCTGGACCTCCCCCACCGAGCTTGGCCTCTTCGGTCTAGCCGGGCTGGGTCTGGTGCTCTTCGTCTGGGTTGAGACCCACGTGGCCGAGCCGCTTTTCGACCTTAGCCTCTTCGTAAACCCGATCTTCCGCTACGCCAGCTTGGCCCTCTTTTTCTTTGGGGCCGCCTTCCTGTCGGCGATGTTCTTCCTGCCGCTCTACCTCATCCAGGTCAAGGGGATCAGCGCCACCAGCTCCGGCCTCACCCTGATGCCCCTCACCCTGGGCGCGGTGTTCGGCAGCGTCGCCGGGGGCCAGCTGGCCAGCCGCACCGGCCGCTACAAGCCCTGGATGCTCATCGGGAACCTCTGGCTTTTGCTCAACTTCCTGGCCATGCACTACCTGATCGACCTCAACACCCCCCTCTGGCTGGTGCTGGCGTTGATGGTGAGCATGGGGCTCGGCCTCGGTCCCTCGATGCCGCTTTACACCCTGGCGGTGCAGAACTCGGTGGAACCGGCCCGGATGGGCACCGCCAGCTCGGCGACCCAGTTCTTCCGGCAGATCGGCTCAACCCTGGGCACCGCCCTTCTGGGCGCGATCCTGGCCGCCAGCCTCCAGAGCGCCATCCAGAGCCACCTGCCCTCGGGGGTCGAAGCCGGGGGCGGGGTTTCGATGCGGGACCCGGCCGCGATCGAACGGCAGTTCGCCGAGAGCGAGCGGGCAACCTTCGAGGAGGTCAGGCGGGCCCTCGAAGGCGACCAGCAGGCCATCGCCAAGCTCAAGGCCAGCCCATTCTTCCCCGAAGACTTCAAGGCCATGCTCGGCCGGCCGGTGCCCCCCGCCCTGCGGGAGACCATCCTCAAGCGGGTCCAGGACGCCCTCACGGCCCGGATGGAGGCGCTCAAAGCGGAGATGCAAAAGGCCCTCGACCTGGCCATCGTCGAGGCCATCCGCAAGGTCTACCTTTACGGGGCCGGTTTCGTTTTGCTCGGGCTGCTGGCCACCCTCCTCATCCCCGACGCCGAGCTAAAGGGCAAGGCCCACCTGGCGCCGGCCGGCGAGTAAGCGCCCCGCCGTGGCTCGCACCACGGCGGGGCTTCGACCTTCGGGTCAAAAACCCCGAACACCCACCTAACCGCCCGGGCGCTTCGGCCGGCCGAGCCGCCGCTCCTCTCCTCGCCAGAGCCGGACCAGGTTCTGGCGGTGGGTGAAGAAGATCATCGCGGCCATGAGGGCAAGGGTGACAAGCTCCCACTCCGGTCGTCCCAGGGCCACCGCCAGCAACACCGCCGCCACCGCTCCGGTCAGGCTCCCAGCGGAAACAAAACGGGTCAGCGCCACCACCACCAACCCGATGGCGGCGGCGTAGAGGGCCACCTCGGGGTCAAGGAAAAGAAGCGTGCCCAGGCTGGTGGCCACCCCCTTGCCGCCGGAAAACCGCAGGGTAACCGGAAAGTTGTGCCCCAGCACAGCGGCCACCGCCACCTCGCCCAAAAGCCAGCCCTCGACCCCCAGCGCCCGGGCGATCCAGACCGCAATCCCCCCCTTGAAAACGTCGAAAAGCGCCACCACGATGGCGGGGCCCCAGCCCAGCGCCCGCTGTACGTTGGTGGCCCCGATGTTCCCCGAACCCACCTTGCGAAGGTCGACCCGGTAAACCCGTGCTACGATCACCCCCCCGGGGACCGAACCGAAGAGGTAGGCGAGCAGGAGAACCGCGACCGAGACCCAGTCGATCCGCATGCCGAGGGGATTTTACCCCTAGCTCGAGGCCGAGCCGTAACTCCGGAGGGCAAACCGCCAGAAAGCCCGCGAGAGCAGGAAAAACACCCCCGCGAGCAAGGCAAGAAGGGCCAGGAACCCGGGCCCCTTTCGCCCCAGCGCCACCTCGGCGGGGACGGTGGTCATGAAGTAGACCGGCAACACGTAGGTCATGAAAAGCCGGAAGGGCCGGTCGAAGGCGCTAATGGGGTACTGGGCGTTCCAGAGCACCGCCCCCAGGAAGTTGACCACGTTGTAAAGTTTCACGAACCAGATCGTGGTGGTGGCCATCAGGAAGGCCAGGGCGTAAAAGAGCACCGCCCCGAGCACGACGCCTGCCAAAAAGTAAAACGGGTTGGCCCCTGCCGCCGGGGCGGCGTAGGCCAAGAGAAGACCCCCGACCAGGAGCGAGGGCAGCCCCCAGACGGTGAACTGCTCAACGCTCACCCAAAACTGGCTGTCCACCGGCTTCAGGAGAACGAAGTCCAGGGTGCCCTGCTGCACCCGCTCGGAGATCTTCTGGAGGTTGGGACTCAACCAGCTGGTAAAGAATCCGTCCAGGAAGCGTGCCGCCGCCATGACCAGCAGCGCCTCCTGCCAGCGCCAGCCGCCCAGGTCGTACCCGTTCCGGTAAAAAAGGAAAAGCCCAAAGAGCATACCGGCCGACTCCAGGAGAACCACCGCCAGGGCGGCAAGAAAGTTCGCCCGGTACTCCATCCGGGCCGCCATGGCGGCCTGAAAGAAGGTGAAAAAGAGCCGCAAGTAGCGCACTAGGCCCCCATCGCCGAAAACCGCCGGAGCCCCGCCCGCCAAAGCCCCCGGGCCAGGAGGAAAGCGAGCAGGGTCCAGCCGAGAAGCACCAAAAACCCCCGCCCCACCCCGGGCACCGGCTCCCCGGACCAAAGGGCCGCCGGCAGGTAGGCAAGGTAGGGAAACGGGGTGAGGTCAAGGACCCCGCGCACCGCCTGGGGGTAGAGGTCAAGGGGCGCCAGGTAGCCGGAAAATAGCATGAAGAAGACGTACCAGGCGTTGTAGAGGTCGGTGGCCTCCTCCAGCCACAGCGCCAGCAGCCCGAGGGCGTAGGCCACCAGGAAGTTCAGCAAAAAACCGAGCAAGCTGGCGGCGAGCCCTAGGAAAAGCCGCCCGCCCCCGACCCAAAAAAGCGCCCCGGGGTAGAGCCAGAGGAACACCAAAAGCAAGAGAAAGATCATGGGAAACCGCACCCCCCGCTCGGCGACGTGCTGGGCCAGGTAGTGCCAGAAGGGGTCGAGGGGCTGGAGCAGTTTGAAGGCGAAGGCGCCGGAGCGAATCTCCTCCGAGAGGGTCCAGGTGACCCAGACCACCTGGAGCTGCCGGGTGACGAAAACGAAGAAGAAGTAGCGCGCGAACGCCAGGGGATCCCGGTCGGTGAGGCCCTGCCGGGCAGCCTCGACCCAGATCGCCATGAAGAAGAAGGGCGCGAGGCCGGTCAGCAGCCAGAACAGGATCTCGCCGCGGTAGACGGTCATGTGGGCGTAGTAGACCGAGAGGAAGGCGAGCAGCTTTCTAAGCAACCCGCCCCTCCCGGAAAACCCGGCCGATCACCTCTTCCAAGGGCGGCTCCTCCACCGCCAGGTCGCGCACCGGGAACTCGGCGAGCAACCGGGCCACCACCGCGGTAAGGCGGGGCTTTTCCACCAAAAGGCGGGCGCTCTGGCCCCGGAGCTCCACCACCTCCCCGAAAGGCGCCAGGTCGCCGGGCGCGAGGGGGGCCTCGAGGTCGAGCCGAACCTCCTTGTAGGGCGCAAAGCGCTCCACGAGCCCCTTCAGCCCGCCGTCGAAGAGGAGCCGCCCTTCGTGGATCACGATCACCCGCTCGGCGAGGGCTTCGATGTCGGCCATGTAGTGGCTGGTAAGCAGCACGGTGGCCCCCTCGGCCCGGGCGTACTGCCGCACGAAGTCGCGCACCGCGGCCTGGGCGTTGACGTCGAGGCCCAGGGTGGGTTCGTCGAGGAAGAGCACCCGGGGGTGGTGGAGGAGCGCCGCCATCAACTCGGCCTTCATCCGCTCGCCAAGCGAAAGCTTCCGGACCGGCTGGGTGAGAACCCCTTCGATTCCCAGCATGCTCGCAAAGCGCCTAACCCTCTTTTGGTACTCCGCCTCGGGGATCTCGTAGACCGCGGCGTTGATCCGGAGGGTGTCGAGGACCGGTAGGTCCCAAAGCAGCTGGGCCTTGTTACCCATCACCAGGGTGATCTGCCGTAAAAAAGCGGGCCGGCGGTCCTGGGGGCGATAGCCAAGAACCTCCGCCCGTCCCCCGGAGGGGTAAAGCAGCCCGGTCAGCATCTTCAAGGTGGTGGTCTTCCCCGCCCCGTTGGGGCCCAAAAAGCCCACGATCTCGCCCGGCCTTAGGGCAAAGCTCACCCCTCGCACCGCCTCGATCCGCCGGTAACGGCGACGAACGAAGTGGCGGAGGGTCCCGAAAAGGCCCGGCTCCTTCTCCGCCACCCAGTAGGTCTTCCTGAGTTCTTCGGCAACCACCGCGTATTCCACGACGTTCCCCCAATCTACCCCGAGGCCGAGGCGTAGGACCGGAGCGCCAGCGCGAAGAGGCGGTCGGCCAGCAGCCAGAGACCGCCCAGGACGGTCAGCAGCCCGAGGACGCCCCCGGCCGCGGCCCGCCCAAGGAAGAGCTCGGCGGGAAGGTTCACCGCCAGATAGACCGGCAACACGAAGGTGAGCACCGCCCGGACCGGCGCGGCGTAGGCCCGGATCGGGTACTGCCCGGCGCCGAAGAGGCCGGCCACCAGGTTGACCAGGTTGTGGACATGCACCGAGTAAAACCCCACCAGGGCGAGGAGAAAGGCGAAGAGGTAGGCGACCGCCACCGCCAAGACGAGGGCCAGCGCCCCAAGCCCAAGGGCCCCCGCACCGACCCCGAGGGCCGAAAGCCCCCAGGCGAGCAACACCGCCCCGGCTAGCAGATCGGGGATCCCCCAGGGGGAGGCGGTCTGCACAAGGAGCAGGAAGACCGGATGCTTGGGTTTTAAGAGCACAAACTCGAGGCTGCCTTCCAGCAACCGCTGGGAGAAGGCCACCAGGTTAGGTCCGACGACGCTGGCGAAAAACCCGCTCACCACCGTGGCCACCCCGAGGTACACGAACCCCTCGGCGGGGGCCAGGTCGAGCACCCCAGCCCGGACCAGCGCCAGGACCGCCACCACCCGGCCGGCGGCCTCGACCAGGGCGGTGAGGAGGGCGGCCGCGAAGTCGAGGCGGTACTCGGCCCATCCGGCCGCCACCGCCGTCATCGAGCGAAGGAGAACCAGCAAGTACCCGCGCATCCTAGGCCCCCATCGCGCTGTAGCGGGCGAGGCCCCGGCGCCACGCGAGCGCGGCCAGGGCCCCGGTCAAAAGGGTCCAGCCGGCAAGCACCCCGTAGCCGGCCTGGCGCTCCCAGCCCGCGGCCAAAGCCGCCGGGTGGTAGACCAGGTAAGGAAGCGGGGTCCACCCGAGCCAGCGGACGAGGCCCGGGGGCAGGGCGTCGAGGGGCAGGGTCATTCCGCCAAAGAAGTAAAGGAGCCCGTAGTAAGCCTCGAGCAGCCCCTCGCTCCGCTCCAGGAAGAAGGCGAGCGCCCCGAAGAGCCAGCCCAGGGCAAAGTGAAAGCAAAAGCCCAGCGCCAGGTAGAGGGCGTACCCGGGGAGCCGGGCAACCGAAAGTCCGCCCAGAAAACCCGGGAACAGCGCCGGAAAGAGCGCCGCCACCGGCATCGCCAGGGGCAGGTAGACGAGGAGCAGCGCGAGCTGGTCCGCCAGGTGATCGAGGACCGGCGAAAAGGGCCTCAGCAGGAGGGGCGACAGGCGCCCGGTGTTGATCTCGTATCCGAGGTTGTAGGCCACCCCGGTGGGGCGGAAAAACCCGGCCAGCCAGGCGAAGAAGTAGTAACGGGCGTAGTCGGCGTCGGGCCGGGGCCCGCCCTCGACCCAAAGGGCCAGGAACAATAGCGGCAAGCTCTGGGCCAGCACGAAGAAGAGGAGCTCGCCGCGGTAGGCCAGGTTTTGCGCCACTAGGGCTTCCAGGTAAGCAAGGAATTTCTGAGACAGGATCCAACGAACCATCCGCCAGGACCTCCAAGAAAGCCAAACGGCCTATTGACGGGAAAACCGAACCGGTTAGCGAACGGCCCGCAGGATCATGCCCCGATTGTAGCAGGGGTTTGGAACCGCCGCCGGTTTTTTAGCCCCCCAGCGGCTCGGGGAAGGGGCGGCCGTAGGGCAGCACCCGGCTGCCCGGAAAGGCGGCGGCCAGGAGCCGCCCCAGGTGGTCGGCGGCGTCGGGGAAAAGGCCAGCGCACTCGGTCACGTAGACGAAGAGGTACCGGGGCCGGCGGGGCGATTGGGAGTAGGACAGGCAGCCGTGGTACTCGGGGAAAGCCTCGAAAAACGCCTCCAACACCGCCCGCATGCGCGGCCCGGCCGGGGGCAGGGCCCCGGGGCTCTCCCGGGGGCGGAGCCAGTAGGTGCGGACCAAGAGCTTCACGACCCCCGCGCCCTCCAGATCGGCTCGGGCACCCCCAGCCGGTGATTGACGTAGCGGGCCAGCACGAAGAGCAGGTCGGAAAGGCGGTTCAAGTAGCGCAGCGCCTCGGCGTTCACCCACTCGTGCTCGGCCAGGGCCACCGCCTCGCGCTCGGCCCGGCGAACCGCGGTGCGGGCCAGGTGCAAGGCGGCGGCGGCGGGGTGCCCGCCGGGGAGGATGAAGAGCTTGAGCGGTGGAAGCTCGGCCTCCAGGCGGTCGATCTCGGCCTCGAGGCCGGCCACGTCCTCGGGGTGCATGCGGGTGATGTGGCGCTCGGCGGGGCTGTTTTTGAGGGTGGCAAGGTCGCTGCCCAGGTCAAAGAGGGCCCTCTGCAAGCGGTCAAGCAGGGGGTCGAGCTCGGCCAGCTCCCCGGGGAGCAAGCTCCGGGCCAGGCCCAGGGCGCTGTTGGCCTCGTCCACGGTGCCGTAGGCCGCCACCCGGAGGGTGCTCTTCTTCACCCGTTCGCCGCCCACCAGGGCGGTAAGCCCCTCGTCGCCGGTGCGGGTGTAGATCGGCATCGCCTCCATCATACGTTGGCCCGCCCCTTTCGGGGCGGGGCCAGGAGGGAGGGATTCATGGATCATCCGGGCGCGGCTAGCGTCAAGGTAGCGCGAGGGACGGGGGACAGGTGTCCCGCCGAGCGGGGTGCGTAGACTCAGGAAGATGCGACCGACCTGGCTGGAAGTGGACCTTGCCCGCCTGGCCGCGAACTACCGGCTCCTTACCGCCCGGCTGGGACCGAACACCCGGGTGATCGGGGTGGTCAAGGCAAGCGCCTACGGGCACGGCGCAGTACCGGTGGCCAAAAGGCTCCTTGAACTCGGGGTTGAAAGGCTCGCGGTGGCCACCGCCGGCGAGGGGGCCGAGCTTAGGCGCGCCGGGATCGGAGCCCCGATCCACCTCCTCGGCAGCCTCCACCCCGACGAAGCCGAGGACGCCCTCGCAGCCGGGCTGATCCCCACCCTGGCCACCCTCGAGGCCGCCCGGGCGCTTGCCGCCCTCCGCCCCGGTGCCCTCGCCCACGTCAAGGTGGACACCGGCATGGGCCGAGTGGGGGTGCCGCCCGAGGCGCTGGCCGGATTCCTCGAGGCGGTGGAAGGCCTGGGAATCGAAGTCGAGGGGATCTTCACCCACTTCGCGGTGGCGGACGAGGACCCCGCCTTCACCCGGGCCCAGCACGAGCGCTTCCTCGCGGCTGTACGCCCCCTAAAAAAGCGCTACCTCCTCCACGCCGCGAACTCCGCCGCCATCCTTGCCGGAATCGCCACCGACCTCGACTTCGTCCGCCCCGGCGTCGCCCTCTACGGCCTGCCCCCGGACCAGGCGCTAAAAAGCAAGCTCTTGCCCATCCTCGCCTGGAAGGCCAAGGCCACGCTGGTCAAACGCCTGCCCCCCGGCCAAGGCGTCGGTTATGGCCTCACCTGGCGGGCGAAGGGGGACGAGTGGGTCGCCACCCTGCCCTTCGGCTACGCCGACGGCTTCCCAAGAGCCCTTTCGAACCGAGGCTTCGTGCGGCTCGGGGACGAATACCCCCCGGTCGTCGGCCGCGTGAGCATGGACCAAACCACCGTTCTCTTGAAGTCGCCGCCGCCCCCGGACGCGGTCTTCGAGGTGGTAAGCGCCGACCTCGATCCCAAGACCAGTCTCACTGGTCGCGCCCGGGAGCTTGGAACCATTAACTACGAGCTGGCTACCCTGCTAAGCCCCCGGCTGCCGCGAACCTACCTTCATAGATAATAGTCTTTCGGCCGTGTCAGTATCTTGAAGAGCTACCACGCAAAGCAAAATTCCGTTCGCAAATTTTGGATACAAGCGCTATTTTTCCTTCGGCTTTGGGATCAACGTGATGCCCAATCGCTTCGCCTCCTCGATTGCAGGCTTTGTAAATCCGCTTTTACTTACAATCTCTCTAATTCCCTTTCTATAGGCCTTTTTTATTTCCCCGCTGTGGACAGGTCTTTTCCAGTTCTTTACTTCAGCTTTCACATTACCCCTTACATAATCTGGGCGCCCTGGCCCACCCAGATGCTTACCTTTATGCCGTTTTGCCTGGCGCTTCTCGTATTGAATCCCGCGCTTGACATCTTCCCGCTTCTTGCCCATCTTCCGTCCCTTCCAAAAGTCACTTCGGCCGAACGAAACAAGCACCTAGACGGACCTACGACCATTGCGACCCAAAGCACCCGGCGAAGGCCTTCTTGTGCTATGGTAGCGCAATACTAGAAAGTTCTTCATCTAACATTCGCCACACCAGCGAAAACGCCGCCAGCATCCTGGCGGGGTCCCCGGTGCTGCCCTCAAGGAGCATGTAAAGCTGGTCACGCGTGATCGGCGCCCCGGGCAGCCGGGAAAGAGCCGAGAAGAACCCGACCGGAAGCGAAAGCAGGGGCTTTTTCGAGCCGAGCGCGTCGCGCACGAGAAAAACGAGCTCCCGGTAGGAATACTCCTTAGGCCCTACCAGGTCGTAGGCCTCGCCGATCGTCTCCGGCTTTTCCAGACTCTGGCTCAAGGCCTCGGCCACATCGCCAGCCCAGACGGGCCGGAAAGGGTAGGTACCGGAGCCGATGATGGGAATGAAGGGGAGCGGCATGCGCACGAGCCCCTTAAGAATTGCCCCAAAGAACTCGTCCCCTTTGCCAAAAACGAGGCTGGGGCGAAAGATCGTCCAGTCAAGGCCGCTATTTCGCACGATCTCCTCGCCCTTGGCCTTGGTCTCGAAATAGCGGCTTTTCGTCCCCCGCCGGGCGCCGAGGGCGGAGACGAAAAGTAGGCGGCGGACGCCAAAGGCTTGCATCGCCTCCACCACCCGCCGCACGCCCTCGACGTGTACCGCCTCGAAGGCCTGGCCCCGCTCGCGGATGATCCCGGCGAGGTAGAAGACAGCGTCGGCTCCGGAAAGGGCCTTGAGTCCCTCTCCCCTGGCGGCGTCGCCCCTTACCCTTAGGTAGCGAACCCCTTCCAAAGGGCCCTGCCCCCGCCGCGAGAGGACCAAGACCTCGTGCCCCCGCGCGAGCAGCGCCTGGGCCACGTGGGTGCCCAAAAACCCCGAGCCGCCGACCAGAACCAGGCGCATTTACCTAAGTATGCTAAGACTGTGACCCGGGCAAGGGCCTGGCTCCGCCAGGCCAAGAACGGCCTCGAGCTCGCCCAGCTTGTGCGCGAGACCGGCAGGCGCGAGTGGATCTGCAGGGGGCGGAGAAGGCCGCCAAGGCCCTCTACCTCCACCTCGGCCAGGAAGCCCGGGGCCACACCGTGGCCAAACCCCCAAAGGAACCCCCCATCGAGGTGCCCGGGCAGCTAATCGAAGAAGCCAAGTTCCTTGACCCCTACCACCTGCCCACCCGCTACCCCGAGGCCTTCGTCGAGGGCACGCCCGCCGAGCACTACGGCCCCCTACAGAGCGGGGAGGCGATTCGCCATGCCGGTGCGATGCTTGACTTCGTCCGTGCGCAGATGGCCGCGCCCGGCCGAGGTTGAGGCGGCGCTAAGCCGCTGGGCCCAGCGGCTGGACCTGCCCGGCCTCGATGCCCTCGGCTACTTCGGCTCCTATGCCCGGGGGGACGCCGGGGTGGGGAGCTACCTCGACCTCGTTGCGATCGTCGAGGCCTCCGACCTTCCCCCGCCGCTTCGCGCCACCCGGCTGCCCTTAGAGGAGCTCCCGGTGCCCGCCGATGCACTGGTCTACACCGAGGCGGAATGGGCGGCGCTCAAAAAACGGCAGGAACGCTTCGCCAAGACCCATCTCAAGGAGACCCGCTGGCTCCTCGGGCCGCCCTAGCCATAGCGCTCTTCCTTCCAGGGGTCGCCCCGGGGGTGGTAGCCCCTGGCCTCCCAGTAGCCGGGCTCGTAGCGCTCGAGCAGCTTGATCCCCATGAGCCATTTGACGCTCTTCCAGCCGTAGAGCTGGGGAACCACGAGCCGAACCGGCCCGCCGTAGGGGGCGGGGATGGGCTTGCCATTAAGCTTGAAGGCCAACAGCACACCGGGCTCTCGCGCTTCTTCTAGCGGGATCGCCGCCGAGTAGGCCCCGTAGGCAAACGCTAGGAGCCAGCTGGCCTCGGAGCGGACGCCGGCCTGTTCCAGGACAAAAGCGAGTGGCGCCCCCTCCCAGGTAAGGCCCTCCCGAGTCCAGCCGGTGACGCAGTGGAAGTCGTGCCGGAAGCTTTCGCCACCGAGGGCGAGGAGCTCGGCCAGGGGAAGGTCGAGGGGCCGCGCCACCCGCCCCCGCACCCAGATCCGGTATTTCTCGGGCGCCGGAAGCCCGGCGGGCGGCACCACGGTGAAGACCGGGTGCTTTTTGACGGGAACCTGGCCGGGGGGAAGCGACACGTTCCCACCCTAACGCTTCCCCACCGGCCGAAAGTGGCTTATGCAAGGGTGCTCGAGGGGCACAAACCCGTGGTGCTCCAAAAACCCCGCTGCCTCTTTGCCCTCGGCCCGGGCGGTAAGGCGGGCAAACCGCCCCCGGACGTGGCGGAGAACCCGACCCAAAAGCCGCTGGCCGTAGCCCCGGCCGCGGCTCGCCGGGTGAACGTAGATCCCCACCAACCGGGCGGCCGGAAAAAAGCCGGTGCAGGGCTCGAGGTCCACCCCGCCGACCGCCAGCGGGTAGCCCCTCCGCGCCACAACCCAAAGCCCTGCCCGCCGGTCCCGGGCCCCCTCGTCGCCGAGCCCCTCAATCATCGCCTCCACCCAGCCGTGCCCCTCGAGGCGGCTCAGGCGGAGAAGCTCGCGCCAGTCGTAATCGTCGCTGCGGTGCACCGGGAGGAGGCGGGGGGCAGGCCCCTCGCTCACCTAAACCGCACCGCCACCTCTTGGTTCCCGAAAAGCCCCTCGTAGACCACCCGGAGTTCGCTCCCGGGCCTCGGGACCAGGGGCCGGCCGAAGCTGCCCAGGCTAACCAGGTCGCCCGCTTTCAGGGCCTTACCGTCGGCCCTCAGGTCCTCAACCAGCCAGCGCACCGCGTTCAGGGGGTGGCCGAGGATCGCCCTACCCGGCACCGCCATTACCTCGCGGCCGCCCTCGAAGACGTGCACGGTCATCGCTGCCAGGTCGCCAGCGGCCAGGCGCTCGGTGGGGATCGCCGCCCCCATCACCCCGAGCCGGGCCCCGACGTTGATCGCGGTGATCACCGGGGCGGTGAGGGGATCGCCCTTTCGAACCAAAAGATCGGGGAGCTCGATGAAGGGAATCACCGCGTCCAGGTGCTCCCAGACCTCGGCGATCGTCCTCGCCTCGTTGATCCCGGCGTCCTTGACCCGCACCAAGAGGTCGGCCTCGGCGATGGGCCGGGCGCCGAAGCGGGCAGGGACCTCGGCCCCGCTCTTTAGGAGCATCTTCGCCAAGAGCTGGCCGCGGAGCGGGTGGTCGATGCCGAACCTCTGCTGCACCGGCCGGCTGGTGAGCCCCACCTTGTAGCCCACCACCGGCCCAAGCGGCGCGGTAAGTCGCCGGACGAAGGCGTCCTGAATCCGGTAGGCCTCGGCCAGGGTGGTCACCTTCGGCGCCACTGCCGGGACCTTGGCCACAAACGCGACATAGAGCGCATCAGCGGCCGCCCCTACCCCGGCGGCCAGGGCCACAAGAAAAAGCCCGATACCCGCTACCCATGCGAATTTTTTCATAGTGAATTAATTTTACGCCTCATCGCCCCGGCGGTACCAGACCACCTCGACCCGCTCGAGGGTCACCAGCCCCTCGGTGATGAGCTCGTCGATCACCGGAAGGAAGGCCTCGATCTTCTCGGCGGTGTCAACGAACTCGATCATCACCGGGAGGTCCTCGGAGAGCCGCAGCACCCGGGCGCTGTGGATCCGCGAGTGCCCCCCGTACCCCATAATCCCGCGGAAGACCGAGGCCCCCGCGAGCCCGGCCTCCCGGCCCTTCTGCACGATGGCCTCGAAGAGCGGGCGGCCCTTGTAGCGGTCCGATTCGCCGATGAAGATCCGCAGCAGCTTGGCCTCGCCTCGCAGTCCC
>WFNN01000016.1 GCA_015488545.1 Thermaceae bacterium | reverse complement strand
CCCGCCCCCTGACCCCGGACCTCCTCCTTAGCGTGCTAGACATGCTGGGCGGTAAGCTGGCCCGGGTCGAGATTACCGAGCTCAAGGAGAACACCTTCTACGCCCGGCTGGTCATCGAGCACCGGGGGATCGAGTACGAAATCGACGCCCGCCCCTCCGACGCCATCGCCCTCGCCCTCCGGGCCAACGCCCCCATCCTGGTGGACGAGAAGCTCGTCGAGGAGGCCGCCGTCGAGGAGGCCCAGGTCGAGCCCCAGGGCGGGGTGGCGGAGGCCTGAGCTCGCTGGTCGGAGGATGGCATGCGGTTCGACGACGCGACCCTCGCCGCACTTTGCCAGCGGCTGAACGCGGACGAAGCCTTTATCCAATCGGTGCCCAAGGCGGCGGCGTTTTTGTTTCAGGCTGGGGAGCTTGCAGTCTTCCTCCGCGTCGAGCCGGGCCGCTGCGCCGAGGCCCGCCTGGGCGGTTCCCCGGAGGTGGCCGACTTCGTCATCGAGGCCAGCCCCGAGGCCTGGGAGCGGCTCTTGAGAGGCGAGCTCGACGCGATCGCCGCCTTCACCCGGGGGCAGCTCAGGTTGAAGAAGGGCAGCCTCTTCGCCCTCATGCCCTACGCCCGGGCAGCCAGGGCGATCTTCGAGGCCTTCCGCGCTTAGCGCCAGCCCCCCAGGATGTGCACGTGGACGTGGAAGATCTCCTGCCCGCCTTTCTCCCCCACGTTCACCACCACCCGGTAGCCCTCGAGTCCGAGCACCTCGCGGGCCACCCGGTTCACGGTCCGGAAGAGGGCGCCGAGCTTCCTTTCGCCCTCGGGATCGTCGGGGTAGTCGAAGAGGCGGGGGACGTGTTCTTTGGGCACCACCAGCACGTGCACCGGGGCCTTGGGGTGGATGTCGTGAAAGGCGACAAAGGCCTCGTCCTCGTAGACCTTCTTGGCCGGGAGTTCGCCGGCGATGATGCGGCAGAAGACGCAGTCCATACCGCTCACGATACTAGGAGGGCGCTGGCCAGCGCGCGGGTGGCCTCGTCGGCGTAAGACGGCTGGGCGAGGGTCAGGGGGCGGGTCAGGCGGAAGCGAAGGAGGTGGACCCGGACGAGGGTGCCGGCGCGGAGTTCGCTGCGGACCGCGACTCGGGGCAGAAAGGCGGGGCCGAGCCCCGCCTTGACCGCTTCTTTAAGCGGGAGGAGCCCGGCCACCACCGCCCGCACCGGGGGGCGAACGCCGCGGGCGGCCAGGGCGGCCTCGACCACCTCGCGGGTTCCCGACCCGGGCTCGCGCACCAGCAGCGGGGTGTCGGCCAGTGCCCCCGGGTCCACCCGCCGCCCCGCCAGGGGGTGACCCGGGGGAACGACCAAGACCAGTTCGTCGTGGCCGAAGGGGTGGAGGACCAGGTCCCCGGCGTCAAGCGGCGGCGGCCCCTCGACCACGGCGAGTTCCGCCTCCCCTTCGCGTACCCGGCGCAGCGCCTCCCGGCTATTTGTGGGGTGGAGCTCGAAACGCGGGCCCATGGCGCGGGCGAGCCGGGGGGGCAGGTGGTAGGCGGCGGCGGTCTGGCTGGCGGCGATCCGAACGCGGATTTCGCCACCCCGGGCGGCCTCGTGCAGCCTTACAAGCGCCCGGGCCAGGGGCAAAAGCCGGGTGCCGGTGGCGGTGGGCCGGAGGCCCGTGGGGGTACGTACGAACAGCGGACCGCCGGCGGCCTCGGCCAGCCGCCGAAGGCGGGCCGAAACCGCGGGTTGGCTGATGCCAAGCGCCTGCGCGGCCTTCCCCACCCCGCCCAGCTCCGCAACCTTGGCCCAAGCGAGGAGGGCCTCGAGGGGGTAAGTGCGCTTCGACATAAGAAAAGTTTATCACTATGAGTAATTTATTTATTTGATTTATCGCCCTAACCGGCCTAGCCTTGGGCCATGCCGTTCTCCCCCAAACGACGCGCCGATACCCTAAGCGGCCTGCTCTTTGTCGCCCTTTTCGCGGTGGCGGCCCTCAGGATCGCCGATTGGCCCGGTGTGCGGGCGTTAAAGCTGAGCCCCCTGATCGTGGGCATTGTGCTGGGTATGGCCTACGCCAACACCCTTCGCCACCGGCTGCCCCCCGCCTGGGTGCCGGGCATTCAGTTCTCGGCAAAGACCCTGCTTCGGTTGGCGGTGGCCCTCTACGGGTTCCGGATCAGCTTCCAGCAGCTAGTGGCGGTCGGCCCGGCCGGGCTCGCCGCCTCGACGGTGATGTTGGCCACCACCTTCCTTCTCGGGGCCTGGTTGGGCATCCGCCTTCTCCGGCTCGACCGCGACACCGCTCTGCTCACCGCCGCCGGCAGCAGCGTCTGCGGGGCGGCGGCGGTGCTGGCCACCGAGCCGGTCCTCGAGGCCAAGCCCTACAAGAGCGCGGTGGCGGTGGGGACGGTGGTGCTTTTCGGCACCCTCTCGATGTTCCTCTACCCTCTGATGGAGCGGGGTGGCTTGCTGGGGCTTTCCCCCACCGCCTACGGGGTATACGTGGGCGCCACGGTGCACGAAGTGGCCCACGTGGTGGCCGCCGGCTCGGCGGTGCCCGGGGCGGCGGAGGCGGCGGTGATCGTCAAGATGACCCGGGTCATGCTGCTCGCCCCGCTGCTTTTGGTCCTCGGGTGGGTGCTGGCCCGGGGGCGGGCCCGGCTTAAGGTTCCCTGGTTCGCGGTCGCCTTCCTGGGGGTGGCCGGTTTCAACTCGCTGGGCCTGCTGCCGGCGCCCTGGTTGGCCGCGATCAACCGGTTTGACACCTTCCTCCTGACCATGGCGATGACCGCGCTGGGCATGGAGACCGGGGTGGATAAGCTAAGGGCCGCCGGGGCTAAACCCCTTTTGCTCGCCGCCCTCCTCTACTTGTGGCTGGTGGGGGCGGGCTACTTTTTGGTGCGGAGCCTTTTTTAGGCCGCCCGACCCACCAGGGTGTAGCCCTCGGCGCCTTCGATCACGAAGGCGACGGTTTCGCCGGGCTTGGCCCTCCCACGCACCCGGGCCTCGTAATAGTCGGGGGTGTGGCCGAGGAGCCAGCCGCCCTCGACTCGTTCGACCAACAGCGTGCTCCGCCCCCCGATCTTGGGGCGCACCCGTTCTTCCGCCAGCCGGTGGGCCAGTGCGATGAGCGCCCGGGTGCGTTCCTTCCGGATCGGGTGGGGGAGCTGGGGCAGCCGTGCCGCCCGGGTTCCCGGTCGGGGGGTGTAAGTAAAGACGTGGACCCGGGCGGGCTTCAGGTCCTCGAGCACGGCCACGGTTTTTTCGAAGTCCTCTTCGGTTTCGGTGGGCAGCCCGGCGATCACGTCGGTGGTGAGGGCGAAGCCGGGGATCCTTTCGTAGGCGAGCCGGACGATGCGCCGGTACTCCCCAAGGCTGTAGCGCCGGTTCATGAGCTGGAGGAGGCGCTCGGAACCGGTCTGGAGCGAGAGATGGAGGTGGGGCCGGGCCGCCGGCGCGTGCCGGGCGAGGGTGTCGATGAGGCGCTCGTCGGTGTCCTCGGGCTCGATCGAGGATAGCCGGACGAACGCGCCGAGGGCGAGCAGGTCCTCGACCAGGCCGGCGAGCCCCTTGGGGTGGCCGGCGTAGGAGCCGAGCCGCACCCCGGTGAGCACGATTTCCCGGACCCCGCGCCGAAGGAGGGCTTCGGCTTCCTCGATGGCGTCTTCGGCGGGTCGGGAACGCTCGCTACCCCGGAGCTTCGGAATGATGCAGTAAGCGCAGCCGGCGTTGCAGCCGTCCTGCACCTTGAGAAAGGCCCGGACCCGGCTGTTTAGCAGCGGTCGTTCGGGGTTCCCCCACAGCACCGGTACCGGGGCGGCGATGGGATCGGTGGTCTCGCCGAGCGCCGTGCGGACCGCTTCTACCAGCCGGTGTTTCGCCTGGTTGGGCACCACCAGGTCGGCCCCCAGTTCGCGGGCTTTTTCCGGGTCCCGGCCGACGAAGCATCCGGTGACGACCAAAAGGGCCCCGGGGTTTTCCCGACGGGCCCGGCGGATCTCGGCCCGGGTCTTGGCTTCGGCGGTGGTGGTGACCGCGCAGGTGTTCAGGAAGACGAGCTCGGCGCCCCGCCCCACCAGCTCGACCTCCCCCAGCCCGGCCAGGAAGGCCTCGGTCTCGGCGAGGTTCACCTTGCATCCCAGCGACTTCACCGCCACCCGCATCGCCGGACCATTTTTCCATGGACCGGGCATCTGCCTTGGTGAGCCGGCGTACCATGGGGCGATGATCGGGATTGAGGAGGTCTACGCCGCCTGGCGCCGCATCCTACCCTACCTTCACCGCACCCCGGTGCTTTCCTCCCGGCGGCTCGACGAGCTGCTGGGCCGAAAGCTCTTTTTAAAGGCCGAACCACTTCAGAAGACCGGCAGCTTCAAGGCCCGCGGAGCGCTCAACAAGGCCTTGCAGCTGCCCAACCCCCGAGGGCTGGTGGCAGCCTCGTCGGGCAACCATGCCCAGGGGGTGGCCTTTGCCGCCGGGGTGCTGGGGGTCCCGGCGGTGATCGTGGTGCCCGAGGATACGGTGGCGGTTAAAAAGGAAGCGATCCGGGCCTACGGGGCCGAGCTCTTGGACCAGGGGGTCACGGTGGAAAACCGCGACCGAATCGCCCGGGCGGTGGCCCGCGAGCGGGGCTACGCCTTCATCCATCCCTTCGACGACGAGGCGGTGATGGCCGGGCAGGGCACGGTGGGGTTGGAGTTTCTCACCCAGGCGGCGGACCTCGAGGCCGTTTTGGTCCCCGTCGGCGGCGGCGGCCTGATCGCCGGGGTGGCCACCGCGGTAAAGGCCCTGGCCCCCGGGGTGCGGGTGATCGGGGTGGAGCCCAAGGCGGCCGCCGACGCGGTGGCGAGCTTCCGGGCCGGCCGCCGCGTCTGCCTGGAGCGCGCCCCCACCACCGTGGCCGACGGGGTGCGAACGCTCTGCTTGGGCGAGAAGACCTTCCCGGTGATCCAGGAACGGGTCGACGATCTCTGGGCGGTGAGCGAGGAAGCGATTCTGCGGGCCCAGAACCTGCTCCTCACCCGAACCAAGTTGGTGGTTGAACCCACCGGCGCCCTGCCGCTGGCGGCGGTCCTGGAGGCGGCCGGCCCCCTGCCCGAACGGGTCGGCCTCGTGCTCTCGGGGGGGAACTGGGCCCCCCCTGGGGTATGAT
>WFNN01000015.1 GCA_015488545.1 Thermaceae bacterium | reverse complement strand
CGCCGGGCCTTGCCAGACGACCGACCGGTCCCGGGTGCCAAAAAGCCGTACGAAGAGCCGCGTTCCCCGGATGTAGGTGCGGAGAAGGAGGTCGCCCGGGGTATCGTTTTTAAACTTGAGGTCGATCCAGGGGCCATAAACGGTGGCGTCGAGGCCGCTCGGGCGGTAGTAGCGGAGCTGGTAGGAGTGGGGATGGCGTTCAAGGATGGGCAGGCCGGCGAAGAAGGCCGCCCGGAAGACGGTGGTGGAGACCTGGCAGACCCCACCCCCTACCCCCTTCTCGGTGCGGTCGCCGAGGATGACGTAGCCCTCGCGGTAGCCGGTTTTCTCGTCCACCGGCCCCAGGGCCTCGAGGAAGGAGAAGGTGGCCCCCCGGGGAATGATCTGACCGTCCAGCTTCCGGGCGGCCAGGCGGAGGTTCCAGATCCGGTTTTTCGAGGAGCCCCCAAAATCGGTGACCCCCTCCCCGACCAGCTCCCGTATACCGCGCCGGTAGAGATCGGCCAGGCTCCGTTTGGGGGGGACCACCACTTCCGGGAGGTAGAAGCCCCGCCGACCGTAGGCCAGCGCCCGGCGGTAGGCCGCCAAGGCCTTGCCCAGTTCGATGCGGTAGCCGACCTTCTCCACCCCGTACCACCCGCGGTTTTTTTGGTAGACGAACCGGGCGTTCTTGGGTGGGCGGCTCAGCTGCTTCACCAGCGCCCGCAGCTCGTCCTCGGTGGTCACAGGGAAGACCTGGGTACCGACGTATTCCCGAAGCTCGCCGTCCACCAGGAGATGTTCGTAGAACACGAAGCGGGCTTCGACCTGGGCCAAGGCCAAGCCGCTTGCTAGGAGGGCCGCCAGCGCCCATTGGAGCACGGCTACAGTCTAGCCGCCCCGGGCGGGAAGGGGCGGGGTTCTTTACCAAAGCTTTACTAAACCCGAGCAAGCTTAGGAAGGAGGTGGACGATGATGTGGGGATGCCCTTGGTGCGGTTTTGGCTACGGGATCGGCGGATGGGTCTTCGGGCTGCTTTGGTTCGCCCTGGCGGCCTGGTTGGTCTATACCCTGGTGCGGGGGTTCGGTGGTGGCACCGAGCGAACCGCTTCCGAGGACCCGGCGCTACGGATCCTGAAGGAGCGGTATGCTCGAGGCGAGATCGATAAGGAGACCTTTGAACGCATGAAGAAGGACCTTGGAGGCTGATGGCGAGCGTTCTCCTGGTCGACGACGACCCGGCGATTCGGGAGATCCTGAGGGCCTACCTCGAACGCGAGGGGCACCGGGTCATTGAGGCCGAAAGCGGCGCCGAGGCGCTTTCCCGGGCGGGCGAAGCCGACCTGGTGGTGCTCGACCTGATGCTCCCGGAGCTCGACGGTTGGCAGGTGGCCAGGAGGTTGCGGGAGGCCGGCAACGAGGTGCCGATCCTCATGCTTACCGCCCGTGGCGAGGAGGAGGAGCGGGTCAAGGGCTTCGAGCTGGGGGCCGATGACTACGTGACCAAACCGTTTTCCCCCCGGGAGGTGGTGGCTCGCGTGCGCGCCCTGCTTCGCCGCGCCGGCCACCGGGATCGGATGGTCTATGGGCCCCTAGAGATCTACCCCGAGGAGCGCAAGGTGGTCCTTGCGGGCAAGCCGCTGGCGCTCTCCAAGCTCGAGTTCGATCTGCTCCTCACCCTGGCCCAGCACCCGGGGATGGTCTACAGCCGCGAGCGGCTCCTTGATCGGGTTTGGGGCGGGGATTTCTTTGGCGTCGACCGGGTGGTCGACGTGCACGTGGCGGCCCTGCGCAAGAAGCTGGGGGACGACCCTGAAAACCCCCGATTTATCGAAACCGTCCGCGGGGTGGGCTACCGCTTCCTGGGGGATTCGCCTTGAGGCTTTTCCTGAAGCTATTTTTCAGCTATCTGCTGGTGGTTTTCTTCGCCGAGCTTTTGGTGGTCGTGCTGGTGGAAAGCTTCGCCCCCCGGTTCTTCCAGGGGCACGTGGAGCGGATGGTTCACATGGTGTCGATGATGGGGGGTGGGCCTATGGCGGAGTCGCTCAAAGCCGACCTCGAGCGAAGCCTTTACTCCACCCTGAACTCGGCGTTTCTCGCCTCACTGCCATTGGCCTTCGGCATCTCAGGGATCATCGCCTTTTTCACCAGCCGGAAGTTTACCCGCACCGCCGAGATGCTGGCCGAGGCCAGCCGCAAGGTGGCGGCCGGGAACTACCGGGTGCGGTTGCCGGTTTTGGGGAACGACGAGCTCTCCGAGCTGGCGGTGCACTTCAACCGGTTGGCCGAGGCCTTGGCCCGCATCGAGCAGACCCGTGCGGAGCTAATCGGCAACGTGGCCCACGAGCTCAGGACCCCGCTGGCCGCCCTTCAGGGTTACGCCGAGGCGATGGCCGACGGCATCATGCCGGCGGGGGAAGCGGCGGCCAAAATTGGCCGCGAGGTCCGGGCGATGGCCCGGCTGGTCGAGGACCTGGCCCGGGTTTCCCGGGTGGAGGTCGGGGCTGTGCCCCTGGACCTGGCGGCCTACGAACCCGAGGCCCTGGCCCGTCGGGCGGTTGAACGGTTCCTCCCGGCCTACCAGGAGAAGGGGGTGAAGCTCCTTCTAGAGCTGCCGGAAAACCCGCTTCCCCCCGTGCGGGCCGACGCCGAGCGGGTGGCGCAGGTGCTCGCGAACCTCCTGGCCAACGCCCTGCGCTATACCCCGAGCGGGGGCGAGGTCCGTCTTAGCCTGGAACGGGCGGGCGGCGCGGTGCGGTTTTGTGTGGCCGATACCGGACCCGGGGTACCGGAAGCCATTCGGGACCGCGTCTTCGAGCGTTTTTTCCGGGGCGACGCCGCCCGCGGGCGTTCCGGGGGCAGCGGAGTGGGCCTAACCATCGCCAAGGGGC
This sequence comes from Thermaceae bacterium, assembly GCA_015488545.1. Lineage (GTDB taxonomy): Bacteria > Deinococcota > Deinococci > Deinococcales > Marinithermaceae > WFXV01. Next base: position 12,707 of record WFNN01000015.1, on the reverse strand, counting down.
TGGTGGAGGCGATGGGGGGGCGGATCTGGCTTGTGGATCGGGCGCCCCCCGGTGCAACCTTTTGCTTTACGCTACCCGCCGTCGGCTTTACGTGAGCTTTACAGCCCGGCCCTAGCCTTCGGGCATGAGACCGCTTGCTTTCCACCGAAAGGGGGCAAGGGAACGTGCCTAAGCCCCGGAAGGATCCGCGCCGCCGCGGTAACCGGCGGCGCTACGCTTACGCGCTGGCCGGGTTTCTGCTGGTGCTCGGGTACGGCCTTTGGAAGAGCCAGGGGAGCGGGGGTCTGGCCGGTTTCAACGTGTTGGCCAGCGCGGGCCAGACCCGTTTGGAAAGCACCGCCGTTCCCGTGCTGGCCGACCGGAGCCACCTGCCCCCCGGGCAGACCATCCGCTACGCCAACCTGCCCCCGACCTCGGGTCCCCACAGCCCCCGCGACGTGGCTACCGTCAGCGTCCTGCGTTTGCTCGCTTGGTGCACAGCCTTGAGCACGGCGACGTGGTGGTCTATTACGACCGGCCGGCCCCGCAGGCTTTGGCGCTTCTGCAGCGTTGGGCGGGTTTTTTCAGCGATCCCTTCGCGGGGGTCGTGGTGGTACCCTTGAAGGGATTAGGCGAAAAGGTGGTGCTGACCGCCTGGGGACAGCGTCTCGATCTGGCACCCTTTGACGCCGAGTTGGCGGCCGCGTTCATCGATCGTTTTCGGGGGCGCGGTCCTGAACGGAAGGTGAGGTAGGTCATGAAAAACGAACACGAGCACCACGGGCACCACGAGCCGGCCAAGCCGGAGGCCCACGTGCACCCCCCGGGAGAGGTTGCCCACCCGTCGGATCACGGCTCGGGGCATGAGGGGCACGATAAACACGAAGGTCACGATCCCAGGGACTTTCTGCGGCGCTTCTGGGTTAGCGCTTTGCTAACCGTTCCCGTCCTTTACTTTTCTACCCAGCTCCAATCCTGGCTTGGGTACCAGGCCTTCCAGGCTCCCTGGACCGCGTGGGTGGGGCCGGTGCTGGGCACGGTGCTCTACTTCTATGGGGGCAAGCCCTTCCTAGTAGGGGCCCTTCGCGAGTTCCGGATCCGCCGGCCCGGAATGATGAGCTTGATCGCGTTGGCCATCACGGTGGCTTACATCTATAGCCTGGCGGTCTCGCTTGGGTTTCCCGGGCGGCCGTTTTACTGGGAGCTCGCCACGCTGATCGACGTCATGCTCCTGGGCCACTGGCTAGAGATGACCAGTGTTCAGCAGGCCGGTCGGGCGCTGGAGGCCTTGGCCGAACTTTTGCCCCAGGTGGCCCATCGCCTGGAGGGCGGCGAGGCCAAGGACGTACCGGCCCACGAACTCCGGGAGGGCGATCTCATTCTGGTGCTGCCCGGGGAGCAGGTTCCCGCCGACGGCGTGGTGGTCGAGGGCACCAGCAGCGTCAACGAGGCTTTCCTAACCGGTGAGTCCAAGCCGGTCACCAAGCAAGAGGGGGACGAGGTGGTGGCCGGTTCGATCAACAACGAAGGGGTGTTGAAGGTCCGCGTCCTTCGTACCGGCGAGGCCACCACGCTTTCGCAGATCGTTCGGCTGGTGAAGGAGGCCCAGGCGGCCCGCAGCCGGTTCCAGGCCCTGGCCGACCGGGCCGCCGGCTGGCTCTTTTTCGTGGCGGTGGCGGCGGGAACGATTTCTTTCGTGGTCTGGCTGGCGCTGGGCCAGGGCTTCAACTTTGCCCTGGCGCTCGCGGTGACCACCCTGGTGATCGCCTGCCCCCACGCCCTAGGGCTCGCCATTCCCCTGGTAACCACCAACGCCACCGCTATAGCGGCCCGAAACGGCATTCTGGTGCGGAACCGGGAGGCGTTTGAGCGCGCCTGGAACGTCCGGGCGGTGGCCTTTGACAAAACCGGCACCCTGACCGAGGGGCGGTTTGCGGTGCGCCGGGTGGTGGGTGCCGGGATCCCCGAAGAGGAGGTGCTCCGCTTGGCGGCTGCCCTCGAGGCCACCAGCAGCCATCCCCTGGCCGAGGCCATCGTGGAGGCGGCTAGGGCCAGGGGGCTGGCTTTGCCGGAGGTCGGCGGGGCTCAGGCGGTGCCGGGGCAGGGCATTCGGGGCGAGGTCGGGGGGCGGACCGTCTACGTGGGCCGGCCCGAGTGGCTTTCCGATTTTGGGCTCGCCCTCGGTGAGCTGGGCCCTGCCCTAAAGGAGGCGGAGTCCCGCGGAGAAAGCGCCATTCTCCTTTTTGAGGAAGGGCGCGTTTTGGGGCTTTTGTCGCTGGCCGATCGGGTCCGGGAGAGCGCGCGGGCAGCGGTCAAACGGCTTTTGGCCATGGGGGTCGAACCGGTCATGGTGACCGGTGACGCCGAGGCCGTGGCCCGCACCGTGGCCGAAGAGCTCGGTATCCGCCGGTTCTTCGCCCGCGTGCTTCCTGCGGATAAGGCGCGGATCGTCGCCGAGCTCAAACGGGAGCTGGCCGGGCGCGGTCGGGTGGCCTTCGTCGGGGACGGCATCAACGACGCCCCGGCCCTGGTCGAGGCCGATCTGGGCATTGCAATCGGGGCTGGCACCCACGTGGCCATCGAATCGGCGGACCTGGTCCTCATTGAGAACGATCCTCTTGACGTGGTCCGGGCGCTCAAGCTGGCTCGGGCGACCTACGCCAAGATGGTGCAGAACCTGCTTTGGGCCAGCGGCTACAACGTGGTGGCGATCCCCCTGGCAGCGGGGGTGGCCTACCCCCTGGGTGTCGTGCTCAATCCTGCGGTGGGGGCGCTCTTCATGAGTCTTTCCACCATCATCGTGGCGGTGAACGCCATGCTCCTCCGCCGGGTGCGGTTGGCCTAGGGGCTTTACGGGAGCTTTACAAGCCCGAAGTCCAATAAGGCTGGAGGTGAAGGAATGATCGTAAAAACGTTTCTGAGGGGCACTGCCCAGGAGGTTGAGGACAAACTCCTCCTGGCCCTCAAAGAGGAGGGCTTCGGGCTGCTTACCCGGGTACCGTTTCACCAGGTGCTAGAGGAAAAGCGCGGCGTGGACATGCCGGCCTACGTGCGGCTTGGGGTTTGCCACCCCGCCCTGGCCGAGGAGGCGATAAAGCGCCACCCCGACGTGGGGGTTGTGCTCCCGTGTGCCCTGGTGGTGCGGGATGAGGGGGATGGGAGGGTGGCGGTCCTTTACCAGGACCCCGCCGTTGCCCTCGGCGGGGCTACCGAGCGTCCCGACCCCGAGCTCGCGGGCGAGGTGCGAACCCGCCTTGACCGGGCGATCCGTCGGTTGGAGGTGGAAGCGTGATGGGCTTCGGCGGGTTTTGGATGCTGCTTCTTCTGGCGCTTCCCGTGGTCTTGCTGGTCTACCTGTTAAGGGGGCCCGAGCGGCCGCGACCGGGCGGAGGCAGCCCGAGAAGTGCGGTGGAGGCCGCCCGCGAGCGCTACGCGCGCGGGGAGATCGATCGCGAAACGTACCAGCGCCTGGTACGGGATCTGGAGGGTTAGCATGGGCTGCCACGGCGGAAAGAGGTATCACCGGCACCGGCTGGACGAAGGCGGCGAGCGGGTTCTTCCCCGCGAGGACCCGTTGGATTTGCAGTACGCCCGGGGCGAGCTCGACCGGGAAGCGTACCTGGCCGCGAAGGGTCGGCTCAAGGCCGCGCCCGCCGCCGCCCCGGGGGTCGCCTCCGAGCTGGAGGCGGCCAGGAAGGAGCTCGTCAACATCCGGAATCGCGTTTCGTCGCTCAGGGAAGAGCGTGGTCGCTTGAAGGCCCGGCTGGCGGTCTTGGAGGAGGGCGCCGCCGACGCCCTCCGCGAGCTCGGACTGGAAGCCCATGAGCGGTTTGAGGAAAAGCTCGCGATCGAAGATGCCCTTCGGAACACCGAGCGAGCCCTAAAGAGCAGTGAACGGGCGCTTTTGAAGCTCGAGGCGTTGGTGGCAAGCCTCGAGGCCGAAGAAGCGCTGGCCCGGGTAACGGGCATGGAAGGAGAAAGCCAATGACCCTTTTCGATCGTATCGGGCGCCTTTTGCGCGCCAATTTGAACGACCTGCTTGCTCGGGTCGAGGACCCGGAGAAGATCCTCGCCCAGGCCCTTATGGACATGAAGAACGCCTACCGCCAGGCCAAGGAGGAGGTCGCGGGTGTCCTGGCCGAGGAGGCCCGGCTCTCCCGGGAGGTCCGGGCCTACCGTGCCATGGCGGAAACCTGGCGGGTGCGGGCCCGCGAGGCGGTTAAAGCGGGACGCGACGATCTGGCTCGGGAGGCTTTGAAGAAAGCGCGCCAGGCCGAGGCGCTGGCCGAGGAGCTCGACCGCCAACTTAAGGACGAGCGCATCATTTCGGAGCGCCTCAAGGCCCAGCTCGAGGCCCTGAGGGCCAAGATCGCCGAGGCCGAGGCGAAAAAGCGGGTGCTCGTGGCCAAGCGGCAAACCTACCGCGCTGCCGAGTCGGTTCGTTCCCTCGCGGCCCGCACCGACGCACACCCGGCGGCGGAGGCGTTCGAGGCGATGGCCGAGAAAATCGAGGCGATGGCCGATCGCCACCAAGCGTTGGCCGCCCTGGACGCCGAGGAGGGCCTCGAGGAGGCCTTCGCTAGCCTGAACGAGGAAGAGGCGCTCGACGCCGAGCTGGCCCGATTGAAAGCGGAGGTGGGGGAGTCGTGAGGGGCCGGGTCGCCTTACCGCCGGCCGCTTTTCTGGCGCTGCTTTTCGGGCCCGCCGTGGCCCACCCGGGCCACGGCGGCCTGCCCCCGGCGGCCCCCGGCCGCGTGGTTTCCATCGACGTGCGGACGCTTTTGCCCCTCCTGGTCCGGAAGGATAAGGGCTTCTTGCTGGTCAACGTGCACGTTCCTTACGCCGGGGAGATTCCCGGTACCGATCTTTTGATCCCCTACAACCGGGTGGCCGAGCTTGCGAAGAAGCTGCCGGCCGACAAGGGCACACCCCTGGTGGTCTACTGCCGGAGCGGGGCCATGAGCCGGGCGGCGGCCCAAACCCTGGTGCGGCTGGGGTACACCCGGGTCTACGACCTGGCGGGGGGAATGAACGCCTGGCAGGCGGCGGGCTTTAGGCTCGACAACCGCTACCGCTAACTTCCTTGGCTTTTGGGCCCCCGCAAGCGCGGGGGCCATCTTTGCTTCCCTGCCGACTCCCGGCTTTACGTGACCTTTACAAGCAGGGTCGATCCTGGCCTTGGAGGTGGACGATGAGGAACCAAGCGAACAGGAAGAACGCGGTGATCGCGGCAACGGTGGTGCTGGTTTTGGGGCTCGCCCTGGTTTTCGGGCAGGGAATGATGGGCGGCTACGGGGCCCCTGGCGCCGGCTACGGCTACGGCTACGGGGGGATGATGGGCGGCCCGGGGATGGGTATGGGCGGCCCCGGGATGTCCGGGATGATGGGCGTTTACCCTCCCACCGCCCGCCCGATTTCCGAAGACGAAGCCCGGCGTCGGCTGGCCGACTTTGCGGCCCGCGTGGCCCCCGGGGCCGAGGTCAAGGACGTGATGGCGTTCAGCCAGAACTACTACGCCCAGATCGTGGATAGGGAGGGTCGTGGCCTTGCCGAGGTGCTGGTCGACCGGTATAGCGGCGTGGTCTTTCCCGAACCCGGGCCCAACATGATGTGGCGGGGCGCTTCCCGCTACCTGGGCACCCAGCCGCGCTACGACATTGAGGCGGCCAAGAACTTGGCCCTGGAGTTTTTGAAAGGCTACCTCCCGGGGAGCCAAATCCTCGAGGAGCAGGCCTTTGACGGCTACTACACCTTCGACTTTGGCCGGAAGGGGATCGAGGGGATGCTCTCGGTGAACGCCTACTCCGGCGAGGTCTGGGTGCACACCTGGCACGGCGTATTCCTGGGCGAGCGCGAGTAGCCCGGCAGTAAAGAAGCGAGGGCGGCCATTGGCCGCCCTCTTTGCTTGGTGGAGCCGAGGGGATTCGAACCCCTGACCTCCTGAGTGCGATTCAGGCGCGCTCCCAGCTGCGCCACGGCCCCACGCACCGCGTCCACCATGCTAATCCCCCCCTGGGGGTTTGTCCAGTAGGGTTGGAGCAAGGTGCGCCGGCCGGTATGGGTTGTGTCCCTCTTGCTCCTGGCGGTGCTCGTCTTCTGGGGATGGCCCCGGCCCTCGCTCCAGGAGGGGGGCCTCCCCCGGCCCTGGGGGCGGCTCGCGGTGGCCCTCGCCGCCCGGGACCTGGCCGCCCTTCGCGCCATCGCCGGTACGCAAGGTTACGCCGCGGTGGTGGCGGCTCGGGCCCTCGCCGAGGACCCTCGGGTCCCTCTGGAAGAGCGTCTTCGCCAGGTAGCCGCGGTGTTGGCCGTCGAGGGCCGAGGGGCGGCGCTTTGGGGGGGGCGCCTGCTGGAGCGGCTGGGGGAGCCCGACCGGGCGGTGGCCCTCTACCGGCGGGTGATCGGACGCCCCGAGGCCCAAAAGGCCCTCGCCCGCCTGGCCGAAAAAGGGCACCCGGCAGCCGAGGCCGCCCTTTTGTCCGCTGGACGTTATGGCGAGGCGCTTCGTTACGCCCGCAGAGCCGAAGACCGGGGGCGGGCCTTATTGGGGCTCGGTCGCTACCGCGAGGCGCTAAGGCTGCTTGAGAAACCCGGGGACCGCGGGCGGGCGCTTTTGGCCCTCGGGCGCTACCGCGAGGCGGAGATCGCCTACCGGATGGCGGGCGATTGGCTGGGGGTGGCGCAGGCCCTTTGGGCCCAGGGGCGCCGAAGGGCGGCGGCGCGGGCCTTCCTGGAGGCCGGGGATCGGGGGATGTGGGAGGCGGCCGGCCGGCTCGAGGCGGGCGAACCCCGGCGGGCGGTGGCCCTCTACCTAATGCTTGCTCAGCGGCCCACCGAGCTCGGCGCGGCCGCCGCCTACCGCGCTTACCAGCTGGCCCGGCGCCTGGGCGATGGGTCGCTCGCCCGCCGGGCTTACCGCTGGCTTCGCGGCGGGTACGCGGCCCTTTCCGGCAAGCCCCTAGGTCGCTTGGGGGTCGACCCCTTGCCCCGCAAGCGGCCGAAAGGGCTTGACGGGGTTTGGGTCCTGGCCCGCGCCGGCCGCTGGGCGTGGGCCAAAGGCGAGGCCCGCGTGCGGGCTCGTCGAGCGACCGGCGACGACCGACGGGCCTGGGCCTGGGTCCTTTACCTTCTCGGGGATTACCGGAACGCCGCGCGCTACGGGGGTGTGCGGCTTCGCTACCCCACCCCCTGGCGGACGGCGGTCTTTGCCGAGGCCCGGCGAAACGGCCTAGACCCCTGGCTGCTCTACGCGGTGATCCGGGTGGAGTCCGCCTTCGACCCCCGGGCGGTGAGCCCCACCGGGGCACGGGGGCTCTTGCAGTTCACCGACGCCACCTGGCGTGTGGTGGCCGATGGGATCGGTGAACCGCCCGCCGACCCCGAGGACCCCCGGGCCGCCATCCGCTACGGGGCCTACTACCTGGGGCGTTTGAAGCGACGTTTTGGCGACGTCCGCCTGGCCCTCACCGCCTACAACGGCGGCCCCGGCTACGTGGCCCGGGGGCTCGGGAAATACCGAAACTTCGAGGATTTCTGGCGCTTCCAGCCCCGCGACGAGCCCCGCCGCTACCTGGGCCGGGTGGCTCATGACTGGGCGGTCTATCGGGCGCTGGCTAGCGTGCCGCGGCGGGTGCCGGCCTTTCTAGCAGGGTTCCCTTCGCCGCCTTGATGTCACCGCCCCCGAGCAACAGATCCCCGTGGTAAACCACCGCCGACTGCCCGGGGGCAACCGCAAAGACGGGTTCCAGGAAGGCGAGCTCCAGGGTTTCCCGGTCGGCCCGGATCACCCGCGCCGGGGCCGGCTGGGCGCGGTGACGAACCTGGACCGAGACCTGCTCCGGCCAGGCCGGAGGGGGGACAAGGTAGTTGGGCTGGGTGGCGACCAGCCCTTCGGCCATTGCCGCTTCCCGGGGGCCGACGTAGACGGTGTTGGTGGCCGGGTCGGTGGCCACCACGTAGAGCCGGCGGTGGCTTTTAAAAAGCCCCAGGCCGCGCTTTTGCCCCACGGTAAAGAGGTGGGCGCCGGGGTGCTCCCCCACCACCTTACCGGTGGTGACCTCCACCACCGGGCCCGGCCGGGTTCCAAGCCGGGCCCGCAGGAACCCCTTGGGGTCGTTCTCCACGAAGCAAAGGTTCTGGCTCTCGGGGGTCCGGGCGACCTCGAGGCCCGCCCGGGCGGCGAGCCGGCGCACCTCCGGCTTGGTGAGTTCCCCGAGGGGGAAGAGGCTTCGCGCCAAAACCCCGGGCAAGAGCCCCCAGAGGAAGTAGCTCTGGTCCTTGGCGTGGTCCCGACCGCGGTGGAGGCGGCCGTCCACCTTCCGAACGTAGTGCCCGGTGGCCACGAACTCGGCCCCCACGCGGTCGGCAACCTCCACCAGGCCTGCGAACTTGACGAAGGGGTTGCAGCGGACGCAGGGGTTCGGGGTGGTGCCGACCCGGTGGCCCTCGAGGTAGGCCTCGATCACCCGGGCGGCAAAGCGGGCTTCCTCCCCCTTCACCACGAAGGGGATCCCCAAGCGCTCAGCGACCCGGGCGGCGCGGGCCTGGGCAGCGGCGTTGCAGCAGGAGTTGGGGGCATGGCCGGCCTCGAGGCGGAGCATCACCCCGACCACCTCGTACCCCGCCTTTTGAAGCAGGAGGCCGGCCACCGCCGAGTCCACCCCGCCGGAAAGGCCAAGCACCACCCGCGGCTTCACAAGCGACACGGTACCACCCGGCCGCAGCACGCGGCCGGGTGGGGCTCACTTTTGGTTTCACCAGGCGTCGAAGTACCAGTGGAAGCCGCTTTCGCTGGTGGCCACGTACTCCTTGATCCCCGAGGCCACCAGGAACCCGTTCGAGGTCTTGACGTCGGTAATCTCCACGACCACCGCGTTCCACCCCTGCCTTAGGCTCACGTCGGCGGTGGTGGTGGCGTCGCCCTGGGTGCAGGTGCCGTGGTAGCTGACGTCGCCCTCGGCAAAGAGGTACATGATCCACTTGTTGCCCACGGCCGGGCCCGTTGAGGCGGTGTTGCGCTCTTCCGCGCTGCCTATGGGGGTGCCGTTCTGGTCTTTTACCTGAGCCATGAGCTCGGTGACCTGGACGGTGGGATCGCTGATCTGGATTGACCCGCCGCAGTCGTCGAGGGTGTCGAGGGCGTTCCAGGAGGGCGGGTAGGTGAGGGTGAGGGTGAAGCTGCCGTCGTCTTGGACGGCACCGGTCATCGGGTTGGTCTGACCGATCTCAACCGGCTCTGAGTGGACGTTGTAGATGGTGCCGGTTCCCCCCGGCCAGTTGATCAGCGTTCCGGTTAGGACGACCTTCTCGCCGCTGATGAAGCTGTTTCCGCCGCCGCCGAACATGGAGAGCACCATGCCGCAGCCGCTTAGGAAAAGGGCCAGGCCGAGCCCTAGGCCCGCAAGCCATACCTTTCGCATCTTCCCAACTCCATGGGTGCTAAAAGGCCTTATAGCCTGGGAGCGGTTTACGCTCTGCCGATGCGTTTGGCTGTATCCCACCGTCCCTTCCGCCAGCCGAGCGCGCCGGCTTGGGATCTGGCCCTCGCTCTGCCGACGGACCAACTTTAAGGGTTGGGTGAGAGTATAGATGTCCTAAGGTTTTTTAGGCTACTGCCGGCTTTGCGTCCCCCTCGGCCACCGCGGCCTCGGTGCTCTTGATCGCCACCTCGATCATGGCGTCGGTGGGCTCGTCGACGGTCAGCCCCTGGAAGCGGTAGCCCAGCCAGCGGAGCCCCCGGGAGAAGGGGTCGTCGTGGCTGGCGGAAAAGCGCAAAAGCTCGAAGGCCACCCCCGCCACCAGCGGCAAGAAGACCACCCGCCCCAGAAGGCGCCACCACAGCAGGTCGGCGCGGGGGAGGAAGCTGTAAACCAGGATCGAGGCCAGGATGACAAAAGCGATGAACGTGGTTCCGCAACGCGGGTGGAAGCGAGGCTGGGCCCGGACGTTCGCCACCGTCAGGGGCAGCCCCTTTTCGTAGGCGTGAATGGCCTTGTGTTCGGCGCCGTGGTACATGAAAAACCGCCGGGTGTCGGGAAATCGGCGTAGAAAGAGCAGGTACCCCACCAGCACGGCGGCCTTCAAGAGGCCTGCCAGGGCGTTAAAGAGGACCGGGTGGGCACGGGCGTCGGCGGCGAAGCCGGCGACGTAAGCCGGGAGCACGATGAAGAAGAGGATGCCGACCAGGGTGCTCAGACCCATGGTGGCCCAGAGCGCTCCCCGGCCGATCGGTTCGTCCTCGCCTTCGGCCAGCTGGGCGCTGCGGGCCAGGGCGACGTAGGAGACCCGAAGGGCGTCGTAGAGAGCCGCCAGCCCCCGGACCAGCGGCCAGCGGGCCCAGGGGCGGCGGGTCCAGTCGTCCGGTTCGGGATGGCGTTCGACGTGGATCTTTCCCGAAGGCAGCCGGACGGCCAGGGCCCAGGTGCCGGGGGCCTTCATCATTACGCCCTCGAGGGCCGCGCTTCCGCCGATCGTCTTCACGCCCCCATTCTTACCGAAGTCGGTGAGAATGGGGAGAAGCCCACCGTGGTATGCTCAGAGACGTTATGAAGATCGATCTAAGATCCGCGCGCCGGCCGGTGGCCGAGCTCCCGGCCCAACTACGGGTCGTGGGGGTGGTGTCGGGCCGGCTAACCGACGCGGGTGAAGCCTTGGACGCCGCCCTGGGTGGGGTGCTCAAGGCGGCCGTAAAGCGCAGCAAGTTCCGTGGCCAGGAGGGGGAACACCTGCTCCTGTGGCACGGCGAGGGGTACCTCCTTTTGCTGGGGCTTGGGGGTCGGCGCGGGGTGAACCCCGACCGGGTGCGGCGGGCGGCGGCCCGGGTGGCCCGGGAGGCGATCCGCCTGGGGGTGCGCGAGGTGGCGGTGGAAAACTTCTGGGCCGACCGGCTCGGCCGCGAAACCGCCAGCTACGCGCTCGCAGAAGGGCTCCACCTGGGCAGCTACCGCTTCGTGAAGTACCGTTCGGACGCCAAGGTTCCCCGGGTGCGGTACTGGATCGCTCGGGGCCGGGGAAGGGCGGTGGCTGAGGCCACCGCCCTGGCTGGTGCCACGCTGTACGCGCGCGATCTGGTCAACGAGCCCCCTAACCGGATGACGCCCGAGCGGTTGGCGGAGGAGGCCCGGGCGCTGGCTGAAACGCACGGCTTTGAGGTCGAAGTGCTCGGACCCGAACAGATCGAGGCGCTGGGGATGGGGGCCTTCCTGGCGGTGGCCCGGGGCTCGGCCAACCCACCCCGGCTGATCCACCTGGTCTACCGGCCGGCGAAATCCCGGCGCCGGGTGGCCCTGGTGGGCAAGGGGCTTTGCTTTGACACCGGCGGGTATTCCCTGAAGCCCACCGAGGGGATGCAGCACATGAAGGCCGACATGGCAGGGGCGGCGGCGGTGCTGGGGGTTTTTCGGGCACTGGCGGAATTGCAGCCGGCGGTCGAGGTGCATGGCGTCATTGCCGCCGCCGAGAACAAGATCAGCGGCACCGCCTACGTGGTTGACGAGGTCGTCCGGGCCATGAACGGTAAAACGATCGAGGTGAAGAATACCGACGCCGAGGGGCGCCTGACCCTGGCCGACGCCCTGGTCTACGCCGGCCGCCAGGCCCCCGACGCGGTGGTCTCCATCGCCACCCTCACGGGTTCGGCGGTGGTGGCGCTCGGGCGGAAGATCGCTGCCCTCTTCGCCACCGACCCCCGGCTTGGCGAGGCTTTGGCCCGGGCAGCCGATCGTGAGGGCGAAAAGGTCTGGCCGATGCCCCTGGAGGAGAGCTACCGCAAACTTTTAAAAAGCGAGGTGGCCGATATCGCCAACGTGGGCACCCGCCAGGGCGGGGCCATTCAGGCGGCGCTCTTCCTCACCGAGTTCGTGCGGGAGCCCTACGCCCACCTCGACATCGCCGGTCCGGCATTCCAGCCCGAGGAGTGGGAAGAGGGGCCGGCCGGCGCCACCGGGTTCGGGGTACGCACGCTGGCGCGCTGGCTCGCGGAGTAGCTCCGCGGCCCGACCGTAATATGGTTCTCGATGCCGGGCGCGCGGGTGGTGTTGGTTGGGGTCCAGGAGTCCGGGAACATCGGTATGGTGGCCCGGGCCATGAAGAATTTCGGCCTTCGCGAGCTCGTGTTGGCCAGCCCCCAGGCCGCCGTCGGGCCCGAGTCGTTTAAGTTCGCGGTGGGCGCCCGGGACGTCCTGGAAAGGGCCCGCGTGGTCGACACCCTGGACCAGGCCCTGGAAGGGGTGCATTGGGTGGCGGCCGCCACCGCCCGGGCTCGGGAGGAGTACCCCGGCGAGCCCACCACCCCGCGGGAGGTGGCGCCGTTCCTCCGGGGGGCTCTGGAGGCCGGCCAGCGGGTAGCGCTGGTTTTCGGCCGGGAGCGTTCCGGGCTCACCAACGCCGAGCTCGATCGGGCGCACTTCGTGATCCGCATTCCCACCGACCCGGCCTTCAAGAGCCTGAACCTGGCCCAGGCGGTGCTGGTGCTGGCCTACGAGCTCTTTCTTGCCCGGTCCGGCGGCACCGCGCCGCCGGCCCCGGCCGCCGCCGAGCACATGGAAGGCTTTTTCGCCGATCTCGAGGCGTTTCTGCTCGAGATCGGTTACACCGATGAGCGCCGGTTGCCCCACGTGATGCGGGCCTTCCGGCGGGTCTTTCACCGGGCGGCGCCCACCGAAGGGGAGCTTTCCATGCTGCGGGGGCTGATCCGCCAGAGCCGCTAGGCGATCCGGCGGGGGGCGGGAACG
>WFNN01000014.1 GCA_015488545.1 Thermaceae bacterium | reverse complement strand
CGGGCCGCCACCGTCTTCATGCGTTCCAGGATGTCCTTCGCGCTCTTTGGCTTGCTCACCGGGGCACCTCCACGCCGAGGAGCTCGCGCACTGCGTACTCGTACTCAAAAAGCCGCTCCACCGGAAGCCCGAAGGCGGAGGCGTAGACCTCTTTCAGGGGAACCTCGGTTTCCATCACCGGCATCCCGAGCTCGGCGAGGGCCTCTCGGGCCGCCCGGGCGCTCCGGGTGTTTCTGCGCACCCGGGTGAGGAGGACAAGCACCCGCACCGGGTTCATGGGCTCGACTTCAGAGAGAAGCTCCAGGGTCGGCATCAGCCGGTCGAGGTCCATGAGGCTCGGCGGGATGGGCAAAAGCGCAAGGTCCGCCGCCAGCAGGGCGCTGCGCACGATCCCGGCGTCCCCCGGCGGGGTGTCCACCACCAGATGCTTGTAGCCACCGGCGAGCTGGGGTACGCGCTTGTGCAGGTCGCGCACCGGCAGGGCCACCACCGGGAACTCGAATCCCCCGGCGGCCTCGCTCCAGGAGAGCGCTGAGCCCTGGGGGTCGGCGTCAATGAGGAGCGTGGGGCCGTCGGTGGCCAAGCCGGCCGCTAGGAAGACCGCCGAGGTGGTCTTCCCGGTCCCGCCCTTGAGGTTCAGGACAGCGAGCTTCATGGTCGGCCCTCCTTCTCGGCCGCCAGGGCCTCGTCCAGGGCCCGGAGGCCCTCCTCGCCCAAGAGCCTGAGGGCCTCTTCGCGGGGAACCCGCCAGACCCGCCCGAGGCGCAGGCCCTGGATTTCTCCGCGACGCAACCGGGAGCGGATCATCTCGCCGCTCACCTTGAGCGCCCGGGCCAGCTCCTCCGGGGTGTAGTAGAGGTTCACGGGTGCATTCTACGCAAGCTTCCCAGCGGGCGCAACAAAAGCCGCGGCGATGGGGCGCTCGCGGGTTGCTGAACGCAGTAATTGCTGCATGCAGTAATTACTGCGGTAAGTAGGTCGGCGAGTGAAACGGGCGCGATCTTTTGAGGGTTTTAGGCCCGGAAGTGAACATGCAGTAGTGCAGTAGATACTGAATACAGTAATGCAGTAACTTTAGAGCATGGACGGGTTCGTGGGCAGGACCGGCGAGGGCCGGGCGCTTCTGCTCGCCGTCCGGGCTGGGCGAAGCGTGGTTCTGGTGGCTCCGCCGGGATACGGCAAGAGCGCCCTCCTCGAGGCCCTCCACCCCGCGCTCAAGGAGTGGAGCCCGGTGGTCTGGGTGGACCGGGTAGCCCCCTTCGGCGCCTTCCTGAAGGAGGTCTTCGCCGGTCTCTGGGAGGCGCGGGTGCCGGTCCCCGGGGTGTCATACACCAAGGACCTCCGGGCCGACCTCAAGGGCTGGAGCAAGCAGCACCCCACCAACGAGGAGAAGGCCCGCTCCATCCTCGAGGCCCTGCGGGCCTGGAACGAGCGGGGCGCGAGCCGGGTAACCCTGGTCGCGGACGACGCCTCGGGCGTCACCTCGAGCATGGTCCCCTGGCTGGTGTCCTTCGCCGAGGAGGCGACTCTCGTCCTCGCCGCTTACCCCGAGACCCTGCGCAAGGCGGGAACCAAGCGGCTCTGGGCGCGCTTTGAGCGCGTGGACCTTCCGCCCCTCACGCCAAAGGAGAGCCGGGAGCTCGTGGAGGCGCTGGTGGCGCGCTACGGCGTTGTCGCCGAGGACCCCGAGGTCTACAAGTCGCGTGTCCTGGCGCTGGCTGGCGGGATCCCGGGGGAGATCGAGCGCCTGGTGCGCTTCGTCCGGGCCGAGGACATCGTGAAAAATCGCGACGTAGGAACGGGCTACGCCGAGGGCCTGGCCCACCGGGAGGAGCGGGGCGTGGCCCTGGCGCCGGTGCTGCTGGTGCTCGGTGGAGTGGCCATCGCCACCCGCTACCTGGGCCTGGCCCGGGGCGAGATGGACCTCTACGTCATGGGGGGCATCGGGGTGGCGGCGTTCGTCGTGCTCTCCCCCTGGTTGCGGAAGGCGGTGGTCGTGAAATGAGGCACAACTGGCTTCTCATTGGCCTTCTTTTCCTGGGGGTAGTGCTGGCCCAGTCCCAACCTCCGGCCGGGCTCGCGGCGGGGGAAATCAAGGCCCTGAAGCGGCTCTACGCCCTGTCCCTGGGGCGTGACCCCGGATACCTCCAGGCCGAGGCGGACCTCGAGGCCGCGCGCGCCGAGGCCTCGTTCCTCGGGGCGGTGGATGCCGGGGCGAGCCTCACGCTCAGCGGGAGCTTCGATCAAGTGCGCCCGGGCTACTCGCTCACCCTCCGGCTTGACCTGGCGAAGCTCCTCTCCATGAACACGGATGCCCTCCGCGCCGCCAAGGCCCGCGCCGAGTCCGAGCGCTGGCGGCTTTACCGGGAGGTGAGCGAGGCCTACTTTGGCTACCTCTACGCCCGGGAGGCCGCCCGCCAGGCGAGCGACCGGGTGGAGGCCGCCCGGGCCGCCCTCGAGGCCGCCCGGGCCAGGGCGCGGGTGGGGGCGATCACCCAGGCCGACCTCCTTGCCCAGGCCGAGGCCCTCTCGAGGGCGGAGCTTTCGCTCTACAAGGCCAACCTCGATCTGGCGCTGGCGTTCGCCCGGCTGCAGGAGGTCACCCGTCTTCCCGCCGAGGCGGTGCGGGCGGCGCTTTCAGGCAAACTACCCGGCGACCAGGAGCTTCCGCCGGGGGAGGCGGAGCGGTGAGCGAGGAAGCGGAAAGGAGGCGGGCGGTGAACGAGCGGATTGCGGAACTGGAGGCGCGGGTACGCTACCTCGAGGCCGAGCGGGCCAAGCTCGCGGCGGAGGTCGCCGCGCTGGGCCGGAGGCCTCCGGGGGCGGACTACCTGGCCTACCTGCACGGGATTCTCTCCGAGATGTGGCTCGATGTGCTGGAGAAGGCCCCGGAGCTGGCGCCCCGCCTCGAGGAGGCGCTGGCTTCGCTGGAGGAGCGGCTGGGGGAGTGAGCGGTGGGCTCGGGCGGTGCCGGGCGCTGGCTGCTTGATCTTCTCTCCCGGCTTCACCGCGCGGTGGCGCGGGCGATCGCCACCGGGGCGACCCTTAGCTGGCGTCCCGGGGAGGGCCGCGAGTGACCGCCGGGACCCACCTCGCCGGGGCGGCGCTCACCGCGAGCCTCCTCCGGGGCTTCGGGATCGAGGTGGGGCCCCTCGAGGCCCTGGCCCTGGCCTGGGGCTCGGTCCTCCCGGACGTGGACACCACCACCTCCGGCCCGGGCAAGTTCGTGCGCCCCCTCTCCGCCTGGATCGAGCGGCGCTTCGGCCACCGCACCATCACTCACTCGCTGCTCTTTCTCCTCGTGCTGGCGGCGCTCACCTGGCCCCTGGAGCCCGGGCGTCACGCCCTCCGGGCCGCCTTTCTCTGGGGCTGGGCGAGTCACCTCCTCCTCGACACCCTGAACGTCAACGGCGTTCCGCTGCTCTGGCCGCTCCGGTTGCAGTTCTGGTTCTTCCCCTCGAGGAGCCTGCGCATCCGCTACGCGAGCCCCCAGGAGGCGACGCTGGCCCTCTTTCTGGCCCTCTCGGGCTTCGCGCTGTGGCCCCTGGCCGAAAACGGCTTCGACACCGCCTTCCGCCACCTGGTGGCTTCCCCCGAGACCGCGGTGGCCGACTACCTCAAGTGGCGCGAGGACCACGCCGTCTACGTGCGGCTCAAGGGGTTCAACCGCGAGACCCAGGAGGCGGTCGAGGGAGAGTTCCGGGTGGTCGAGGCGGTGGGGCGAAAGGGCGTCCTCATTGAGGACGAGCTGGGACGGACCCTCGAGGTCAGCCGGAACGGCCAGGTTGTCGCCTACCGGGTGCGGGCCTACCCGGGGGAGCCGGTGACCCTGCGCACCTACCGCCTCGACCTCGCGGGCCGGCTGGTCGGCGACTTGCTCGCGAGCCTCCCCGCCCGGGCGCGGCGTGTGTGGATCACCGGCGATCTGGAGCTGGCCACCGAGGCCCCGCCCGTGGTGCCGCCGGTGGGGACCTATCCCCGGGTGCAGGTCGCGGGCGCATCCGGCCGGAGGCTCGTCCTGCACGCCGCCCACCCCGAGGACCTCGTTCCCCTCTCCGCCAGCTTCGTCCGCGCCGGGGCGCACCAGAAGCCCGGCCAGGCTCGGGAGGTTCTTGATCACCACCGGATGCACTCGGGGAAGCGCCGGGAGGGCGGGGAGCGACAGGTCCTGGGCCTCGCCGGGGGCGAACTCGGCGCGAACCACCAGCGCCCCGGCGCGGACGAAGCTGGCGGAGAGAGGAACGAGGTCCTCGGGGTGGGCGGCGTGCAGGACGAGCCTCCGGCCGGATGCGCCCGCGACCTGCACCCGGGGATAGGTCCCCACCGGCGGCACCACGGGCGGGGCCTCGGTGG
>WFNN01000013.1 GCA_015488545.1 Thermaceae bacterium | reverse complement strand
GGGCCTCGATCGTGCGACAGATGAACGAGGTCTTGCCCGCCCCCGGCCCGCCGATCACGTTGACGACCAACACACCCGCTTCTTGAAACCTTTGGCGCAGGCGTCGGGCGATCGCGTCGTTGTCCGCCAGCGCGCTCCTCCCCACCCGAACGAGCTTCACCTCGGAAGGCTTCATCACGACGGCTCTCCACCCCCCGCTTCGATCTCGAGGCTCTCGACCCAAAGCTCATCCCCGGCGTCGAGCAGCCGCCCCACGCGGCCGCACCGCGGGCAGCGCCAGTCCTCCGCCTCGGGCGCGTACTCCGCGTTACATGCATGGCAGTGGAAGCGCATGGGGACCCGCTCGATCTGCAGCCGAGCTCCGGCGGCCAGCCCGCCCGTGGCGAGCTGTTGAAAGTAAAAGCAAAGCGCCTCCTCGGCGATGTGGGAGTGCGCCCCCAGCCTGATGGCGATCGTGAGGACCCGCCGCGCCCCCGCCCGACGCGCGTGCTCCTCGACCAGCTGAACCAGCCGCTCGGCCACCGACAGCTCGTGCACGCCTACTTATGCCCCTCGGTTCCCCATTGTACGACAACCTCAAAGCTCATGTCCATGTCGTGGAAACCGGTGCGCAGGCGGGACGCTTTCAGGGGAGGGTGGCTCCCCGGGGAGGACTCGAACCTCCAACCTACCGGTTAACAGCCGGTCGCTCTACCAGTTGAGCTACCGGGGACCGCAGGTTGCCGTGATTATATCCTTCAAGGCCGAAGCTGTCAACATCAACACAGCTTTGAGGGGTCACCTCCCTCAAGCCACTTTAAGCTCATCATCAAAGCACTCAGGGCACAAACGCAGGACGAGACTGCTCGGAAAGGGCCATCGAGTTCGCCTTCGCGCTCGTTTCTCGATTTTCCTTGACCTTGTTCATCCAGTACTTGTCCAGCTCCACGTGGAAGTTGAAGCCCAAGACATTGCCCGCGGCAGTCGTGACGGAGGGAAGGAGAACGGTCAAGGCGACCTTAAGAAGAGGGTTTTCAACCATAGGGTAAATTTGCTTGCAGAGGAGATTGAGACCCAGGGTAGCGCCCCCCAACCCGAGCATTTGGCTTAATCCCCAGTCTCCGGGGATGCCGTGGCGTATGGTGCCGACATATACGCTGGCGATCATCCCGGCTGAGGCGATTCCCAAGCTGTAGCCGAGGCGGCCCGTTTTGAGAGGATCGCCATTGCACCAACCCTCGGGGTCGTCGATCAAGGTAGGCCACAAGCCGCTGAGTAGACCGCCGAGGCCGCCCGTAACGACGTTCAGCGCTGAGGCCATGAGCAGTTGTTCCTGCCCTACTGGACTTGCCCAGATCTGCCACGGTACAGGAACCTGGGCCCTTCCTTCCATTGCCGAAAGAGCTAAAACTACCCACAGAAGAGGTAAGATCCTGTGCACCAATCATCACCTCACTTCCACGATAAAGCAAGGCAAACATAGCACAACTCCGGGAGTTTGGCAAGAGCTCTCAAAAAGAAAAAAGATCCAGGCGGCGTCCTACTCTCCCAGGCCCTTGCGAGCCTAGTACCATCGGCCCTGGAGGGCTTAACTGCCGGGTTCGGAATGGAGCCGGGTGTTGCCCCTCCGGTCTGGCCGCCTGGAATCCCTTTCACTCAGGACTGTGTAGGGGATGGGCTTGGTCGTTGAAAAGTGAATAGAGTGGAGTCGCGCAAGCGCTCGGGCGATTAGGACCGCTCGGCTCCACCCATTGCTGGGCTTCCACCTGCGGCCTATCGACCTCCTCGTCTCGGAGGGCCCTTACCCTTGGCCCGAAGGCCAAGGCCGGAGGCCTGATCTTGGGGTGGGCTTCGCGCTTAGATGCCTTCAGCGCTTATCCCGTCCGGACGGTAGCTACCCGGCGGTGCCCCTGGCGGGACAACCGGTTCACCAGCGGTCCAGCCCCCCCGGTCCTCTCGTACTAGGGGGAGCACCCCTCAAGCCTCCTGCGCCCGCGGCGGATATGGACCGACCTGTCTTGCGACGGTCTAAACCCAGCTCGCGTACCTCTTTAATGGGCGAACAGACCAACCCTTGGGACCGGCTTCAGCCCCAGGATGAGATGGGCCGACATCGAGGTGCCGAACCTCCCCGTCGATGTGGACTCTCGGGGGAGACCAGCCTGTTATCCCCGGGGTAACTTTTATCCGTTGATCGATGGCCCTTCCACGCGGGACCACCGGGTCACTAGGGCCGGCTTTCGCCCCTGCTCGACCTGTCGGTCTCGCAGTCAGGCCGGCTTCTGCCCTTGCACTCCACGGCGGATCGCCAACCCGCCTGAGCCGACCTTCGCGCGCCTCCGTTACCCTTTAGGAGGCGACCGCCCCAGTCAAACTGTCCGCCTAGCGCTGTCCCTCCGCCGCTCGTCACGGCGGTCGGTTAGAGCCCTAACGCGCCCAGGGTGGTATTTCAAGGGCGGCTCCACCGAGGCTGGCGCCCCGGCTTCCCAGCCTCCCACCTATCCTACACAGGACGCGCCAAGACCCAACGCCAAGCTCCAGTAAAGCTCCACGGGGTCTTTCCGTCCTGCCGCGGGTCGCCGGCATTTTCACCGGCGCTTCAATTTCGCCGAGTCCCTCGTTAGGACAGCGCCCCAGTCGTTACACCATTCATGCGCGTCGGAACTTACCCGACAAGGAACTTCGCTACCTTAGGCAGGTTCCCCCCATGTCGCCATGGGGCCTGGACCATCTCTTCCCCTCGCCGTCCCGGCCCGTCACGCCGCCTGGGCGGCGGACGGGGGCGTCGAGGGGTCCGGCGTATGGCCTCTGAGGATTCTCCCCAAGACCTCGGGGAGAGGGCGTTTCCTCTCCTTCCCCTTGCCGTCTGGGTTCAGCGCATACGCCTGCTCGACGATGCGCGCCAGACCAGCCGGGGAATGGTGGTCCTTACGCTCGAGGGCCAGGACGATGGCCTTGAAGAGCTCCACCTGTCTCCGCCGAGCCGTGAAGGGGAGCAGGTACTTGTCCACGAAGGGCAAGACCTTCTCCCGGAGGCTCCGACGGCAGGTGATCGCGAAGACGAGCACCTCCGGGTTGCCGGGCTTCGGGTAGATCCGGCCCGTTCCAAAGGTCTCCCGGGCCAGCTCTAAGATCCGGCGGCGGCTGCGATGCTGGTAGATAAAGAACTCCGGGTCGACGTAGAAGCCGTACTTCGCCCCAGGGTGCTCCTTGATGGAGACGGTGAAGCTCCCCTCGCCCTCGATGAACCCGGCCAGGAACCACCGAGCCGCCTCGGTCTTGGAGAGCCTTTCCTGCTGATTGGCCCCACCCAAGCCTTTGTCACCTCCTCGGTAGGCCGGGATCCACGGGCTGTCCCAGCATATAGCCGGATTTTACAACGGCCCTCGCGGGGGGTCCTGCTCCCCCCGCTCCTACCGTTATAGTTACGGCCGGCCTTCACCGGGGCTTCGGTTCGGAGCTTGCACCCCTCCCCTTGACCTTCCGGCAGTGGCCAGGCCTCACCCCCTATACATCCCCTTTCGGGTTGGCAGGGAGCTGTGTTTTTAGTAAACAGTCGCCAGGGCCTGGTCTCTGCGACCCGACAGCCGCCCCTCCTCAAGGAAGGACGGCGCGGGCACCCCTTCTCCCGAAGTTACGGGGTCAGTTTGCCGAGTTCCCTAACGAGGGTTCTCTCGCCCACCTTGGGATCCTCACCCTGCCTACCTGTGTCGGTTTGCGGTACGGGCTCTCCCGAGCTCCCTAGAGGCTTTTCTTGGCCGCCGACCCGCCCGACTTCGCCGCCGTAGCGGCTCCGCGTCCCGCCTCGACTTCGCCGGGGGCCGGATTTGCCTAGCCCCCGATGCCTTGGCGGTTGCGCGGGGTCTCGATGTCCGTCACCCCGCCCGGGCCAGGCCCGCGGCGTCCCCCCTTGGTCATCGCTCGGGAGAGGGGCCGGAATATTAACCGGCTGCCCATCGGCTACCCCTTTCGGGTTCACCTTAGGTCCCGCCTAACCCTGGGTGGATCAGCCTTCCCCAGGAACCCTTAGGCATTCGGTGGCCGAGATTCTCACTCGGCTCGCGCTACTCATTCCGGCATTCTCACTTCCCAGCGGTCCACCTCGCCTCTCGGCTCGGCTTCGGCCCACTGGGAACGCTCCCCTACCGCTCCCGAGGCCCGCAGGCCCCGAGAACCCGCAGCTTCGGCGCCGGGCTTGAGCCCCGCTACATTTTCGGCGCCCCCCCGCTCGACCGGTGAGCTATTACGCACTCTTTAAAGGATGGCTGCTTCTAAGCCAACCTCCCGGCTGTCTTCGCGGGGAAACATCCTTTCCCACTTAGCCCGGACTTTGGGGCCTTAGCTGGCGGTCTGGGTTGTTCCCCTCGCGTCCGCGGAGGTTATCCCCCGCGGGCTGACTCCCACCCATCCACCGGCGGTATTCGGAGTTTGGTTGGGCTCGGGTTGCCCCTCGCCCATCCAGTGCTCTACCCCCGCCGGCTTCGAAGGTGAGGCTAGCCCTAAAGCTATTTCGGGGAGAACCAGCTATTCCCAGGCTCGATAAGCTTTTCACTCCTACCCACACCTCATCCCAGGAGTTTTCCTCCTCCACGGGTTCGGGCCTCCGGCCGGTGTCACCCGGCCTTCACCCTGGGCATGGGTAGATCGCCTGGCTTCGGGTCCGTCCCCGGTGACTCGCGCCCTGTTCGGACTCGCTTTCGCTCCGGCTCCGGCCCACCCACGGGCCTTAACCTCGCCACCGAGGACGACTCGCCGGATCATACTGCAAAAGGCACGTGGTCAGGCCTTCCCCGCCGAAGCGGG
>WFNN01000012.1 GCA_015488545.1 Thermaceae bacterium | reverse complement strand
CCTACCTGGACCACTACAACCGCGAGCGGCCGCACCGGGCCCTGGGCGGCCTTGCTCCCCTGGAGTTCCTGGCTATGATGCAAGCGGAGTCGGTCCCCCAAAGAGTCTCAGATGTGTTGGCCGATTACACCAAGTACCGGCCACGGAAAGGCTTCTGCTAAGCTGAACGCACCCCGGAAGGAGGTTGGGATGCGGCTAGGATTCGTGGTGCTCCACACCCCCGACATAGAGGTAATGAAGGCCTTCTACCAGGGGCTCGGCCTCAAGGTTCACGCCGATTACGGGATGTGGGTCGAGTTCGCGACCGGCCCTGCCACCCTGGCGCTGCACGCCGCCAAGGAGGGCGCGGCCACCCGGGGCGCGGGGGTTTTCCTCGAGGTCGCCGACGTCGACGCCCTCTACCGTGAGCTCAAGGCCAAGGGCCTGGCGAAAGGACCCCTGGAGGAGCGCGACTTCGGCTACCGCACCTTCGTCCTCGAGGACCCCCAGGGAAACCTGGTCGAGTTCGGCGAGCCCCTGCAGCCGTGAGGTTTCGCCGAAGCCGCCCGATCCTGCGGCGTCACCCCGGGCGGAAGCGGTTTTCAGCCCTCTTCTCGCTTAGCGGGAACGACCTTTTGGGCTTTGCCTATGGCTACGCCGGCGGGCCCGAAAAGTACTGGTACGACCTCGTTTACCAGACGATGCCCCAACCAATGCGCGAGGGGTGGCTCGGGGAGCACTTCGAGTTCGTCGAGCTCCTTGTGACTCCCGCGTACCGAGGCCGGGGGATAGGGGAGCGGCTCCACGACCAACTTCTTTCTGGCCGGCCCGAGCCCGTGGCCCTCCTCACTGCGCGGGCCAAAACGCCGCAGCGCTCCTGCTCTACCAAAAGCGCGGCTGGGCGGTGCTCCTCGGCGACTGCAGCTTCACCGAGAGCAGCGAGCGGTTTTTCCTTATGGGCAAGCGGCTTCTAGCCGTATCCACCTAGCCCCCTTCCTTGAGGATCCGCTCGGCCCAGGCCACCACCGGCGGATCGAGGAAGCGCCCGTCCGGGAGCCTGGCCACCGCCCGGCCCTCGGCCCGGGCACGCCCCCAGGCGGCGAGGATCGCCCGGGCCTCCCTTAGCTCTTCCTCGGTGGGGGCGAAGGCTTGCTTTGCCGGCGCGATCTGCTTGGGGTGAAGGAGGGTCTTTCCGGCGAAACCCAGCGCGCGCTCGTGCCGGGCCTCCTCCACAAGACCTGCCTCGTCGTCGAGGTAGGGCCAAACCCCGCCGATCGGGGGCGCGATCCCGGCGGCGCGGCTTTCGTTCACCAGCAGGCTGCGGGCGAAGAGCAGGGCCTCCTGGGTGTGGCGGGCGCCGGTGTCCTTCAAGTAGTCGAGCGCGCCGAAGATGAAGCGCTCGGGTCGGGCGCGGGCGATCTCGGAAAGGGAGAGCACCGCCCGGGCGCTTTCGATCATGGCGAGGAGGGGAAGACCGGCACGCGTGGCCCTAAGGAGCTCCCCCGGGGCCTCGACCTTGGGCAGCACCAAAGCGTTGACGTGCGGCAGGGGGAGGGCCTCGAGGTCCTCCTCGAAGAAGGGGCTCTCCGGGTGGTTGATGCGGAGCGTGACCCGGGGCCCGGGCTGGACTTCCGAGAGCACCCGGGCGGTGGTCTTTCGCGCTTCGGTCTTCTTCTCCTCGGGAACCGCGTCCTCCCAGTCCACGATCACCGCGTCGGCCTCGCCCAAAAGGGCCCGCCTCAGCTTCCGCTCGTCGTGGCCGGGGACGAAGAGCCAGGTGCGCATAGGGAAAGCCTACCGGACATTGGGGAGCCAAAGTAACGAGCGCACGGCGAGCGCCTGGCCCGAGGCGGACCAAAGCAGGCAGAACCTTTCCTGGCAGAAGGGCGAGGGCCAAAACGGCGCCACCCGGAGCAGCAATAGGGAAAGCAGGACACCGAAGGTGGGTGGCTCCAGATCACCGCCGCGTGCCCCGGGCCAAAAGGTCGAGGACCCCGCCGTAGATGGCGTAAAGGCGATCGGCTTCGACCCCCTCCGGGTTGTTCCAGGTCGCGGCCACGCAGTAGCGCCGGTCGTCTTTGGACACTAGGGCGGTGGTGAGGTTCAATGCCCCGAGATCGCTTCCACCTTTGAAGGCAATCTGCTTCCAGACCTCCGGCCGGGCGAGCCCCGGGTTGATCCCGGAAAGCGGGGTCTTGAGCGCCCGGTAGGCGAGGGCGCAGAGCTCGCGGGTGGAGTAGCGCCACTCCAGCCTCAGGTCCGCCCCGGCGGCGAGCAGTTCTTCCGGGGTGGGGAGCGGCCGGGCCTCAGCCTCCCGCACCACCGCCCGCCGCTCGGCCTCATCGCCTTTAAGCCAGCGCTCCTTGAGCTCGGGGTCGGTGCGAAGCACAAAGAGCGCGCGGGTGGCGAGGAGCGGACGGTTTTGGTAGGCGAAGCGCTCGACCCGCTCCCTCCCCAAAAGGTGGATCAGGTGGTCGGTGGCGGTGTTGTCGCTCTCCGCCATCATCCGCCCGGCGAGGTCGGCGAGGGTGAGCGGGGTGCCGGCGGGCCAGTCCTGGAGGGCGCCGGAGGGGAGGCTCTTCCACGCCGCCCTTAGGGGTAGGGTCTCCCCCCAGCGGTGGTCCCCGTTTTCCACTGCTTCCATCAACGCCGCCAGCACCGAGAGCTTGAAGGCCGACCCCACCGCGAGCCGGGTGCCAGCGGCGTGCTCGACGAGGGGACGGTCTCCCTCCAGCACCAGCAGGCTCGTCTTCCCGGGAAGCTTTTCTATCGCGGTCGCCGCCTCCCTAAGCGAGCGGAGCCTCGACCTCGGCGGCTTCAAGAAAAGCCCCGCGATCCGCCCCTTTTCGTCGAGCCGGATCACCACCGGGACCTCGCCCTTCTCGAAGACGGCGACGTAGTTCTCACCTTCCTTGCGAACGCCCTCAAACGCCCCCAGTTGCGCCGTGAGTTGCCGCACGATCGCCGCCACCCGCTCGGCGGAAACCTGGGCTAAGAACGCTTTTGAAAACCACTCGGCCCGGATGGGCTCGGTGAAAAGCGCCCGCACCCGCTCGGCCGCCGGGTCGGCGGCAAGGGCCAGCCCCAGAACGAGCAGCAGCACCAGGGCGCGCCTCATGCCCGGGCCTCCTCCCGCCAGATCCGGTACGAAAGCCAGGTCAGGTAGAGCACGCTAACGAGCAAAAGACCGACCAGCCCGAGCACGGCGTAGGCGACGCTGGACCCCGGCCAGAAGAGGGCCACCAGCACCAGCGCGACGCCCAGAGCGACGAAGACCCAGCCCGCGAGCCGGTTGGTAACCTGCCAGCTCCGCCGGCTCGTGAGCGTCCAGGGGGTGCGCACGCCGAAGACCCAGTTCTGGGGGGCCTTGGGCAGGTAGTTGCCGACGAGCAGGAAGAAGAGCCCGAGCCCGAGCCAGAGCCCCCGCAGCCCGAGCTCGCCCGGCCGGCCGGCGAGGGTGGCCCGGGTGAGGTAGAGGATGCCGAGCTCCAAAAGGGTGAGCCCCCAGGCGGTGACCCCGACGAGCAGCGGCCAGCTCTTCCACTCGCCGCGCCGGGCAGGGTCGAGCCGGGGCCAGACCCAAAGAAGGCCCACCAGGAGAAGCTGGACCGCGGGCACGATCAAGAGCTCGTACTTCGATCCCCAGCGGTCGACCGCCCCGGTGAGGTTCCAGTGAGCGGGAATCCGCTCGGGAAACACGGCCACCGCCCAAATAGCCGCCAGCCAGCTAAGCGCGAGTGCCAGAACCGGAGAGAGGCTCTTCCTCATCGTTTCTCCCTCCCCTAAGCTCGATCAGAAAGGCGAGCACGTCCTCGAGCACCGAGGTGGAAAGCCGGTAGATCCGCCGCCTCCCGTCGCGCTCGACCTCCACCAGGCCGGCCTCGAGCAGCACCCCAAGGTGCTGGGAGAGGGTCGAGCGGGCCAGGGGGAACCGCTCGGCCAGCGCCCCGGCGCTCAGGGGCCCATCCCGGAGGGCCCTGAGAATCGCCCGCCGGGTGGGGTCGGCAAGCGCCTTGAACACCGGGGCCAGGGGCACGCCCTAAGTGTAGGAAATTTTATTTCGTAAGTCAACGAAACGTTGTTAGTCTTGTAGGACACGGTCGAGGAGGAGCGGCGCCATCGTGATCAGGCCCAGGGCCGAAAGCGCGAGGGCCAGGTTCCCAAGAAAGCCCAGGGCGAAGGCTGCGTAGGCCAGCACCGGGCCGAGGGCGAGCATCAGCCAGCCGGTATAGCGGTTGCTCTTCTCCCAAAACCGGGGGTCGGCAAGGCCCCGGGGGCTGATTGCGCCGAAGCGGGGATTGGGCGGAGGCGGGTCGCGGGCGAGGACCCAGCCGGAGGCGAAAACGGACCCAGCGACAAGGAGGAAAAAGGGCCGGGAAAGGAGCATGAGCCCGGCCAGGGTGCCGGTGGTCCCGGGGTCCAGGTGGAGCCGGAGATACAAAAATCCGGCCTCAGCGAGGAAAAAGGCCCAGGCAGCCAAGCCAAGCGCCCGTTTGGCCTGGGGGAGGCCTGTGTAAAGGGGGCGCAGGAGGAAGACGCTGAGCTGGAGCAGGGGGTAGACGAAGGGGGCAACCCTGGCTTCGAAGGGCGAAAGGCCAAGACCGGGCGGGACCGGGGGCAAAAAGAGGGCGCCTAGTAGACCGAGCCCCCAGGTGAGGAGGGCGGCCAGGACCACCGGCTACCCTCCGAACCGCCGGGCCACGTAAGCCTCGAGGATCTCAAGGAACCGCTCCTCGAGGTCGGGCCCCGAAAGGGTCGTGTGGTGGGCGCCGTCGAGGTAGACCGGGACCCGGGGGTCCTCGCCGGTGCCGGGGAGGCTGATCCCGACGTCGGCGTGCCTCGATTCCCCGGGCCCGTTCACCACGCAGCCCATCACCGCCACCTTGAGGTTCTCGACCCCTGGGTAACGCCGCTTCCACTCGGGAAGCCGTTCCTGGAGGTAGGCTTCCACCCGCTCGGCCAGGCGCTGGAAGCGGTCGGAGGTGGTGCGACCGCAGCCGGGGCAGGCCGAAACCTCGGGGGCCCGGCGGCGGAGGCCGAGGGCCTGCAGAATCGCCCAGGCCACCTCGACCTCGCGGGTGCGGGGCTCGCCGGGGCGCGGGGTGAGCGAGACCCGGATGGTGTCGCCGATACCCTCGAGCAAAAGGGGGGCGAGCGCGGCGGCGGAAGCGACCACCCCCTTATCCCCCATGCCCGCCTCGGTGAGGCCGAGGTGGAGGGGAAGGCGCGTGCGCCGGCTGAGCTCGCGGTAGACATGGATGAGCTCGGGCACCCGGGAAACCTTGGCCGAGAGCACGATCCGGTCTTCGGGGAGGCCGAGCTCGAGCGCCGCCTCCGCCGAGCGCACGACGCTCTCCACCAGGGCCTCGAGGACGACCTCCTCGGCCGGCCTAGGCTCGGGGCGGCGGGCGTTTTCGTCCATGAGTTCGGCGAGGACCTCCATGTCCAAAGAGCCCCAGTTGCCGCCAATCCGAACCGGCTTGCCAAGGTCCCGGGCGATGCCGATCATCTCGGCGAAGGCCTCGTCCTTTCGCTTTTTCCCAAGGGTCCCGGGGTTGATGCGGTACTTATCGAGGGCCTCGGCCGCCTCCGGGTATTTCCGGAGGAGCAGGTGGCCGGAGAAGTGGAAGTCGCCGACCAGGGGAACGCCCACCCCGAGGTCCCGAAGGCGCGCCTTGATCTCGGGAACGGCCCGGGCGGCGGCCTCGGTATTGACGGTGACCCGGACGATCTCGGCCCCGGCGTCGGCCAGTGCCCGGACCTGGGCGGCGGTGGCGGCGGCGTCGGCGGTGTCGGTGCTGGTCATCGCCTGGACCGCCACCGGGTGCCCGCCGCCGACGGGCACGCCGCCGATCCAAACGGTTGGAGTGGAACGGGCTCGGGTCACGAAGTTTCCCATCGCTTGAGCAGCGCGTGGAGGCGATCGCGAAGAGGTGGGAGCTCTTTCTCCACGGCGGTGGCTACGATCGTCATGTCCACTTCAAAATACTCGTGGACGAGGCGATTTCGAAGCCCGGCCATTTCACGCCAGGGCAGTTCGGGGCAGCGGGTTTTGCGTCCGTTCGACACGGCGCGCGCGGCTTTCCCGAGAATCTCCAGCAGCCGTACGACGGCGAGAGCGGTTTCGTGCTCGGGAGGGCGATGCGCGAGAGGTTTGCCGCGGGAGAGCTCGAGCGCACGCTCGGTTGCCTCGAGCATGTGCAGGATGCGTACCCTGTCCCTATCGGTGGGCGTCATATATCACTCGAGCGCGGGAAAGGACTTCGTCCCTGAAGTGGCGGCTGAGGCTTTTGGGCGTATGCAGGTCAACCGGCACACCAAAGGGCCTGCTGAGTTCGTCTTGAAGCTTTAGGAAGTCAAATCCTGGCGTTCGCCCCGGCAGGAATTCAACCACGAGATCCAGGCCGCTCTGAGCGCCTGCTGCCCCTTGGAGACGGGGGCCAAATAGCAAGAGGCGCTTGACCCCGTAATGCTCGCGGGTCCTTTGAAGGGCGTCGTACGTCGAGGCAGGTTGTCCTACCTTGCCCATGCATCCTTAGGGTAGCAGAGAGGCCGGGCTGTTGCCCGGCCGCCTGGTGACCCCAGGGGGAATTGAACCCCCGCCTCCGCCTTGAGAGGGCGGTGTCCTCACCGCTAGACGATGGGGCCCCGGGTTGGTGGGCCGTGAGGGAATCGAACCCCCGACCAGCCGATTAAAAGTCGGCTGCTCTACCAACTGAGCTAACGGCCCATCGGCCCCCCGCGATTATACGGACCGCCAGGGGGCCTGTCAAACAAAGTTTTCCGTTAAGCACGGGCTTCTTCGGGCCATAGCTCGCGGATCTCGCGGGGGAGGATGCGGGCGATGTCCTCGATCTCGCCCTCGGAGATCTTCCGGGCAAGCACCCGGAAAACCGCCCGGGCCACCGCCTCGGGGTCGATGTCGGGCTCGCCGGCGCGGGTGGTTTTGAAAGCCCGGTAGATGTGGGCCAAAAAGTCCTCCTTGTGCCGCTCCTTCACCGGTTTTCCGGTGGGGTCCCAGCCTTCGTAATAAAAGCCCCGGATCAGCATCGGCAGCTGGGCCCCAAGCTGGGCAACCTCCTCCACCGTGAGCCGGTCCCTTAGCGCGTGGAGCACCGAGCGAAGCGCGAGGTAGGCCTTGTGGCGGTCTTCGGTGCCGAGCTCCTTCATGACCTCCTTGAGCCAGGCGTGGGTCTTGTGAAGGGTGGTGTCGAAGACCTCGAGGCCGGTCGCGCTCATCGCCTCACCCCCTTTCCGGTAGCCTTATTTTAAAACCTGAGCCAATGCGTATCAACCACCCATCATCCGCTGGGGCAAGAACAGCACCACCTCGGGGGCCAGGGTGAGGAAGGCGGCGAGCCCCATGAGAATCAGGAAGAACGGCAGCGCCGCCCGGGCCACAAAGCTGATCCCCCGGCCGCTGATGCCCTGGATGACGAACAGGTTGAACCCCACCGGCGGGGTGATCTGGGCGGCCTCCACCATAAGGACCAGGAAGATTCCGAACCAAAGCGGGCTGAAACCGGCCGCCTTGATGAGCGGGAGGACGATGGGCAGCGTAACCACAATCATCGAGATGCCATCCAGGAAGAAACCCAGGATGATGTAGAAGACCGCCAGCACGAAGACCAGCATGTAGGGCGAAAGGTGCAGGGCGGCTATCCACCCGGCCACCGCTCGGGGGATCCCCACGTAGCCCATGGCGGTGGTCAGCACGCTGGCCCCGGCCACGATCAACCCGATCATGCTGGTGGTGCGCACCGCCCCCAGGGTGGCCTCAA
The DNA here is from genome assembly GCA_015488545.1 of Thermaceae bacterium. Lineage (GTDB taxonomy): Bacteria > Deinococcota > Deinococci > Deinococcales > Marinithermaceae > WFXV01. Next base: position 378 of record WFNN01000012.1, on the reverse strand, counting down.
GGAAGTTCCTCCAGGTCAGGGTGCGGTAGAGGAGCGCGAGCAAAAGCGCCCCCACCACCCCGATCGCCGCCGACTCGGTGGGGGTCGCGAGCCCGGCGTAGATGCTGCCCAAAACCGCCAGGATCAAAAGCGTCACCGGCAAAAGGTCCAAAAGCCCCCGCATCCGCTGGCCCCAGGTGAACCGCTCCCGGGCCAGGGGGGCGAGGTCCGGCCGCAGAAGGCCCACCACCGCCAGGTAGCCCATGAAGCCGCCGGCGAGCAGGAGCCCGGGAACGACCCCGGCGATGAAGAGCCGCCCGATCGAGACGTCGGCGAGCACCCCATAGACTGTCTATTATACACATCTGACGCTGCCGACGATCTTGCGCGTGTAGATCT
>WFNN01000011.1 GCA_015488545.1 Thermaceae bacterium | reverse complement strand
GCACCAGGGTGCCCGCGGGGGCGGCCAGGTCGAGCCCGGCGTGGTAGCCGCCGGGCCGGCCGTCGTAGCGACGGCGCTCGCCGAAGGGGGCGCTCACCACCGGGTGGGGGATCGGCCAGCGCCAGCGGCCGCGCCACGCCGGCGCCCCCCGGGCCTGGCGGCAGGCGGCCAGGACCCGGGCCCGCTCGGCATGGATCGTGGCCCGGTCGAAGAGCCGCCCCTTGGCCCTGGGGAGGGCGAGGTCGCGGGTCGGGTAGCCGCCGGGGGCGACGAAGAGCGGGACCCGCCGCCCCCCGGGGAGCACCGCCCGGTGGAGGCCGACCGCGGCGGTGGCCCCGACCGGGAGCAGGGCCCGGCCCCCGAAGCCCCGGGCCCGTACCCCGTCGAGCGCGACCCAGCCGGTGCCGGGGGGCAGCCGGACCCAGACCGGGCGGCCCTGGGTGAGGGGGTAGGCGTCCACCGCGAACCCCGCCGGCCAGCCGGCCGGCTTGGGCACCACCAGGCGCTGGCCGGCCCGAATCCGGTCGGGGTTGGCGAGGCGATTGGCCCGGGCCAGGGCCCCGACGCTCACCCCGAACCGCCGGGCCAGGGCGTAGAGGGTGTCGCCCGGCCGCACCACGTAGGTCGCCTGGGCCAGGGCCAGCCCCAGGAAGGCCAACAGGAAAAAGGCCCGCATCCCCTTAAGGCTACGATGGGGGGGGTGGAGCGGGTGCTGGTTCTGGCCGGGGCGGTGGTTTACGCCGCCCTGTACGCTCCCCAGCCCCTGCTGCCTGCGATCGAGCGGCTCCTCGACGTCCCCCAGGGCTACGCCGGGCTGGGGATGGCGGCCCCGATGCTCGGGCTCGTTCTCGGGCCCTGGTTGCTTTCCTCGAGGGTGCCCCCGCGGGTCGCGCTCGCCGTCGGACTTTTGGGGGTGGGCGGGGGCTCTCTTTTAGCCGGGGCGCTCTTCGGGTTTTGGCCCTTCGTCCTCCTTCGCTTCCTGGTCGGGGTTTCGCTCTCGGCGGTGGCGGTCTACGGGTTTTCGCTCCTGCCGCGGCTTTTCCAAAGCCCCCAGGCGGTCTCCGCCTTCGTGGCCTTAAACGCCCTGGGGGGGACGCTCGGCCGGAGCGCCGCCGGCGCGCTGGCGGAGGCGCTGGGCGTGCGGGCGGCGCTCCTCTTGCTCGGTGGCCTGCCCCTTTTGTTGGTGCCCTTCTTTCTGCGCGCCCGGTTTCCCGCCCCGCCTGCCCCCGAGTGCCCGCGCCCGGCGCGGGCGATGCTGGTGGGCGGCGTGCTGCTCTTTTCCAACCTCTTTCTGGCCAACCTCCTGCCTTACCGCCTGGAGGCCGCCGGGTTGGGGCTGGCCGGCATCGGGGCCTTTTACCTTGCGTACCTTGGGGGGCTATTCGGGCCCTTCGTGGCCGCCCGCTTCGGGGCCAGGGTGGCCCTTTGGATGGCCCTTTTGGGGGCCGGTCTGCTGCTCGCCCCCGCCCCCGTCCTGGGCTTTGCCCTCTTCCTTGCGGGGGTCTTCGGGCTCCACGCCCGTTTCGGCGAGGGCTTCGGCCGGAGGGGGGAAAGCCCCGCCTACGTCAGCGGGTACTACCTCGGAGGGACGCTGGCGGGCCTGGTCTACCCCCCCTTCCTCCGCCTTCCCTTCGCCGCCGCCCTTTTGCTGGTGGTTTTCGTTTTGCTCGTCGGCTACCGGTACAATCCTACGAAATGAAGCGCCTTGTCTCCTGCCCGCAGGACTGCCCCGACGCCTGCAGGCTCTGGGTCACGGTGGAGAACGGGCGGGTGGTGGAGGTGACCGGCGACCCCGACCACCCGGTGACCCGGGGGTTCGCCTGCGCCAAGACCGCCCGTTACCCCGAGCGGCTCTACCTGAAGGACCGCCCCCTCTACCCCCAGCGACGGGTCGGCGGGAAGGGCGAGGGGCGCTTCGTCCGGGTCTCCTGGGACGAGGCCCTGGACGCCATCGCCGAGCGGTTGCGGGAAATCCTCGACGCCCACGGCGGCGAGGCCGTGCTCCGCTACAACTACGCCGGCACCATGGGGCTCGTCCAGGGCCGGCGGCCGCTTCTTTTCTTCCGGGCCATCGGCGCCAGCGAGCTCGACGAAACCATCTGTTCGGCCACCGGCGAGGCCGCCTGGGCGGCGATCTACGGCCCGGATAAGCTCGGGGTCGACCCCGAGGACGTGCCCGAGGCCCGCACCATCGTTCTCTGGGGCGCCAACGTGCTTTCCACCAACACCCACCTGGTGCCCTTCCTCAAGCAGGCCCGGGTCCGGGGGGGCCGGATCTTCGCGGTCGATGTCTACCAAAACCGCACCGCCCGGTTCGCCGACCGTTTCCTCCGGATCCGGCCGGGCACCGACGCCGCTTTGGCCCTGGCGCTGGCCCGGATCTTCTTCGAGGAGGGCGGCGCCGACCTCGATTACCTGGCCCGCCACGTCGCGGGCTGGGAGCGATTCCGGGCGGCGGCCCGGGGCTGGACCGTGGAGCGGGCGGCGGAGGTGACCGGCCTCGACCCCGACGCCATCCGCGAGTTTGCCAAAGCCCTCCGGACCGGCGCCCCCCAGCTCTTCCGGGTCGGTTACGGGATGACCCGCCACCCCGGCGGCGGCAACGCCATGATCGCGGTGCTGGCGCTGCCGGTGGTGTTGGGTTCGTGGCGGCGGGTGGGAGGCGGGGCGCTGCTTTCGACCAGCGGCGGCTTCCGGCTCAACAAGGCCCGGCTGGAGGGTCTCCACTTCTGGAAAAACGCCCGGCCCAGGGGGTACTTTCGCCCGAACCCCAACGCTCGCCACGTCAACCAGATCCAGCTCGGCCGGGCCCTGACCGCCCTTCGGGACCCTCCGGTCCAGGCGCTTTTCGTCTTCAACGCCAACCCCGCCGCCACCGCCCCGAACGCGGGGTTGGTTCGCCGGGGCCTGGCCCGGGAGGACCTTTTGGTGGTGGTGCTGGAGAACGCGATGACCGACACTGCCCTTTACGCCGACTTCCTCCTGCCGGTGACCCACCCCCTGGAGCACGCCGACCTCTACACTTCCTACGGCCACTACTGGCTTTCTTGGTCGGAGCCGGCGGCCCCGCCCCCGGGGGAGGCCCGGCCCAACACCTGGGTCTTTGCCGAGCTGGCCCGCCGGCTCGACCTGGACCTTCCCGAGCTGGCGATGGACGCCGAGGCGGTGGCCCGGGAGCTTTTGGACACCGCCCACCCCTTCCTGGTGGGCACCGACTTCGACCGCTTGAAGCGCGCGGGAAGCCTGAAGCTCGACCTCCCCAAGCCCTTCCTGCCTTACGCCGCCGGGCGCCCGGACGGGAAAAAGCTTACCCTTCCAGTGCCCGCAGTCCGCTACCCCGAGCCCGACCCGGGCCGCCCCTTCATCTTCCTTACCCCGCCGGCCCACCATTTCCTGAACACCAGCTTCGGGGGGGTGGCCGCCCTCCGGGCCGCCGAGGGGGGCGAGCCCGCGGTGCTGCTCCACCCCGCGGACGCCCGCCGGCTCGGGGTGGCGGACGGCGCCTACGTCCGGATCGAGAACGAAAGGGGGGCGATCCGGCGCCGGGTGCGGGTGAGCCCGGCCACCCAGCCCGGGGTGGTCGTCCACGAGCAAACCTGGCGGGGCCTCGACGCCCCCGACGGCCTCCCCGCCAACGTCCTTACCCCCGACGAACCCAGCGACCTCGGGGGAGGCTCGGCCTTCAACGGGGCGCGGGTGCGGGTGGTCCCGGATTAAGCTGGGGTCGTGAAACGCCTCTTCGCGTTCCTCCTCACCCTCTCGTTCGCCCTCGCCTGGGGCCCCAAGGGCCACGAGATCATCACCCAGTACGCGATCTGGAACCTGCCCGAGGGGACCTTGAAGGCGGCGTTTTCCGCCTGGGCGCCGGACCTGCGCCAAGCCGCCAACGACCCCGACCGCCGCAAGGCCACGACCCCCGGGGAGGCCCACCGCCACTACTGGAGCTCGGAGCTCTTCGAACCCTGGCCGTTTCCCCACTTCCCCATGGGTCTGGCGGCCGCCCGGGCCCGCTTCGGCGAGGCCGCGTTGGAAAAGGGCGGCGTCCTTCCCTGGGCGATCGAGACGAGCTACCGGCGGCTGGTGGCGGCCTTTCGCACGGGGGATCCGAAGGCCATCGTTCGGGCGGCCGGCGACCTTGCCCACTACGTCGGCGACGCCCACCAGCCCTTCCACACCACCCTCGACTTCGACGGCCAGTCCTGGCTGAACGGGGGCATCCACGCCCTTTTTGAGTCGACTTTGATCGAGGCCTACTTCGACGAGCGGGCCGAGTACCGGCCCCGACCGGCCCGGGTGGTCGCCGAGGGGCCGCTCGCCCTGGCCTTCGGGGTGATCCGCCAGGACTACCCCCTGGTGCGGGCCTTGAACGAGGAGCTCTGGAAGGCTAAAAGGCTCTACTCCGCCTTCGACCGCCGCTTCTACCGGAAGCTCTGGAACGGGCTTTTTGGCGAGACCGAACGGGTGCAGATCCGGCGGGCCGGGGGCAGGCTCAGTAGCCTCTACCTCACCGCCTGGATCGAGGCCGGGCGCCCCGTTCTCCGGACGCCCCCTTCGCCCGCTGGGGGTCGCTGACCCGGGTTTTCCAAGGCGAGGGGCCGGGCGGACGCCCGGCCCCTCGCGGCCATAGGGGCTTTTAGCCCTCGGCCTCCTCCAGCTCGAGCTCCTTCAGGAGGTCGCCGTAGAGGTCGCCGAGCTTGACGCTGGCGGTCGAGGGGCTGGCCACGCTGGCGTCGTAGTGCTGGTAAGCGGCCGCCACCCCCACTTCGGCCGGACGCGGCCGGCGGTCGGTCCGGCGCTTTTCCTTGCCCTTGGCGGCGGCCTTCTTGCGGCGCGGCTTCTTCTCGCCCTCGACCGGGACCGGCGGCTCCAGGAGGCGTTTCCTGGAGAGCGAGATCCGCTGGTCGGCGGGGTCGATCTGGAGGATAACCGCCTCCACCTCGTCGCCTTTCTTGACGACGGCGGCGGGGTTTTCCACCCGGGCGTGGTCGAGCTCGCTGATGTGGATGAGGCCCTCGATCCCCGGTTCGATCTCGACGAAGACCCCGAAGGGGGTGATCCCGGTGACCTTGCCCTTGATGATCGTCCCCGGCGGGTACTTTTCGGGGAGCTCCTTCCAGGGGTCGGGGAGGAGCTGACGAAGGCCGAGCGAGAGCCGTTTCTCTTCGGGCTCGATCTTGAGGATAACGGTTTCGACCTCCTCGCCCTCCTTGAGCACCTCCGAGGGGTGCTTGGGGCGCTTCGTCCAGCTCATCTCGCTGATGTGGACCAGGCCCTCAAGCCCCGGCTCCACCTCCACGAAGGCCCCGAAGGGGGTCAGGCCGACCACCTTGCCCTTGACCTTCTCGCCCACCTGGTACTTCTCGGTGACGACCTCCCAGGGGTTGGGGGTGGCCGCCTTGATCGAGAGGTTCACCCGCTCGCGCTCGGGGTCGACCGAGATCACCTTGGCCTTGACGACGTCGCCCTCTTTGACCACGTCGCGGGGGTGGGCGAACCGGCCCCAGGAGAGTTCGCTGCGGTGGACCAGGCCGTCCACCGGGCCGAGGTTGACGAAGGCGCCGAAGTCGGTGACCTCGACCACCTTGCCCTCGACGATCTGCCCGGGTTCCAGCGACTCCAAGACCTGCCGGCGTTTCTTCTTTTCCTCCTCCTCGAGGAGCACCCGACGGGAGAGGATGATCCGTCCCTTCTTGCGGGAGAGCTCGATGATCTTGACCGGGATGGGCTGGCCCACGAAGGCCTCGAGGTCGACGTTGCGCCTGAGGTCCACCTGGGAGGCGGGCAGGAAGGCCCGCTGGCCCTCCACGTAGGCGACCAGGCCACCCTTGACCCGCTCAACCGGGGTCACCTCGATGGGCTCGCCCTTTTCATAGAGCTCGGTGATCTTCTTCCAGGCCCGGTCGGCCTCGACCCGCTTCCGCGAGAGGATGATCTGCCCCTCGTCGGGGTCCACGCGCAGCACGTAGACCTCGACCTCGTCGCCCGGCTTCAGCAGGTTCTTGAGCTCCTCTTCGGGAAGCTCTTGGCTGGTGAGCTGGGCGAAGGGGATGATCCCCTCGACCTTGGTGCCGATGTCGACGGCCACGCCGTCGTGCCCCACGAACACCACGCGACCTTTAACGATCTGCCCTTTACGGATCTCCTTCGAAAGCCGCGCCTCCGCCTCGTGGAGGGCCTCCTCCATGCTCGAGGCGGGCGCGGCCGCCGGCTGGTTGCCGGCCGTTTCGGCCGGCGCTTGGGTCTTCTGGTCTTCCATCCGCCTGTATCCTCCTCGGGCCGCGAAATTTGAGCGGGCGGCGCGCGACCCCCGCTCGCTTCCTCCGCCTAGGCGGTTGGGTTTTTCGCGGCGAGCTGCCCAGCGGGCATACTCTTAAAGCTTACCACAGGGCCCGAAAGCTTGCCAAGGGCTCAGGACGGCCGGGCCAGGATGCGGCCGCAGGAAGGGCAGCGGATTAGACGCTGCCCCTGGTAAACCTTCTGGGCCACGTGGGTGGGCAGCTGGACGCTGCAGGCCTCGCACCGGAAGGTCTCCTTCACCTTGACCATGCGGGTGACCCCGACCCCCCGCCGGGCCCGCCGGATCGCCTCGTACTCGCGGAGAACCGCGCCCGGGATGGCGGCGGCCATCCGGGCCCGCTCCTCGGCCAGGGCCTGGTACTGGGCCTCGAGGCCCTCGATCCGGGCGCGGTTTTCCTCCTCCAGCCGGTCGAGCTCGGGCTTTAGGCCGGCGAGCTCCTCCTCCAGGGCCTGGATGGCGGCCTCGAGGCGCTCCATCTCTTCGATGAGCGGGAGGGTGAGCTCGGTGAGCTCGTCAATCCGGGTGGAAAGCTGTTGGATGCGGTTTTCGTACTGCGTGGCCTCGCGGGCGCTCTCGGCCTGGAGCTGCTCGGCCTGGGCCTTGCTCTTTTTCTGGCTCAGGTCCTTGAGCTCGAGGTCGTTTTTCTCGTAGTCGCGGCGCACCGCCTTGAGCCGCTCCTTGAGCTCGGTGAGCTGGTCGATCTTCTGCTCCCAGGTGTTCCTGAGCTCGGCGAGCTCGGGAGGGAGCTTCTCGATCTCCGCCCTCAGGCGGTCGAGCTCAAGGTCCTTTTCTTGTAGCTGGAAAAGCTCCTGGAGGGCGGCAGAAACGTCCACGCCCATCATCTTACCGCGTATAGTGCGGGGCATGGGGATCAAGGTCGACCGCTGGATCCGGGAGATGGCGAAAAGGGGCATGATCGAGCCGTTTGAGGAGCGCCTGGTCCGGGAGGGGGTGATCAGCTACGGCCTGTCCTCCTTCGGTTACGACCTTCGCGCCGCCCCCGAGTGGAAGGTCTTCACCGACGTGTACGGGGCGGTGGTGGACCCCAAGGCCTTCGACGAGCGGGCCTTCGTCACCATCGAGGCCGAGGAGGTGCTGATCCCGCCCAACTCGTTTGCCCTTACCCGCTCGATCGAGTACATCCGGATGCCGGAGAACGTGCTGGGGATCGCCCTCGGCAAGTCCACCTACGCCCGGTGCGGAATCGTGGTCAACGTCACCCCGCTGGAGCCGGGCTGGGAGGGGCACGTGACCCTGGAGATCTCCAACACCACCCCCCTGCCGGCCAAGGTCTACGCCGGCGAGGGCATCGTGCAGATTGTCTTCTTTGAAGGGGACCGCCCCGAGGTCACCTACGCCGACCGGCGGGGCAAGTACCAGGGTCAGCGCGGGGTCACCCTGCCCCGGGTCTAGGGTAGGCTTGGGGGGTGCGCCCTTTGATCCTCCTTCTGGTGCTGGCCTTTTCGGGAAAGGCGGGAAACATGGAAGCCATGCCCCACCTGAGCCCCTCGCCGGTGCGCCGCTTCGACCGGCCCGATACCGTGATCGACGCCGCAAAGTACCGCTACCGCGCGGAGATCGAAACCACGAAGGGAAAGGTTGTCCTCGACCTTTTGGCGGAAAGCGCCCCGGTCACCGTGAACTCCTTCGTTTTCCTGGCCCTGCACCGCTTCTTCGACGGCCTCCGCTGGCACCGGGTGGTGCCGGGGTTCGTGGCCCAGACCGGCGACCCCACCGGCACCGGGACCGGCAGCGCCGGCTACGCCTTTCCCCTGGAGATCGACGAGAACCTCGCCTACGACGGCCCCGGCTGGGTGGGGATGGCCCGCACCCAGGACCCTAACTCGAACTCCTCGCAGTTCTTCATCACCCTCGCCGCCGCCCCCCACCTGACCGGCAAGTACACGATCTTCGCCCGGGTCGTCGAAGGGATGGACGCGGTTTTCCGCCTCACCCAGGAGGACCGCATCCTGGCGGTCCGGATCTACCGCGCGCCCAAGCCTTGAGGCCGGTCGTCGTTTTCGATCTCGACGGCACGCTGGTGGATTCGCTGGAGGAGATTCTGGCGAGCTTCCGCTACGTGCTGGCCGCGACCGGGCTGCCGGTGCCCGACGAGGCCCGGCTCAGGGGCTGGGTCGGGTTGCCGCTACGCGATACCTTTCTCAAGCTCGCCCCGCCGGAGGCGGTGGACGACTTGGTCGCCGCCTACCGCCGCCACTACCTGGCCCGGCTGGGGGAAAGGAGCCGGCCCTACCCCGGGGTGCCCGAGCGGCTTGCCGAGCTCCGGTCCCGTGGCTTTGCCCTGGCGGTGGCCACCACCAAGCGCACCGGGCCCGCCCGGGAACTCCTCCAGCGGGTGGGGCTTTTGGGGTTTTTCGACCACGTGCAGGGCACCGATGGAGGGATGGCCCCGAAACCCGCCCCCGAGGTGGTCGTGCGGGCGGTGGCCGGGGCCGGGGCTGTCTCTTATACACATCTGACGCTG
>WFNN01000010.1 GCA_015488545.1 Thermaceae bacterium | reverse complement strand
TTCACCGCCACCGGCCCCACACCGGTCAGGATCTCGCGCTCGGGCAGATAGCCGTTGCGGACCACCCGCCGCCGGCCCCGATCATCCACCTCGGCCTCGTACCGCGCCAGAAGCTCGGCCAGCTCCGCCTCGACGGCCTGCTGAATCAAGGCGCCTGGCGCCCGAGCGCAGCAGCTCCGTCAGCGGATCGTCGATCGCCTCTGGTGCACGGAGCTCGACCACGCTATCTTTCGCCACGGCGGCGTACCTCCTCTGCTGTCCTCTGCTGCTGATTCGATTGCCAAAGCCGATTTCAGCAGGGGGCGCCGCTTTCTTCAATCTCCGCTCATACACCAGATTCGGTTATAGCTCAGCGTAACGCAGCTGCATTACCTTCCCGCACCAGGTGTGGAGCGGACGAAGCCGACCGGCTTGACCATCGGAGTCGCTGTGGTGTGGCAGGCATCCGATAGAGGCTAGAGGCGCTTTCGGTGTGCATTTCGCGTGTATCGTCGCGCGCTTTCCTTGTTTCCTACCCTGTATAGTCAGCTTGTTATACGTACCGTTTGATTCCCCCCGCCTCCACCAGCATCTGAGCAGCAGGGCGGGGCCAGCCCGCGGGCCGGCCCCGCCCTATCCATCAAGAGGCACCGCGTCGGGTTCAGCGCCCGCGCCCACCGCAGGGCCGGGCTCCCCCCGCTTGTGCGTCAGAACTTCATCTGGCCCCAGAGCCAAAGCTTGTCGGTGTCCGTCGCGTACCCCTCCGCCTCGTAGCTGGCGTACTTGGCCCCGACGGTGAAGCGCTTGCCAATCCTGCGTGTGGCGACGAGGTCCAGCTCCGTGCCATAGTCGCTCCCGCCCGTGTCGGCCGAGAAATCATGGTAGACCGCCTTCAGCTTGCTCCCAGCCAGGCTGCCTCCCACGAGAACATACCTGTCATCGAGGCCGTTTGCCGGAGTGGACAGGAACTTGTCCGCCCACCCGTTCATCGCGTGCAGGGTTGCCAGGGGCGTCTGGAAGCCGTAGGTGCCATCCCCTCCAAGGAGCTCCTGGCCAACCTTCACCACCACGCCCCTCGCCTTGGCACCGACCTCGATACGATGGTACTTCGCATCGATACCGCTGCTGTCCTGGTAGTCACGCTGCCTTGCGTACTCCAGGGTGTAGAGAACCGCCACCCCCCCGAGGTCTCGCTTGCCCGTGATCCTCAGCCCCAAGGTCCTGGTGTCGGTACCCGATTCGAAATCGAGGAAGTAGCCGTAGCCCGTGACCTTCGCGAACGGCAGGCCGGCATATGCCACGTTGACGATATGCGAACGCATCCTCCGGTTGGTGCCAACGACGGTGTTGGCATTCGTGAAGTAGCCGTAGAAGACTCTCAGACCCTTGGCCGGTGAGGTGCCTAGGGTGAAAGCGTCATAGGTCTGCTCATTCTGGCGCCAGCCGACATTCCCAATGAACCGGTGATTGTCGAGCGTCACCCGCTGCCGGCCATAACGCACACGCGTCGACCATTGTGCCGTAGCATACTCCAGCCATGCTTGGTTGAGCTCCGTGAAGATTGGATCGGCCACCACAGGATAGCCGCTTGCCTTGGGGCCATGGGGTGAGGCGCCCGGCACCGTGTAGTCGCCCCCGCCGACCCGACTCGTATTCTCCATCTCAACGAATGCCCTGAACCCGGCATATTCTCCGGTCACGTATCCCAGCCGGGTCCGCACGGTCGATGCCTTCGCCTCGTTGGCAATCCCGGCCTGGTCCACCCACTCGTACCGGTAACGCACATCAATGGAGACCTTTCCGCCCGTCAGGGCCTCGCTTACCCCTGCAACAGCTCCCCCTGAAAAAGCGAGGCCCGACGTCAGCGCCGCGGACGCCACGACCTTCAGGGTCGCCCGAATGTTTTCTCCGCTCATGGTTTCCCCCCTCTAAGCCCGTCTTTGGCCCGAACCCCCATGCCGGACATGCCGCGTCCGGCACGAGCCTTCCTTCACGCGTCCGGCCCGCCCGACGATCGCACGCCGTCCGTCTCACGATCCCCCATCGACCACCGCGCTTCGTCAAGGCCGCCCCACAAGTCAGGCCACGGCCACTCCTGCGTTCCCCATTGCGGGCGGCGGGAGTCGGACAAAACCAGACCCGTCCATGAAGCAAACGATAGAGCGGGAAGAAGCTTTTCCCCTTGATGCTTGTCAACGAGCCCGGCCCGCAACCCGGGGTCATAGTCAATTCCGGTGCGCGAAGTGTAGAGGCTATCTCAAAAGGCTCTTCTCCAGATCGGGTGGGTTGCGTACCGTAGGCGGCGGTGAGGGGGAGGAGCAAGTGCCATGAGAGATCGCGAGCTGTACCGCCGGATTCTGGGCATCGAGCGCCCCTGGCAGGTGACGGAGGTGGAGCTGTCGCTGGAGGCCGGGGAGGTGAAGGTGCACGTGGCCGTGGCGCCGGGTGCGGAGCTGGCCTGTCCGGTGTGCGGGCGGGTGGTGCCGCGCTATGACCGGCGCAAGCGGGAGTGGCGCCATCTGGACACGTGCCAGTTCCGGACCATCGTGGCGGCGGAGGTGCCGCGGGTCTCGTGCCCGGAGCATGGGGTGCGGCAGGTGGCGGTCCCGTGGGCGGAGGCGGGCTCGGGCTATACGGCGCTGTTCGAGGCGCTGGTGATCGACTGGCTGCGCGAGGCCTCGGTCGAGGCGGTGCGGCGGCGTCTGGGGCTGAGCTGGAATGCGGTTGCCGGGATCATGCATCGGGCGGTCCGGCGCGGTCTGGGTCGCAGGGGCCGGGAGGCGGGATGGTGCCGCCGGCTCGGGGTGGACGAGACGGCCTTTCGGCGGCGCCACGACTACGTGACGGTGGTCAGCGACCGCGAGCGCGACCGTGTGCTGCATGTGGCGGACGGGCGCCGCAAGGAGAGCCTGGAGGGCTTCTACGCGGGGCTGACGGCGGAGCAGAAGGCGGGGATCGAGAGCATCGCCATGGACATGTGGCAGCCCTACATCGCGGCCACGCTGGAGGCGATTCCTGGTGCTGCGGGCAAGATCGCCTTCGACAAGTTCCATGTGGCCAGGCACCTGGGCGAGGCGGTGGACCAGGTGCGCCGGCGCGAGCACCGCGAGCTGCTCAGGCAGGGGATCGAGGTGCTCAAGGGCACCCGGTATGCGGGGCTGACGAGCCCGAGGAAGATGAGCCCTTCGCGGCGGCGGGGCTTTGGCGTGCTGACCCGAAGCGCGCTGAAGACGGCGCGGGCCTGGGCGATCAAGGAGCTGGCCATGTCGCTGTGGGGCTATACGAGCCGGGCCTGGGCGGAGGAGGCCTGGGAGCGCTGGTATGGGTGGGCGGTCCGCAGCCGCCTGGAGCCGATCAAGCGGGTGGCGCGGATGGTCAAGGAGCACCGGTGGGGGATCATCAACGCCATCGTCCTGAAGGCCGACAATGGCCATGCCGAGAGCATCAACAGC
>WFNN01000009.1 GCA_015488545.1 Thermaceae bacterium | reverse complement strand
TCCAGGAGCTTAACGAGCAGGGGCAGCTCGAGGCCGTAGCGGCGAAAGGCCCTATCCCCTAAAAACCCCGGGCCCAGCGCGGGGAGCACGTCCCTCAGTCGATGGCCGGCGAAGGGCCCCTCCAGTACCTCGTTTTCGTCGTAGACCATCCAGGCCTCGCCGATCGGCTCCTCGCCCTCGTGGCCGAAGCGCTCGGCGAGCCGCCGGCCGCCCCAAACCCGGGGGACGAGCCAGGGCTTGAGACGAAGCAGGTGGGTTTTCATCGTTCCTAGCCTATTCCACCCCAGCCGGCGGGAAGCGGGCGAACCGCCGATATCGATGTCAGCCATATATGGTATACTCCAAGTATGGAGAAAACCACGCTCTACCTACCCCCCGAACTCCACCGAGCGCTGCGCGATGCCGCGCGCCAAACGGGCAAAAGCCAGGCAGCGCTGGTGCGGGAGGCGGTTGCCGCTTACCTCGCCCAGATGAAGCGGCCCGTGCCCCGCTCGCTTGGGGTGGCCGAGGACCCGGGGCTCACGGGTCGGGGCTCGGAAGACTGGCTCGAGGAGACCTGGGCCAAGCGATGATCACCCTGGATACCTCAGCGCTTTTCGCCCTTTTGAACCGCGCGGACCCGGACCACGAACGGGTCAAGGGCGTGTTCCTTGCCGACTCCGGGCCTTACCTGGTCCCCGCGGGAATCCTCGCGGAAATCGCCTACCTTGCTGAGAAAAGGCTGGGCCCCAGGGCGCTCGAGGCCTTTCTGGAAGACCTCGAGACCGGGGCCCTTTCCCTGGAGTGCCACGAAGAAGACCTGCCGCGGGTTCGTGCACTGGTGAACCGGTACGCCGACCTCCCGCTTGGCTTGGCCGACGCCGCGGTGATCGCGGTGGCCGAACGTTATGGTGGCCGGGTCCTGAGCCTGGACAAGCACTTTCACTTGGTGGCCCGAGAAGGGGCGATCCGGGTGCTCCCGTAGCCGACGCGCCCCACCCCTAAGGGCGGGCGCGGAAAGCACCCCGGGCCGAAACCCGGCCGCGCCGGTTGTCGCTGAGGGCTCGGCGCATTCGCCCAGGGTGCCGAAACCTGCGCGGCCTCCCAGAGCGTCCCAAGCGTTTCACTGAACCCGGGGCCTTGGTTAAGGGCGCCAATTCGCACCGGCCGCAAGCCCCGGGCAGCCCAAAACCCCTCCCCCGGCCCTACGGCTTCCAGCCCAGCGGCTCGGCGAGGAAGGGGCCCTCGGGGTTGACGTGGAGGCGCAGGAACTTGGATAGGGCCACGGTGGCGGGGTAAGGCTTGGCGTGCTTCCTGGCGTCGGAAAGCGCCCAGACCAGGGCGTTATGGAAGTCGACCAAAATCAGGTCGAGTTTCCAGTCCTCCAAGCCCTCGGGGAGCACCGGGCGGGTGTAGCAGGACGGCCGGTAGCGCTCGCAGCCGGGCTTCAGGGTCAGCCCCGCCCGGCCGGCCTCCACCACCAGCGGACCCAGGCGAACCGGCAGCCCGATCTTGAGCGATCGGACCCAGAACCCCGCGGTCTCCGCCCAGTAGCGGCGGGCCTCCTTGGTGCGGGGGGTGATCGCGTAGCGCCAGGCGCCGGGGGTGGTGGTGGAACGCGAGGTGGTCTGGGTGATGCGGAAAAAGTCGTGGTTCGGCACCTCCTCGGCCAGGGCGGCGGATAGGAGCAGGGCCAAAACCAAAAGGGCGCGCATACCTTAGCCTACGGCGGCGCGAACCGGGAACCCGGGTCACGTGGCGACGGAATTCGGTTATTCTGTTTATATGGCGAGAAAGAAAACCACCGTCTACCTGGACGAGGAAATCCTGCGGGCAGCCAAGGTGGCCGCTGCCCGCCAGAACAAGCGGGAGTACGAGATTTTGGAAGAGGCCCTCCGCCGCTACCTGGGTATGGATCTCCTCGAGCGAATCTGGGAACGGGCCGACCTCACCGAAGAAGAGGCCCTGGCTCTGGCCTACGACGAGCTGGAGAAGGCCCGGCAGCAGCGTTGATACGCGCGCTTCTCGACACCGGGATCCTGATCTCCGCCCTGCTCTCCCCCACCGGTAGCCCGGCCCGGCTCCTCACCCTCTGGGTCCAAGGCCACTACGAGCTGGTGGTTAGCTCCAAGCTGCTGGATAAACTCGATCGGGTGCTCCGCAGGGAGAAGTTCCGCCGGTACTTGACGCTTAGCGAAGCCGCTCGGTTCGTAAGCTGGCTTGGCGGAACGGCCCTTGGCGTCCCGGATCCCTCCGCGCCGGCGCAGCACACCGCCGACCCGAACGACGATTACCTGATCGCCGCCGCCCGCGCGGCCGGCGTACCGGTGCTGGTGTCGGGCGACCGACACCTCCTCGCGTTCGCCGAACCGCCCCCGGTGGTGATGACCCCGGCGGCCTTCCTGCGCCTGCTCAGGGCCGGGCCAGGTTGAAGGTGATCACGCCGCGGTAAACGCCGGTGGGTTCACCGGGCTCGAGTTCGACGAAGAGGGCGTAGCGGTGCACGAAGGGGCCGCGACCCCGGGCCAGCGCCTGGGGCAGGCTGGAGAGCCTAAGGCCGCCGACCGAGAGGCGCTCGGGCGGCAGGGTCAGGGGCCCAGTGAGGGGCGAGGCTCGCACCCAGAGCACCCAGTCGGTGTTGGCGATCACCCGGACCTCGACCGAGGAAGGGATCACCACCCCGTTCTCCACCCGGACAGGCAGGGCGGTGCCCGGCTTTTGGTCGAGGTAGAGCATCAGGATTTCCGGAACCCGGATCACCACCCGGGTGCCGACCGCCGGCGCTCGGGCCCAAGCCAGGCCGGCCCCCAGCAAGGCAATCAGGAACAGAGCTTTGGCAAACTTACGCACCCCTACCACCTCCTTGTGGCGGGGTGCAACCGGTGGGCCGCGAAGGCGCCTAAAAGGTCTGCGCCCGACCTTCCAAGCCCCTCAGCGTTCGGCCGGTTGCACCACTGGCTCCCCGTGCCACCCTGGTGCCCAGCTTGGCGGCACGGATCCACGCCTCCGAACGCGGGTCACGCGCGTTTGGGGCCCGTAGCGGGCCTCACCCTCAAGGTAGCGGGTCGCCCTAGTACGGACGACCCGCAAGCGGGTACCCCCAAATGGGGGGTGACACGGGTGGTAAAAAATCCTATTTTGGAACTGGATGAGCCGTGGGAGGCGATGACCCCCGCGATCCCAATACGGGCGCCATGGGAGCGGGGCGAGCCAGTGGCGCGACCGGCTTACGGCCTCTTCACTCGGAGGTGAGAGGATGAAGAGGCTGTTTTTGGTTTTGGGCTTTAGCGCAGCCGCCTTAGGCACCGCAATGGCGCAGTTCAACATTAACTACCCGACCTACGCCT
This sequence comes from Thermaceae bacterium, assembly GCA_015488545.1. GTDB lineage: Bacteria > Deinococcota > Deinococci > Deinococcales > Marinithermaceae > WFXV01. Next base: position 1,906 of record WFNN01000009.1, on the reverse strand, counting down.
ACGCGTTTACCAACGCGCAGGAGGTGGACTTCTTCGTAGCCAGTCCCACCACGACAGGTTCACCCGGCGCGCTGGGGAACTTGACGGGTTACTACTCGGCCACACCAACCGGCCTGCAAAATTGCATTAACACGGCGATCAGCGCGCTTTCGCTGACCGCCAGCGGTACCCAACCCACCACCTCAGCTGCCACTACAGGGTGTAAATTTGCGCCGAACAACGTAGCCACTTCTGGATTTAGTGTTGATTACACCGGAATTAACGGGTTTAGTGCAACTGACGCAAGTATTCTTGTCATCACAAACTCCAACACCTGGACGGTATCGGCATCGCTCTCCGCCGCACCCACCGGAGGTGACTTGTATATCATGCCAGGCTACGTGAATACCAGCAGCGCAATCGTATCCAACGGCGGAGCAAAAAAGCTTTCCACAGCATCGGTGCCTGTATCCGATGCGCCGGGAACGTCAAACGGCACGACCACGGGTACGGCGGCCGGTAGTACAGACGCTCTCTACACGCAGTACGCAAACGCCTACGTTATACCGGTGATGTTCTACCTGCAGTACGATCCGTTCTCGTCAACCGGCAGCGCATCCGACACCCCCAACCTCACTTTCAGTGTAGCGGCCCCATGACAAGCTAATCTTGCACGGCATGAATACAACGGCACCCTCGGACAGCCCCCTACGGATCCCATGGGGGCTGTTCCTCGCTTTTTTGACTTATTTCGGCCTTATGGTGCACCCCGTTATGGCGCAAATTGGGATAGGGGTTTCCCCTCCGCACCGGGCCTTCATCTTGCCCCCGGGTGGGAGTGCGCGCGCGGAAGCAGTGTTTTTTACTCAACACAACTACCAGGGCAGTTTCGTGTTTAAAACCTTCGACTGGACCATTGATCCGGAAAACGGCACGGTAATTCCTCTCAATGATGGCAGTTCGCGCTATTCAGCCTCAGGTTGGTTAAGGGCCAATCTCCCCCGGAACCCCACGCAATTTGAGAAAGGTCACCCTGAAATAACCGTTCGCTACGAACTCCGGGTCCCCCAAACACCCACCCTGCAAGGCACCTACTGGACCGCCATTGCCCTTCACACACTTCCTGTGCCCGGACGCACAGCCAAAGGGATAAAAGTCAACCTGTCGATCAATGTGCTCCATATCGTATATGTCACCATCGCCGGCACCGAGAGACCGGACGCGGCGATTCAGGCCTTCGACCTGGATCCGGCGAAAAACGCCCTCGTCCTCGACGTGGTCAACAAGGGCAACGTGTACCTGAGGCTCCACCCCAGCCTGGTTTTCCGTGACGCCCGGGGGAAGGCGATTAAAAGCCAAAAGCTCGCGGAACGGGTCCTCCTCCGGGACGGGCTCATCCGCTACCGGATCCCGCTAAAGGACGTGCCCAAGGAAGCGGTGGTGGCGGCGGTGGAGGTTGAGGCCAAGGGGCTGGTGGCGCCGCTCTACGCGGAGGTGGCGCTCCGGTGAAGCGGCTTGGGGTCCTCGCCGTCTTCCTGGGCCTGGCACTGGCCCAGACCTGGTACTACAAGGTCGACGAGGACCCCTTCCTGACCCCGAGCAAGCTGACCTTCACCCCCACCGCCGAACAACAGGCCTGCGCCGCGATCCAAAACCCCGCTCCCGGCCCGGGGCCCCTTCGGGTGAACCTGACCTCGCTAGCCCAGAGCTGCCCCGGGCCGCCGGTGGTGGTCTGGGGCACCCACCAGGGCAAGACTTACTACGCGGTCCTGCTCACCGTGAAGTTCTGGGGCGAGGGGCGGATCGAGGACCCTGACACCGGGGTCGAGGCCCTGATCCAGGTCATCGAGCGCGGGTACAACTTCCGCCTCGAGGCCAAGGGCGCCCTGAACAAGGTGGGTGCCCAGTACCGCCCCCCCTTCACCAC
>WFNN01000008.1 GCA_015488545.1 Thermaceae bacterium | reverse complement strand
GTCCTGGGCGGTGGGGTCCGTGGGGGCGAGCCAGGGAGCCAAGAGGGCGGCCATCAGGAAGGCGGCCAGGATGAGCATGCCGGCCAGAGCGGCGGGGTTTCTAAGGAGCCTACGCATACCTCACCCTCGGGTCGAGCCAGAGATAGGCTAGATCCACCACCAGATTGACCCCCGCGAGCAAAAGGGCGAAGAGGATAACCGAGGCCTGGACCACCGGGAAATCCCCTTGCTCCACCGCCAAGAGGACGAACCGCCCCATCCCCGGCCAGGCGAAGATCGTTTCGGTAATGACCGCTCCGGAGAGCAAGGTGCCAAGCTGCAGGCCCACGATGGTGACCACTGGGATGGCGGCGTTTCGGAGAGCGTGTTTGTAGACCACCACCCGTTCGGCGAGGCCTTTGGCGCGGGCGGTGCGCACGTAGTCGCTCCGGAGCTCCTGGAGCACGCCGTTGCGGGTCAGCCGGGCGATCGAGGCGGTGACGAAGGTGCCCACGGTGACGGTGGGCATGACCAGGTGGCGCCAGCCGCCGTAGCCGGATATGGGTAGCCAGTGGAGCTTGAGGCCGAAGACCATGATCAGCACCAGGCCGAGGAAGTAGACCGGGATCGACTGGCCCAAAAGGGCCAGGGTCATGACCCAAAGCTCGGTGGCCCCACCCTTCTTCAGCGCCGCCAGCACCCCGGCGGGGATACCCAGGACCAGGGCGAAGAGGAGCCCGGCCCCGGCCAGCTTCAGGGTCGCCGGCATCCTCGAGAGCACCAGACCGAGGGCCGGCTCCTGGCTCCTTAGGCTCACCCCGAAATCGCCGTGGACCAGCTTCCACAGGTAGCGGCCGTACTGGACGTAGAGGGGGTCGTCGAAGCCGTAGGCGTGGCGAAGTTCGGCCCGGGCCTCGGGGGAGGCGTCAAGGGGTAGGAGAAGGTCCACCGGGTCGCCGGAGAGGTAGAGCAGGAGAAAGGCCAGGGTGGCCGCCCCCCAGGCGACCACCCCGACAAGCAAGAGTCTGCGAGCGAGGAAGGCGATCAACTTCGGGTTACTTCGCGATCGCCATGTCGAAGGCCCAGAGCAGCTCGTCCGGCCGCGGCTGCCACTTCACCCGTTTGGCCACCCCGTAGATGTCCTTCTGCTGGTGCAGGAAGATCCATGGGGCCCCCTGGCGGACCCGTTCGAGCGCCTTTCGGTAAAGTTCCTTGCGCTTTTTCTGATCCACGATCTGCTGGGCTTGGAGGACGTACCTATCGAACGCGGGGTCCCGCCAGTAGCTGAACTTGGATTGCGGCGGGCCCCCTTCCACCGTGCCACCGTAGAGCAGGGTGAAAAGGGTGTTGTCGGCGTCGAACTGGGCGTTGCCCCAGCCGATCAGCCAGGCGTCGGTATCGAGCTTGCGGTTCAGGATCTGCTTGACGTAGGTGCTCCACTCCTTGATGCGGAGGTCCACCTTGACCCCGATCTTCCTAAGCTGCCCGACGATGGCCTCGGCCACCTGGCGGTCGTTCAGGTAGCGCCCCGAGGGCGCCGACATAGTGAAGGTGAAACCGTTCGGGTAGCCGGCCTCGGCCAGCAGCTTCTTGGCCCGCTCGGGGTCGTAGGGGAAGGGCTGGCAGAGGGCTTTGTCGTAGCCGAAGATGTAGGGGTTCAAGGGGCATCCCACGGGGACGCCGAAGCCGCCCAACACGTGCTTAACAATGGCCTCCTTATCCACCGCGTAGTTGAGCGCGAGCCGCACCCGGGGGTCATGGAGGGGACCCTTCCCCTTGACGTCGAGAACGATGAAGATGTTGCGGATCGAGGGGACGCTGCGGGCCTCGGCCACCCCCGAGCCGTTCACCGTGGGGACCGCTTCGGGCGCGAGGTTGGTGATGATGTCGACGCCGCCGGTGAGGAGCTCGGCGACCCGGGAGGAGGCTTCGGGGATGGGCCGGAAGACCACCCGCTTGACCTTGGGCTTTCCGGCCCAGTAGTTCTCGTTGGCCACCAGGTCTATCTCCTGGTCCTTGATCCACTTGACGAACTTATAGGGGCCGGTGCCCACCGGGTGGTTGGCGAAGTAGTCGGCGCCCTTTTCCTCGATGTACTTCTTGGGCACCACCCAGAAGTAGGTGAGCCGGGTCAGGAAGAGCGGGAAGGGCTTTTTGGTGTGCACCCTGAGGGTGTACTTGCCGGTCACCTCGACCCGGTCGATGGGCTTGAAGTAGGTCGAGTACTTGAGCGGTTTTTTGGGGTTTAGGAGGCGATCGAAGTTGAATTTGATCACCTCGGCGGTGAGCTCCTCGCCGTTGTGGAACCGGATGCCGGGCTTGACGGTGAGCTCCCAGGTGAGGTTGTCGATGGCCTTGGCGGTTCCCAGCCAGGGCTGGTAGGAGCCGTCGGGGAGGCGGCGGTAGAAGTTGTCGAAGATGTTGGCGGTGACGTTCCCGGTCGGCGTTTCCTGGTGGTTGACCGGGTCCAGGGTGGTGGCGTCCACCCCCTGGGCGATGGTCAGGGTGTCGCCAGCGGCCCAGCCGAAGCCCATGGAAAGCGCGAGCAGGGCGGCCCAAACGGTTTTTTGCATAAATATCCCCCCTTGGGCTTTAACGCTATCACGCCCTCTGGATGCGATCAAGCGTAAGATAGGGGCATGGCCGGAATGCACGATCTCCCCATCGGCGACAAGGCCCCCGAAGTGGTCCACATGGTGATTGAGATCCCCGCCCGCAGCGGGAACAAGTACGAGTTCGACGAGGCGACGGGGATGATCAAGCTCGACCGGGTGCTTCCCTCGGCCCTGGTTTACCCCGCCGACTACGGTTTCATCCCCCAGACCCAGGCCGAGGACGGCGACCCCCTGGACGGGCTGGTGCTCTCGACCTTCCCCCTTTTCCCCGGGGTCCTGGTCGAGGTGCGGCCGGTGGCCCTGATCGAGATGGAAGACGAGAAGGGGCCGGACTCCAAGATCCTCGGGGTGGTGGCGGAGGATCCCCGGTTCGACCACATCCGTGACCTGGCCGATGTGCCCCCGGGCGTGCTCGATGAAATCCAGAACTTCTTTGAAACCTACAAGATCCTCGAGGCCAAAAAGGGCAAGTGGGTCAAGGTGACCGGCTTCAAAGACCGCGCCGCCGCCCTGGGGGAGCTCCGGGCCTGCATGTCCCGCTACCAGACCCGGCTCTAGCGGGGGACGAGCTGGAAAATCGCCCCCCGGTGGTCGACCAGGTAGAGCTCGCCGGCGGCGTCTTCGCCAAAGGCGGCGATGCGGGTTCCGGTTTTTAAAAGCAGCCGCCGCACCCAGCGACCGCCCTTCTTTTGGGCGGTCCAGACCCGGCCCGAGCAGTAGTCGCCGAAGAGGTAGCGTCCGGCGAGCCAGGGGATGGCCTGCCCCCGGTAGACGTGGCCGCCGGTTACGCTGCAGCCCTCGTCGTGGCCGTACTCCAGGGCCGGGGGCACCAGACCTGCCCGCCGGCACCCCCGGGCGGGGCGGTAGCAGTGGCCGCCCTCCATGACGTTCCAGCCAAAGTTCCAGCCCCGACCCTGGCCGGCGGGTACGAAGTTGACCTCTTCCCAGGCGTCCTGCCCCACGTCGGCAAGGTAGAGGTCGCCGGTGGCCCGGTCGAAGCTGAGCCGCCAGGGGTTCCTGAGTCCCCGCGCCCAGACTTCGGGGACCGGCCGGGGGCGGCGAAGATCGAAGCGGAGCAGCTTGCCGAGAAGGCTTTGCGGGTTCAGGGCGTTACCCAGCGGGTCCCCCTGACCCCCGCCATCGCCGAGCCCCAGGTAGAGCGCGCCGTCGGGACCAAAGGCGATCTGCCCGCCGTTGTGGTTGGCGGAGGGCTGCACCTGATAGAGCAAGCGGCGGAGGGGCTACCCTTCCCGGTATTCCCAGACCTCGGTGTCCCCGGACCGGTTGGTGAAATGCAGGTAGAAAAGGCGGTTTTCGCGGTGGTCGGGGTGGAAGGCGAGGCCCAAGAGCCCCCGCTCGCCCCCGCTTCCGACCCGGTCGGTGAGGTCCAGCCACACCTGGCCGGTCGGGGTCACCACACGCCCCGCCTGCAGCAGGATGAGAAGGGGACCGCCGGGCGCCTGCACCAGGCCCACCGGGCGGTCGAGGCCGGTGGCGATCGGCATCAGGTCGATTTGGGCCATGGCCAGGCCGAAAAGCAGAAAGAGCGCCGCCGCTCGCATTCCCGCCATCCTACCCCGGCTACCATAGGGGCGTGTTCCACCGCCGGTACGCCCGGAGGCTAGCCTGGCAAAAGCGGGCTTGGCTCTTCCTCTTTTTGCTCGCCGTCGCCACGCTGGCGGGGCGGCTTCTGGGCTTGCCGCAGGTGGCCGGCCTGGCGCTTTGCGCCTTCCTTTACCCGGTTCGTTGGGAGGAACCCCGGGCGCTTCGGGCGATCGACGCCCGGGGCCTTGCCTACCGCGCGTGGCTGGAAGCGGGCCCCGACCACCCCCTGGCGGCGCGGCTCGCCGAGGCCGCTCGAAGGGAGATCGAGGCCTTACCCTTGCCCCGGTTCCCCTGGCCGGAGCTCCTGGTCGGGGCGTTGGCTCTGGCCCTGGCGATCTTTTTCCTTTCTGGTCCCGCTTCCCCGCCGGCGGCGACGGCTTCGGGCAAGCCGCCCGTCGGGACCGAAAGGGGCGTTTCGCCGGGGGAGGGCGCCGCCCCGAAGGGGGATTCGCAGGCGGGAAGGGGCAACCGGGAGGCCGGCGGCGGGACGCAAGCGGCTCCCCCCGTTTCCCGTGCGACGGGAGCTGCGGACGCCGGGAAGGCCTCGGCCGGCAAGGGGGTGGAGCGAGAGGCCCCGGCGGGCGTCGGCGCCGCCAGGCCCGAGGATGCCCGCCCCGGCGCTGGAGGGGCGTCGGAGGGCCGGCCGGCCGGTGGGGACCGGGCAGCGGCCGAGCCGGTGGGGGAATCT
>WFNN01000007.1 GCA_015488545.1 Thermaceae bacterium | reverse complement strand
GGCAGTAGGGGGCTGACCCTCATTGAACTGCTTGTGGCCATGGGCATCCTATCGATCCTTAGCCTCTTGGTCATCGCCACGCTGAGTTCGGCGCTGCGCACCAAGAGTCGGGAGGACGCTCGTATTTTCGTTCAGCAAAACGTCAGAGCGGCTATGAAGGTGATCGCTGAAGACCTCCGGTCGGGCGGTCACCTTAGGATATGGAACCTAGACGAAGCCGTCTGCGATCACAGCGTAAGCAACCCAGACCGAACCCCGACCGCCTACAAAGGCCAAGGGCTTGCCTGCAGCAACCACTACCAAATCGCGGTTGTCACCCTAACCGGCGTGCAAACGCGGATTCCCGAACCACCGGGCAGTTCCTACACCAACGCTAGCGAAACGCTTGTATGCGACGCCCGCCCGTTCTTCGACGGCGATCTGGCTCTTCTATACAATGGAAAAACCTCGCAACTCCTTCGCATTACCCACGTGCAAAAAAACCTGCGAGACTACAACCGCCCTTGCGCCGGACCGGCCAACCCCCCGGTCAACGCCGACAAGGTGCAACACAACCTGGACAAAATCAGCGGAACCTGGAGCGAGGGCGCCTACCTCCTCCGCGCCCAGGTAATCACCTACTACATCGACAGGGACCCCACCGACGCCGGCACCCGGGCGCTATTCCGCCGTTCCGGTTGGAACACCAGCGCAACCAACCCCAGCCTAAGCCGGCTAGTGGCCTTCGGTATCACCGATCTCAAGGTCGAGTACGGCGTGCCGCTCGACCCCAGCGACCCAAGCTCTAAGCTAGTCTTCTACCCTACCCTGGAACAGGCGGTGACCAGCGTACTCGGTAGCGGTTACTCTGCCCTGCCCAACGTTGCCGGGAAAATCTACGTGGGCTCGGTCCTGCGAGGGGTGCGCATCACCCTCACCGGGGAGAAAAAGGGGCGCGGCACGGTGCGCTACACCTTGACCCAGATGGTCAAGTTTAGGAGGTAGGGGATGCGGGAACAGCGGGGATTCGCCCTAGTGCTAGCCCTTGCAGTGATAATGGTACTTATCGGGGTAATCTTTGCCTTGGCCGTCTCCACCATTGGGGATCTAAGGCAAAGCCGCGCCAGCATTCAGCACGTCCAAGCACTAGCAGCCGCCGAGGCGGGAGCAACTTACGCGGAATACGTGCTTTCTGACCTCGCCCAACCGGAGTTTCGTGCCATCTTTTTACCCTATTCCACCAACTTCCTCTCCCAGGGGGGTAACCCGGCAAGCGACTGGGTGATACCCGAGAACCGCTGGTCCACGGTGGCCAACCAGCTAAAAACTCTTCTAAACACCAACCACAGCAGCCTACCGAGCGGCACGCTCGAAAACGGGGCGACGGTTGTACTCAGCTACGATATTCGGGACTTCCGTGGAGTCACCAAAAGCGCCACCGCTCAAACCTATACGGCCGAATACCAGGTAACCTCGACGGCCTCGGTCAACCGGGCCCGTCGCCGGGTCTCCTCCAAGGGTTACATGAAGATTCAAATCGGCCGACCTTCGCTTTCTCAATGGCTCTTCCTGGTAGACGATGCCGGGGGTAGCGGCGGATTCTTCCCTACCGGATCGGTGTTCAACGGCCCGGTGCACGCCAATCACAACTGGGGATTCTGGGGGCAACCCCTTTTCAAGGACGTGGTCAGTACGGCCGACGACGGCGCGTGGTACTGGCACCTTTGGGGCGACGGCTGCCGGGGCCCCAGTCGAAAGTGGATCGCCGGCGACTCCCGCCCCCCATGCACGGTGCCCCTTTTTAAAAAGGGCTTTGTGCGCAATGCCCCCGCGATCCAGCTTCCAAAAAGCGCGGTCTCGCAAGAGCGGGCGGCGCTAGGTCTCAACCCTATTCAGGACCAAAACGGCGATGGACTGCCCGATCCGGTTACCACTCAAGAACGCTGCCAGGCGCTTTTTGGTACGAGCCGCTGCAACATCGACAACGGCGTCTACTTGGTTCACAAGAACGGACAGGTTGCCGGGGGCATCTACGTTAAGGGAACGGTCGAGGAGCTGGTTCTGAGAGCCACCGGCGACGGCCGGCAAATTTACACCTTTCAAATGTCTAAGAATAGACGCATTTACCGCTGGACGATCACCGTCGATTACCCGGCCAAGACCACCCGGGTAGTGGAAGAGGTGCAAAGCGGTCGGGGCTGGCAAAAGCTCAGCGATACCACCTACACGGGTACGCCAAACGGGCACGCCGCCCTAGGTTCCGGCGGACCCACCGGGCAGATCTACGTGGATGGCACGATCCAAAAGCTTTCAGGTCCCGGCCGCACAGGGCCCTTGCCCTGTGGCCCCGACTATCCGGGGAGCGCCGACAATTGCCCCGATCACCCGCCGCCCGACGCCATTCGGCCGGCCTTGAGTCTCGAGACCCAGCTTACGATCACTGCCACCGGCGAAATCGGGCTCGCGGGCGACCTGGTCTACGAGTGCGACCCAACGCAGCTCGCGAGCGGCAACTACCTGAGCCAGCACCCCCGCTGCAACCTCAATGGCCGACCGTTAAAAACAGTGCTTGGGGTGATGTCGGCCAACCAGAACGTCACCATCTTGGAAGGGGCGCCCGACAACATATACCTCTGGGGGTCCTACCTCTCCGGCGCACCGGGGAAGGGTCTTGCGGTAGAAAACTACGCTACACGGGGGCCCCAAGGCAAAATGCGTCTCTTTGGCGGCCTTATCCAAAGCGCCGACAAGCTCCGCGGCACAATAGGTTGGAACGGTCGCCTCACCAGTGGTTACATTGAAACCTACGACTACGACGCCCGTTTCGCCGACAGCAAGCTAGTGCCGCCCAATTTCCCCACCGCCCGTTACTTCAACGTGCAGAAGCTGGTTCCCGTACCGCTTAGCTACCAGGAGTATTAGGGCAAAAGCTTGCCGGGGTTGAAAAGACCCCCTGGGTCAAAGGCCCGCTTTAGGGCGCGGAAGGCCTCGAGGGTCCCCGCCTCCACCGCCTCCACGAGAAACGCTCGCTTTAAAAGCCCCACCCCGTGCTCACCGGTGATGACGCCCCCGGCCTCGAGCGCCACGCGGGCGATCGCGTGGGCGAGTTCGTGCACCTTACCCCGGTCGTCGCCGGGGCCGTAGAGGATGTTGGGGTGAAGATTACCGTCCCCAATGTGCCCGAACTGCACCAGAGGGAAACCGAAGGCCTCGCCAAGGTCACGGATTCGGTGAACCACTTCCACTAGCCTCGATCGAGGCACGGCAATGTCCTCGTTGAGCTTGTACGGCTTAATGCGACCGAGGGCCGGGCTTACCGCCCGCCGGGCCTGCCACAACCGCTCCGCCTCGCGGGCGTCCCGCGCCCGCTGGATCCGGGCGCCGTGGGCAGCGAAAGCGTCGGCAACGAGGGCCAGCTCCTCCTCGACGAGCTCCCGGTCATCGCCGTCGGTGTCGACGAGCAACATCGCGCCGGCCTCGGTATCGAGGCCGTAGCCAAAGGCCGCTTCGACCGCCCGAATACACCCCTGATCCAAAAATTCAAGCTTCGCAGGCACGGCCCCCCGCCGGATCGCCTCAAAAGCCGCGGCGGCTGCCGCCTCGACGCTCTCGAAGAACGCAGCCAGCGTGCGGGTGTGCTTGGGAAGGGGTTCGAGCCGGAGAGTGGCCTCGGTAAAAACGGCGAGGGTTCCCTCGCTTCCAACGAGGAGACCGAGCACGTCGTGAGCTTCACGTCCGAGGAGCTCGTGCACATGGCCATCCGCGTCCACCACCGTGGCTCCCATCACGTAGTCCCCGGTAACGCCCTTTTTAAAACACTGGGGACCGCCGGCGTTCTCGGCCAGGTTGCCGCCAATGGTGCTCATCCGGTAGCTCGCCGGGTCTGGCGGGTAGTAGAGGCCAAACGGCCTCGCCCGTTCGCTAACCCAGGCAGTGACCACCCCAACCTGGGCCACCGCCACCCGGCGTCCGGGGTCGATCGAAAGCCGGGTCATCCGGTTGGTCGCAAGGACGATACCCTCCTCGGTGGGCACCGCCCCACCCGATAACCCGCTGGCACCCCCCCGAACGAAAAGGGGCAGCCCCGCCTCGCGGGCAAAGCGCACCACCCGGGCGACCTCGAGGGTGGTTTCGGGGTAGACCACCGCCAGGGGAATCTTCCCCTCGGTGATGGCGTCGTAACGGTGCAGCACCCGGTCGGCGAGATCAAGTTTTACCTTTGCCTCTCCGAGCTCGGCGACCAGGCTCCTCAGGTTCGGCATCCCCTGTTAGTCTAGCCCCATGCGGCACTGGCTGGTGAAGTCCGAGCCCGGCGAGTATTCGATCCACGACCTTGAGGCCGAGAAGCAGGCGGTCTGGGACGGGGTGCGGAACTACCAGGCGCGAAACTTCCTGAAGGCGATGAATGAAGGCGATCTGGTGCTCTTCTACCACTCGAACGCCAAACCCCCCGGCGTGGTAGGCCTGGCCCGGGTGGCGCGGGCTGTGGTGCCCGACCCCACCCAGTTCGACCCCGAATCGAAGTACTACGATCCCAAAAGCACGCGGGAAAACCCTCGCTGGATCACGGTGGAGCTTTTGCACCTGGAGACCTTTCCCCGGATGGTCCCGATCGACGAGCTGCGGGCGCACTTCGGTCCCGACGAACTCTGGTTGCTTCGCCGCGGCAACCGGCTTTCGGTGATGCCGGTGCCGGAAACGGTCTTCAACCGCATCGTGGCCCTGGCGAGGTCAGCGTGAGGCCGGTCGTCATCGCCCACCGGGGAGCACGGAGCCTCGCCCCCGAAAACACCCTGGCGGCCGCCCGGCTGGCCTTTGCGCTGGGCTCGGACCTTTGGGAAACCGACGTGGGGGTCACCGCCGACGGCGAGCTTATCCTCTTCCACGACGACGCCCTTACCCGCACCACCGACGCCGAGGCGCGCTTTCCCGACCGAGCCCCCTGGACGTTCACCGCCTTCAAACTCGGGGAGATCCAAAGCCTCGACGCCGGAAGCTGGTTCTACGCCACCGACCCCTTCGGCGAGGTGGCGCGAGGGAACGCCCCCGGCGATTACCGGGGTGCACGGGTGCCCACCGTCCGTGAGGCCCTCCGCCTCACCAAGGCGCTGGGCTGGCGGGTAAACCTTGAACTTAAGCGGCAACCCCCGCCGATGACGGGCTTTCCCTTGCTGAGGGCGGTCTTCGATCTTCTGGACCGCCTCGAGGTCGGCCCCGAAACCGTCGTTCTCTCCTCCTTTGACCTCGATCTCCTGCGCCGGGCACGCAGGATGCGCCCGGAATTCCGCTACCAGGCGGTGCTGGGCTTCTTCCGTAACCGGCCCATCGACTGGGACGCCGCCCGCGACTTCGACGAGCTAAACCCCCGGGCCGCCCTCACCCCGGCGGAAAGGGTGCGTGCGCTTGCCCAGGCGGGCAAGCGGGTTTACCCCTGGACGGTCAACGACACTGAAGAGGCCGAACGGTTCCTCGAGGCCGGGGTAGCCGGCCTCTTCACCGACTACCCCCAGCGGATGGTCCCCCTGGTACGCTAGCGCCATGCGCGTGCTTATTGTGAACGGCTACCCTGCCCAAAGCCGGGCTAACCTCGACCGCCAGGGGGTCACCCAACCCGAGGTGCTCTACCAGCGACTTCTCGACCGCTACGCCCCCGAAGCGGAAAGCCGGGTGTTCTACGTGGCCGACCCCGAAAACCCGCTACCCGACGAACGGGAACTTCTGGGCTTTGCCGGGGTTATCTGGACCGGATCGGACCAAACGATCTACCGCACCGACCGACCCGAGGTCGTCCGCCAGATCGCCCTAGCCCGAACCCTCTACCGCCTCGGTGTTCCCCAATTCGGTAGCTGCTGGGGGGCCCAGATGGCGGCGGTAGCGGCCGGGGGCCGGGTAGCCAAAAACCCCAAGGGTCGCGAATGGGGTTTTGCCAAAGCGATTACCCTCACCGAGGCGGGGCGGGACCACCCCCTGACCGAAGGTAAACCCCCGGTCTATCAGGGCTTCGAGATGCACCTGGACGAGGTGGTCGAGCTTCCCAGGGGCGCCGTGCTGCTCGCCACCGGAGCGCACACCCGGGTGCAGGCGGTAGCGGTGGAGCATGAAGAGGGTAGCTTCTGGGCCACCCAGTACCACCCGGAGTACAACGCCCTGGAGTACGCCAAGCTTCTCGCGGCCCGGGCCGCTGCTCTGGTCAAGGAGGGGTTTTTCGAAAACGAGGGTGCGGCGCTGGCCTACGCGCGCGACCTCGAAGCCCTCTTCCACCGCCCCCACGACCGGAGGTTGCAAAAAAGGCTCGGCGCCGACGAAACCCTGCTCGACGACGCCGTTCGCGAACGGGAGTTCGCCAACTGGGTGGCCCACCGCCTCCGTCCCCGGCGCTAGCCTTCGCCCCGTTGCATCGCTTCCCAAACCACCTGGGAAAGGTGCTTGACCTCGACGCGGGGCCCGAACCTACGGGCCCCAAGGTCGAGCTGAAGAAGGCAGCCGGGGTTTTCCACGGTAAGCACCTCGGCGCCGCTTGCGCGTACCGAGGCCATCTTCTTTTCCAAAATCGCCATTGATGTGGAGGTGTGGGTTAGGTTGTACACCCCGGCCGAACCGCAGCAATCGGTGCTCCCCTCCATGGGGCGGTAGTCGGCCACGAAGGTAAGAACGCGCTCGGGCTCTTCCTTGACCCCCTGGGCGTGGCAAGCGTGGCAGGCGTGCTGGTGGGTGGTGGCGAAGGGAAAGCGAATCGACCGGGGCAAACCGGCCCGGTCCAGAAACTCGGAAAAGAGCAGGACCCGGGAGGAGACCTTTTCCGCCAGGGGTCCCCAATAGGGATCGCCCCTAAAGTGGCGCGCGTACTTCTTTAGCTCGGCGGCGCAGGCGGCGCAATCGGTGACAATGTGGTCGACCTCCAGCCCGGCGTAGAGGGCGATGTTCCGCTTGGCCAGCCGTTCGAAGCCCTCGAGATCCCCTTCCTCGATGTGGGGGGCCCCGCAACAGGTGGTCTCCCGGGGGATCACCACCTGGTAGCCGGCGGATTGGATCACCCGCACGGTGGCCTCACTGGCTTCGGAAAAGACCAGATTCATGACGCACCCCAGGAAAAAGGCCACCCGCCCCTTGGCCTCGCCCTCGGGCTCCAGGCGCCGCGGACCGGTAAGCCGGAGGGCCGGGCGCACCGGCCGCTCCGGCAAGAGGCTCTCGGCAAAGGCGAGCTTCTTAAGTCCCAACCGGTCTAGCAAGCGGCTCGAACGCAAGAGCCGCTGAAGCCCGGAGCGTTGGTAAACGACGAGCAGAAGGTTCGCCAAGTCGACGAGCAACGGGAAGTGAAAGAACCAAAGCGCCAGGGCGGTGAGACGGTCTTTAGGACGGCCACCCTGAAGGGCGACCCGGGTGTCGAGCGCGGCCTCACCGGGCCGGACACCGTTGGGGCAAACGGTCTGGCAGGCGCGGCAATCTAGGCAGTCGTAGGCGGCCGCAAGCACCAGCGCCTTCTCGGTCTCGGGGACCAGCCCCTGGGCGTAGTCGGCGTAGAGCAGCACCCGCCCCCGGGGGCCCTGGATCTCCTCGTGGAAAAGGTTGTAGGTGGGGCAGACCGAGGTGCAGAGCCCGCACCGCACGCACATCTCGGCGTCGGCCACCAGGCGATCAAAGTCCATGGTTAAAGATTAGCGGAGGTGGGGTGCAGGAGGTAGGAAGAACCATTTTTCCCGCCTCCTACCGCCCACTTCCTAAGTGATTTTTCCGTGACAATGCTTGTACTTCTTCCCGCTCCCGCACCAGCAGGGATCGTTGGGGCCCAGCTTCTTTTCCTTCCTGACCGGTTTACGCCTCGGCTCGCCCTTTCCGCCCTCGGCCTGGGCTGCGGGGGCGGCTTTTTTCGGCACGGGCACGTAGACCTCGGGCTTCGGCGGTTCGGTCTCCACCTGCAAGCGGAAGAGGAACTTGGTCGACTCCGACTTGATGAAGGCGATCATCTCGTTAAAGAGCCTCGTCGCCTCGAACTTGTACTCCTGGAAAGGGTCCTTCTGGGCGTAGGAGCGAAGGCCGATGCCCTGCCGGAGGACGTCGAGGTTATGCAGCTGCTCCTTCCAGGCGGAATCGACGATGGAGAGAATCACAAACCGCTCGACCGCCCGCATGACCGCCGGGGTAAGTTCCGCCTCGCGCTTTTCGTAGGCCTCGAGGGCGTAGCGCACCACCGCCTCCTGGGCTTCGGGGGCTTTCATCCCCCGCAAAGCCTCAAAGTCGAAGCCTTCGAAGGCAGGGACAAAGTCGAGCAGCGCGGCCCGGAGACCGGCCAGGTCCCAGTCCTCGGGGTGAACCTCGGGGTTCAGGTAGTTCTCGGCCAACCCGGCGATGGTGTCTTCAACCATGGCCATCGCCGCTTCCTTGACCTCCTCGTCCTTGCCCAGGAGGACCTTCCGGCGCTGCTCGTAGATCACCTCGCGCTGCCGAGCCATCACGTCATCGAACTGGAGGAGCTGCTTGCGGATGGCGAAGTTCCGGTCCTCCACCCGCTTCTGGGCTCGTTCGATGGCGTTCGTGACCATCTTGTGCTCGATCGGCTCGGAGTCATCAAACCCCATTCGATCGAGCATAGCGATCACCCGGTCGGAGGCGAAAAGCCGCATGAGCTCATCGTCGAAGGAAACGTAGAACCGGCTGGATCCGGGATCGCCCTGCCGCCCCGAACGCCCTCGGAGCTGGTTGTCGATTCGCCGCGCCTCGTGCCGCTCGGTACCCAGGATATGGAGCCCACCGAGCTCTTTGACCCGCTTTTCGTCCTCTTCGGTCTCCCGCTTGATCCGCTTGATCGCCTCGATGAGCTCTTCACCGATACCTAGCTCCTCGGCGAGCGCCCGGGCTTCCTGCTCCTTCCCCATGAGGAGCTTTTTGACGAAGAGCTCGACCTTCCACTCGTAGCGGTCGAACCCCTCCTTCTCCAACAGGGCGGCGGCCAGGTACTCGGGGTTGCCGCCGAGCTTGATGTCGGTCCCCCGACCGGCCATGTTGGTAGCAATGGTGATCGTCCCCGAGCGCCCGGCCTGGGCCACGATCTCGGCCTCCCGCTCGTGGTACTTGGCGTTCAAAACCTGGTGGGGGATCCCCTTGCGGATGATGCCCAGGGTGTGGACCGCCCGCTTGAAGTTCTCCCAGGCGTAGGCCAGGTTCCCCTTGGCCCCCTCAAAGAGGGGCTCAAAACGGGCCAGATCCTCGTCCTTCAGGTTGGCGGGGCGCTTCAGAAGCTTTTTGAGCTCGTCCCAGTCCCCGCCGGACTTGTTCTTGATCTCCTTTTTAAGGGCCTCCACCCGCTGCTCAAGGCGGGGCAGGTAGTAGCGGGGCTCCTTTAACATCGCCGAGAGGCGCTCGGATTTTTCGATCGAGATGGTGCCCACCAGGACCGGCTGGCCCCGCTCGTACTTCTCGGCGATCTCCTCCACCACCGCCAGGAACTTGCCGCGCTCGGTGCGGTAAACCAGATCGGGGTAATCGACCCGAATGATCGGCTTGTTGGTGGGGACGACGATCACGTCCATCCCGTAGATTTCCTGGAACTCCTTTTCCTCGGTCTTGGCGGTTCCGGTCATGCCGGCGGTCTTGTCGTAGAGGCGAAAGAAGTTCTGGTAGGTGATAGTGGCCAGGGTCTGGTTCTCCCGCTCAATCTTGACCCCCTCCTTGGCCTCGATGGCCTGGTGGAGGCCCTCGCCAAACCGCCGACCGGGCATCAACCGCCCGGTGAATTCGTCGACGATAATCACCTGGCCGTCCTTGACAATGTAGTCTTGGTCGCGGTGGTAGAGTTCCTTGGCCCGGATCGCCTGGATGAGCATATGGGCGATCTCCATATTCTCCGGGCTGAAGAGCCCCTTAATTCCCAGCATCCGTTCGGCTCGCTCAATACCGCGTTCGGTGAGCTGGACGTGGCGCTGCTTCTCGTCGATGGTGTAGTCCCCGGTGGGCTCCTTGTCCCGTTCGCCGGGCTCGGGCTGCTCGCCTCGCTCGAGCTTTTTGGCGATCTCGGCCAGCTTGTAGTAGAGGTCCGTGGCCTTCTCCGCGGGACCGGAGATGATCAGGGGTGTGCGCGCCTCGTCAATAAGGATCGAGTCCACCTCGTCGACGATCGCGTAGTGCATGGGGTGGTCGGCCCGAAGCACCAGCTGATCGGGGGAAAGGGCCATGTTGTCGCGGAGGTAGTCGAAGCCGAGTTCCGAGTTGGTGACGTAGGTGACATCGGCCAGGTAGGCCTGCCGCCGCTCGGGGGGCGGGGTATCGTGCTGGATCGCCGCCACTTTTAGCCCCAACCCCTTGTAGACCGGTCCCATCCACTCGGCGTCGCGACGCGCCAGGTAATCGTTAACCGTGACCAGGTGAACGCCCTTGCCGGTAAGCGCGTTCAGGGCCACCGCCAGGGTGGCCACCAGGGTCTTGCCCTCACCGGTTTTCATCTCGGCGATACGCCCCTCGTGAAGCACCGCCCCGCCAATGAGTTGCACGTCGAAATGGCGCATGCCGAGGTAGCGCTTGGCGGATTCCCGGGTAAGGGCGAAGACCCGAGGAAGCAGTTCGTCCAGGGACCTGCCCCCCTCCAGGTGTTCCCGCTTCAGCCGCTGGTACTCCGCCGCCAGGTCCTCAATCTTCTCGACCTCGGCCTCGAGGGCGTTGGTCGGCTCGACGACGGTTTTGTAGTAGCGCTGAATCTCGCGCTCGTTGTTGTCGAAGATTTTCCTAAGAATACCAAGCATAGGCCGCTCCTATTCTACGTCCGGGCCATGAGAGAGGGGTGCGTAGGGGGTGGCCTCGAGGCCCCAGGGGGAAGGCGACTGGCCCCGCCGAATCCGATCCCAGGCCGCCAAAGCCACCATCGCCCCGTTGTCGGTGGCCAGATCCGGTGGAGGAAAAAGCAACCGAAGGCCGGTCTCGGCAAAGCGGCGCCGCAGCCGGGCGTTGGCCGCCACCCCGCCAGCCACCACCACCGCTCGCCGTCCCCGATCCCGGGCGGCCCGCACCACCGTTTCCACCAGGCTCTCGACCACCACCCGCTCAAAGCTGGCGGCCAGATCGGCCTTGGCGTACCCCTTCTCCAAAAATCGGGCGGCGGCGGTCTTGAGACCGGAAAAGCTAAAGTCGTAGCCCTTTTGCCCTTTTAGGGGGATCGGGAACGGCACCGCCCGGTCGTCGCCCTGCTCGGCGAGCTCCGCGATCCAAGGCCCCCCTGGGTAGCCCAGGCCCAGCATTCGGGCCACTTTGTCGAAGGCCTCGCCGGCGGCGTCGTCGCGGGTGGCGCCAAGGAGCACATAACGGCCTTCTGCGGGCACATCGAATAGGTGGGTGTGCCCGCCGGAGGCCAAGAGCGCCAGGTAGGGGGGGCGGAGCCCGGGATCGGCCAGGCGGGCCGCCGCCAGGTGTGCCTCAAGGTGGTGCACCCCGAAAAAGGGAACACCCAGGCCGAGGGCCAGCCCCTTGGCGTAGGTAAGCCCCACGAGCAACGGTCCCACCAGCCCGGGGCCGTAGGTGGCCGCCACCCCGTCCAGGTCGGAGGGACGGAGCCCCGCTTCACCGAGCACCGCCTCAACCAGCGGATCGAGGACCCGGGTGTGCTCCCGGGAAGCGAACTCCGGCACCACCCCCCCGTACTCCGCGTGCAGCGCGGTCTGGGAGGCCACCCGGTGCCCAAGGACCGTGCCGTCCTTCACCAAGCCAACCCCGGTATCGTCGCAGGAGGTATCGATGCCGAGCAGGATCACCGAAGGTTTACTTTAGCAAAAGAAAGCTTTAAGAAAAACCCGGTACCCTATAGGTCGGTATGGGGCTCGCCGCCTACCATCGGCTCACACCGATGCCCACCCCGCTCGGCCCTTTCTACTTCTACACCAAGCCGGGGGCCCGGGGGCACGCCGACCCCCGCTACGCCCTGCTGGCCGAGGGGATGGAAGTTCAGGGAAGGCTCCTGGACCTCAACCCCGGGGTCGGGCTGGTGTCCTGGACCGCCGCCAAAAAGGAAGCCGAGGTCCTGGCCATCGAACCCAGCCGAGCGGCCTTTCTGGCTCTTGAGAAAAACGCCGACGAGGCCGGGTTTACCGCCCGAGCCGGGCTCCCCTGGGAAGCCCCCACCTACGCTTTCGGTACCGCCGCGCTGGTGCTGCCCGCTGAACGCGGCAGCCGCTACACCACCCTGGCGGTGCGGGCGGCGGCCCGGGCGCTCATGCCCGGGGGGCGGCTCTGGATCGCCGGGGAGAAAAAGAAGGGGTTCGACCGCTATTTCAAGGAAGCGAAAAGCGCGATCGGTTACGGGCAGGTGGTGGCCCGGGAGAAGGGGCTCAGGCTTGCGGTACTGGAAAAGGAGAACCACCCCGAGCTCCCCGAACTCTGGCGGCGCTTTTCCGAAGAGATCGAGGGCCGACACCTGGTGTTTCGCACCCTACCCGGGGTCTTCTCCGAGGGCAGGGTGGATCCGGCGAGCCGGATGCTGCTCGAAACCCTGCCCAGGGTGGAACCCGGAACACCGGTCCTTGACCTTGGGGCCGGGTACGGCGCGCTGACCCTGCCCCTGGCCGCCCGGGGGGCGAGGGTAACCGCCCTGGAAGACGATCTCGCGAGCCTACGCTCGCTAGAAGCCAGCCTAATGGAGAATCACTTGGAAGCCGACGTCCGCCATTCCGACGTGGACTCGGCCTTGCGGGAAGAGGAAAAATTTGCTATCGTGGTTACGAACCCCCCGTTTCATGTTGGGGGGAGCGTTATCTTGGACGTGGCGAAGGCCTTTGTCTGGGCGGCCCACCGGCACCTGGAAACGGGCGGAAGGTTCTACCTGGTGGCCAATCCCTTCCTCAAGTACGAACCCCTGATGGAAGCGACCTTTGGCAACGTGCGGTCGGTTCGGACCGGCCGGTACAAGGTGCTGCTCAGCGTACGCTAAGGGGGACGCATGGGCAAAAAGCAAGCGGCAACCATGGACATGCACATCCTGGAAAACAAAACGGTCCAGAAACTCCTCAAAAAGGGCAAGAAGGAGGGCGCCCTTTCGGAGGAGGAAATCCGCACCGCCATGGAGGAAGCCATGCCAGGCCTCGAGGAGGAGGCCTTCGAGGAGTCCTTCGAGGAGGTGCTGGATTACCTCGAGGGCGAAGGGGTCGACGTCGTCCCCGACGACGACGATGCCCTTCCCCTGGCAGAAACCGAGGAGGAAGAGGAGGCCCTGCCCGCCCGGGTCTCGACCTCCGACCCGGTCCGGCAGTACCTCCACGAAATCGGTCAGGTGCCCCTCCTGACCCTGGAGGAGGAGGTCGATCTTGCTCGCCGGGTCGAGGAGGGCGAAGCCGCAATCGAAAAGCTCGCCGAATTCACCGGTCTTGATCCGGCGGTAATTCGCGAGGTGATCCGGGCCCAGGTCCGCCACGGGGGCCGAGTACCCCACATCCCCGGGGTTGACAAGCCGGTCGACGAACGCCTCATCCAGGAAGTGGACCAGAAACTCCGGTCCCTCCCCAAGGAAAAAAAGCGCTACCTGCACATTGCCCGCGACGGCGAGCTCGCCCGGATCCACCTAATCGAGGCCAACCTTCGGCTGGTGGTCTCGATCGCCAAGAAGTACACCGGGCGGGGGCTTTCCTTCCTCGACCTGATCCAGGAGGGCAACCAGGGGCTGATCCGGGCGGTCGAGAAGTTCGAATACCGCAGGCGCTTCAAGTTCTCCACCTACGCCACCTGGTGGATCCGCCAGGCGATCAACCGGGCCATCGCCGATCAGGCTCGCACCATCCGGATCCCGGTGCACATGGTGGAGACCATCAATAAACTGACCCGCACCGCACGGCAGCTGCAACAGGAGCTCGGACGCGAGCCCACCTACGCCGAGATCGCCGAGGCCATGGGCCCGGGCTGGGACGCCAAGAAGGTCGAGGAGACCTTCAAAATCGCCCAAGAGCCGGTTTCTTTGGAAACCCCCATCGGCGACGAGAAAGACTCCTTCTACGGTGACTTCATCCCCGACGAGCACCTGCCAAACCCGGTGGACACCGCGGCCCAGAGCCTGCTCTCCGAGGAGCTGGAAAAAGCCCTTTCCAAACTCTCCGAGCGCGAGGCCATGGTCTTGAAGCTCCGCAAAGGCCTGATCGACGGCCGCGAGCACACCCTGGAGGAGGTCGGGGCCTACTTCGGCGTCACCCGCGAGCGAATCCGCCAGATCGAGAACAAGGCCCTCCGAAAGCTCAAATACCACGAGTCCCGAACCCGCAAGCTCCGGGACTTCCTAGATTAAAGCCCAACGCGAAAGCCAGGGGCCGGTAAACCGGCCCCCTCTTTTTGCGACCAGGCGTTTCGTGCAAGGTAGGTAGAATTGCGGAAATGGAACTCGCCACCGACCACGGACGGGTGCCGCTTCGCTACCACCAGGGTGAGGGGCGGGGCATCTGCGTGCTCTACCCCGGCCTGCACTACGGGGTGGAACGGCCTTTTCTTTACTTCACCCGGAAAGCCGCCCACCACCTCGGCTACGACCTCCTCGAGGTGCCCTACCAGCTAACCGCCCTACCCCAGGGGCAACGGGGGGCCTACCTCCGGGCGGTCGCCCACAGCACCCTGGCCTGGGCCGCCGAGCGCACCGAGCGGCTGCTCCTGGTGGGGAAGTCGGCCGGCACCCTGGTGCTCGCGAGCCAGAGCAAGCCCCGGGTCGCCGTCGCCCGGGTCTGGCTGACGCCGCTACTTCGCCAGGCACAGGTGCGAAGCGCCCTGCAGCGGGAAACCAGGGGCCTTTTGGTGGCGGGCACCGAGGACCCGCTCGCTCCGCCCCAGCTGCTGGAGGGCCTCCGGCACCCAGGGCTTTTTGTATTGGTTCTTGACAGGACCGACCACAGCCTGGAGCAGGACGACCCGGTGTCCACCGTGGAGGGGCTGCGGCGGTACCTCGAGACCCTGCTCCCCTTTGCGCAAGCCGCTCTAGCCTAGGGCGAAAGCCGCACCAGCTTTAACCGGATCGGTCCCGTGGTGGTGATCAAGTCGGCGGCCACCACCCCCGCTTCCACCGGCTCGCCGCTATAACGATCGACGAAGGCGACCAGCTCACGGTCGGGGATACGGGCACCGGCCAAGTGATGGGCGGGAACGCCGAGGCCGAGAAGGCGTTCCTCCGCCTTCCGCCTCAGGACCACCAGCGCCTTCAGGGCCTCGCCACCGTCGGCGGGCAACCGGGCCTGGGCCACCACCTCGCCAGGCTCGAAAAGCGTGGTCGAAGGTACAAACCGGGCGGTTGCCCGGATCCGCCCATCGGGGTCGGCCCCCTCGGCCACGACCAAGATCAAGCCCGGGCCTTGCCAGGCTTGGGTCGCCGCCTTCACCGGGGCGAGCGGGGGCAGGCCCATAATCTTGGCCCGCACCTGTGCCTGGGCCACCGCCCGAGCCAGCTCAGCGTCGGGGTCCTCGTCGTAGCTTAGGAAGACCTCGGCCAGCACCTCGCCGCTGATCGCCCGGCTGAAGCCCTTTTCCAGCGACAAACCGCGACGCGAGAGCTCGGCAACCTGGCCCTTAAGCTGGGCGGCCTCCAACCGGCTCTGGTCGAGCAACCGAGCCAGCGCTAGGTTCTGTTGCCGGAGGGCCTCGTTTTTGCTCTCCAGCTCGCGCCGAAGCGCGTTGAGCTCGGCGAGGTCCCCCTGGAGTTTCCGGGCCCGTTCCTCGAGCGTCAACACCTCGGCGGCGAGCTTCTCTTGCTCGGATTTTAGGTCGGCCAGGGCTTGCATCGCTTGCTTCGCCCGGCGGTCGGCCTCGTCCCGGGCAGCGCGCAGGGTTTTAAGCTCACGGACCAGCGCGTCCTCCGCCCGCTTGAGCTTGGCGTACTGCGCGGCCGCCGCCTGGGCCTGCCTTTCCAAGAGCTTCAACCGGGCCTCCCTGGCTTTAAGTTCGGATTGCGCTTCGGCTAGCTTGGCTTCAAGGTCCCGGCGATCGGCCTCGAGCCTGTTCAACCGGTCCTGGCTAGCCTTCAGGCGTTCGGTGAGCTCCCGCTCCCGCTTCCGAAGCCTTTCTTCCTCGGCAAACGACTGAGCGGCCTGGGCTTTCAAGTTCTCCACCTGCTCGGCCAGGTGGGCCCGCTCAGCCATAAGCTGGGCCCGTTCAGCCAGCAACCGATCCCGCTCTGCGCGTACGGTTTGGGCCTCAAGAATTGTCTCCCGCGCCCCCCGCACCAAAAGCATGAAGGTGGCAAAGACCACCAGGGCCACCAGCATCCCGGAGAACACCGCCACCAGCAGACCAGTGGTTCGGGGCCGGAGGCCAAACAGCCGTACGTGCCGGCGCCCCACCCGGCGCCCAATCACGTCCCCGGCGTAGGCGATCAGGCCACCGAGCACAACCAGAAAAAGGACGATCGCCCAAAGGCTCATCAGAGCTCGAACTCGTCCCCCAGGTAGTAGGTGCGGGCACCGGTGTCGCGAGCGAACTCGTCCGGGCTCCCGTGAAAGACCACCTGCCCGTCGTACATCAAGTAAACCCGGTCGGTAATCGCGAGCGTTTCCCTTACCGAATGATCGGTGATAAAGATACCCACCCCCCGGCGGGCCCTTAGCTCCTCAATGAGCCGCTGGATTTCGCGAACGCTCTTCGGGTCCACCCCGGTAAAGGGCTCGTCGAGGAGGATGAAATCGGGTTCGGTGGTCAGGGCCCGGGCAATCTCCAGGCGCCGGCGCTCACCGCCCGACAGGGTGTAGGCGTACTTGTCTTTTAGGCGGGTCAGGCCGAACTCCTCAAGCAGGGCAAGGGCGATCTCCAGGCGCTGGCGCCGGGGCAGGGGGCGGTGCTCGAGGATCGCCAACAGGTTCTCCAGCACGGTCATCCGCCGGAAGGCCGAGGGTTCCTGGGGGAGGTAACCGAGGCCCATACGGGCCCTGAGGTACATCGGCATCCGGGTCACGTTCCTGCCCCGCAGCTCGATCTCGCCGGCGTTGGGCCGAATAAACCCCACCAGCATGTAAAAGGTGGTGGTCTTGCCGGCGCCATTGGGGCCGAAGAGGGCAACGATCTCCCCCCGGCCCAGCTCGAGGTCCACACCCCGCACCACCTCCCGCCGCCCATACCGTTTCCGAAGCCCCCGGGCCCGGAGCCGGACCCGGCGGGCCTCCTCCACCAAACCCGTGGCCGCCGCCATCGGGCGAAGGTTAACATGCCCGCCTTAGCCGGGCATGAGCCCGCCGGTGCAGTAGGCTGGGAGCATGCGGGCCGTCGGCTGGCTCCTGGTGCTGCTCGGTGTGTTTCTCCTTTGGCCCCTGGCCGGGCCGCTCATCGCGGCGGTGGCCGGGGCGGTGGCGGTGGTGGCGATCCTGCTTGGGGCGCTTCTCCTCGTTCCGCTGGTAGCCGGGTTGCTGGTCCTTTTGGTTCCATTCCTTCTGGCGTTGACGCTGGGCCTCGCCCTCCTCAAGGTGCTCTTCCCCCTCCTCCTCCTTGCCCTGGGGATCTGGCTGCTCCTCGGTCGGGGGCGGGAAGGTGATTAGACTCGCGCTCGGCGGCGGCGGGGTACGGGGGTTTTTCCACCTCGGGCTGCTCCGCGCGCTCGACGAGGCCGGGGTGAAGGTAACCGCCCTGGCCGGCTCCTCGGCCGGGGCGGTGGCGGCGGCGGTGTACGCCTTCGGCCTTCCCCTGGAGGTGGAACCGGTCCTGAAAGCCCTAAACGACCCCTCGCTGGCCCGTATTGCACGCCCCGGGGGCGGAGGGTTGGGCGCGGCCCGCACCGGCGCCCTCTTCCTGAAAAGCCTCCGGCAACCCGCCCTCACCGACAGCGAGGGTATGCGTCGGGGCCTTTTGGAGCTCTTCGGCAACCGCCGCATCGAAGAAGCCATCCGGCCACTAGCGATCGTCGCCTCCGACCTGCTGACCGGGGAAATGGTGGTGATTCGTTCAGGGCCGGTGGTGGAAGCGCTCTTGGCCTCGGGGAGCATACCCGGGCTTTTCCCCCCCGTTCGCCGCGACGGCCGCTACCTTGTGGACGGGGATGTCGCCGAAAAGGTGCCGGTCAGCGCCCTCGAGGGTTTTGGCAAGGGAATGGTGGTGGCGGTGGATGTATCCAACCCGCCCCCCGTTGACCCCCCCACCAACGGCCTGCAAACCGCCCTGCTAGCCGGCGACGCCTCGCGTCGCCGTTTGAAAGAGCTGGCCTTGGCGCGTGCCGACCGGGTGGTCCGGATCCCGCTGACTGAGCCAATCGACACCTTCGATTTCGATCGGGTTGGGGAGCTCTACCAGATGGGGCTGGAGGCGGGCCGTAGGCTAGCGGATCGTCTACCGCGCCGATGGTTCCCTTGGGGGTGGGGGAAAACCCCAAAGCAGGAGCGAAAGTAGGGCGGCGCCCAGAAGGGCAGCACCGGCCAAGGTTCCGCTCCCTAGACGCCAGGCGAGGCCGGCCGCCCAGACGAGCAGGCCGGGGCCGATCGCCAGTTGCATCGCCGCTGCCCGCCACTCCAGAATGCCCTCGGCCCGTCCGGCGCGAAAGCGGGCGAGCAGGCTAACCGCCAGCCCGAGGCCGGCCATCACCGCCACCACCGGCCCTGGGGGCAGGCCGCTTTTTCCCCAGGGAAGCAACAGGAACGGAGGTAGGAAGACCACCAGGAGCAAGAACTCAAGCACGAATAACCCGATCGCCTGCCGCATCGCTAGTGGTGGAGGATCCGGTGCAGAAAGCTCCGGGTTCGCTCGTGCTGGGGGCGCGAGAAGATCGCCTCGGGGGTGCCCTCTTCCACGATCCGCCCTTCGTCCATGAAGATCACCCGGTCGGCCACGTCGCGGGCAAAGCCCATTTCGTGGGTGACCACCAGCATGGTCATCCCCGAGCGGGCCAGCCCCCGCATCACGTCGAGGACCTCGCCGACCATCTCCGGGTCAAGGGCGCTGGTCGGCTCGTCGAAAAGCATGATCTTGGGCTCCATCGCTAGGGCCCGTACGATCGCCGCCCGCTGCTGCTGCCCGCCGGAGAGCTGGGCGGGGTACTTGTGAGCTTGGTCGGCGATGCCTACCCGCTCGAGGAGCTCCATGGCCTTTTGGATCGCCTGCTCACGCGGAACCCGGCGCACCCGCGTGGGGGCCAAAATCACGTTCTCAAGGATGGTCATATGCGGGAAGAGGTTGAACTGCTGGAAGACCATCCCCACCTCGCGGCGGATGGCCTCGATGCTTCGCTGGTCGTCCCCGAGCTCGACCCCGTCGACCACGATTCGCCCTTGCTGGATGGGCTCGAGGCGGTTGATAGTGCGGATCAAGGTGCTTTTTCCCGACCCCGAGGGCCCGATGATCACCAACACTTCGCCGGGCGCGACCGCAAGGTCGATCTCTTTCAAAACATGCAAGGGGCCGAACCACTTGTTGACCTTTTCCAGACGGATGATCGCGTCCATTCGCGCACCCAGTCTACCCGGGTCCTACCCCCCGAAAAGATGCTTCAGGGAGCTAAAGTGCCCGGGGGCAAAGAGGAAACGGCGCTTCCAGTACATCCGGAGCACCCACATCTTGACCGCGTCGTTAAACAGGAACCACACGGTGGTGTACCCCCAGATGAAAAGCCCCCAACCCCAACCCACGGGGGTCACCAGCCCGAACCCGTACACAGCCAGCAGTGTGCCCAGTAAACTGGTGCTCATGGTGGCCACAAAGAGGGCCATCGAAGGGTAGGGCCGCCGCCAGAACCAATCCTTGATCCGGGTATTGTAGATTGTCCAGTGCCCAGCCACCACCAGTTTGGCGAAGATGATCGACTGAATCATAGGGTGGGGAAGCCGCCAGTACTCGGCCAAAAGGAAAAAAAGGGTAAATGAGGAGGCCACCCCCGCGAATCCCAGCACCGTGGACATCACCAGGATCTCGTAGATATCCCACCGCACCGGCTTGGGGCTGATCTTGGCCCGGTCGTAGGCAATGGTGAGAATGGGGATGTCGTTCAAAAGGGCGAGCAGGATAATCATCAGGGCGGTCACCGGGTAGAACCCGAGCAGCATGATGGAAAAAGCCATGAAGAAGATCACCCGCACGGTCTCGGCGATCCGGTAGACGGTGTAGGCCTCCATCCGGCCGAAGATCTGCCGGGCCACCTCCATCGCCCGCACGATCACCCGGAGGCCGGGAGCCAAGAGCACCAGCGCGGCCGCCGCCCGGGCGGCGTCGGTGGCCCCGGAAACCGCGATCCCGGCGTCGGCCTTGCGGAGGGCGGGGGCGTCGTTGACGCCGTCGCCGGTCATGCCCACGATGTGCCCCGCCCGCTGGAGCTTCTCGACGATGAAGTACTTATCCTCGGGGAAAACCTCGGCAAAGCCGTTCGCCTCCTCGATGAGCCGGACAATCTCGGACTCGTGGCGCTTGACAAAGCCCTGGGGCAGCTTCTTGTCTTCGAGCTCCTTCTTCACTAGCTCGGCGATCGCCCGAGCCTTGGCCCGGGCCTTCTCCTCAGCGATCCCCTCGACCCGATAGAAGGCCGCTGCCATCACTTCGGCAAGGATCGCATACTCCTCGTAGGTCTCCCCTTTGAGCTCCCGCGCGGAAAGGATCCGATCGCCGATCGCCAGGAGACGGGCGATGTACCGGGCAATGGCCACGTTGTCGCCGGTGATCATCTTGACCTCAACCCCGAAGTTCTTGGCCTCGCGAATAGCCTCTTTGGAGTCATCCCGGGGCGGGTCGAAAAGGGGAATCAACCCCACGAAGTGAAATCTTTCCTCGTCTGGGGCGCGGTAGGCCACCCCCAAGGTCCGAAAGCCGTTCTCGGCGAAGCGCTCCACCCGGGTACGGGCGGCCTCGAGGTCGAACTCGGAGGGGTCGGAAAGCGCCAGGACGACCTGGGGCGCGCCCTTGGTGACCACCAGCCGCTTCCCCTCCCCCTCGACCTCAGCCTCGGTGCGCTTCTGCACCGGGTCGAAGGGGACAAAGCGGATCTGCCTCCACTTTTTGAGCTCCGGGTAGCGCCCGTACTCCTTAAGCCACTGGAATATGGGGAGCTCGATGGGGTCCTGGTTTTCCTCCCGCGAGGCCAGTGCGGCAAGGAGCATGAGCTCCTCTGGCTTCCGGCCCTCGACCACGTAGGGGTCGGAGACGGTCATGCGGTTTTGGGTCAGCGTGCCGGTCTTATCCGAGCAAAGCACGTCGACCCCGGCCAGCTCCTCGATCGCCGCCAACCGGCTCACGATAACCTGGCGCTTGGCCAGGTAAAGGGCCCCCACTGCCATGGTCACGGTGAGCACCGCCGGCAGCGCAACCGGGATCGCGGCCACGGTGAGCACCAGGGCGTAGCGGAGGAGGTCCTCCCAGGGCCTGCCCCGCCCCAACTCGACCACCACCATCACGCCCACCACCACCAGGGTGAGGCCGATCAGGAAGTTGCCGACCTGAACCACCAGTTGCTGGAAGTGGCTCCGCTCCTCCCGCTCGGCCTGGGCCACCAGCTTCACGGTGGCGCCGAAATAGGTGGCCAGCCCAGTGGCCACCACCAGGGCCAGCATCTCGCCCTGCTTAACCACCGAGTTGGCGTAAACCACGTCCCCGGGTTTCTTCTCCACCGGCAGGCTTTCGCCGGTAAGGGCCGACTGGTCAACCAAGAGGAAATCCCCGCCGCCGATCAACTTGGCGTCGGCCGGGACGATATCTCCGATCCTCAGCTTGACCACGTCGCCAGGAACCAAGAGCCGGGCGTCAATCTCCCGCCACTCGCCGTCCCGGCGCACGATAGCCTTCTTGGCGAGCTTCTCCTTCAGGACCCTAAGCGCCGAGAGCGCCCGCCCCTCCTGCCACAGGTCGACCCCGGCGTTCACGAAGAGCATGACCAGGATAATGGCGAAGTCCTCCCACTTCCGGACCATGGCAGAGAGGAGGGCAGCGGCCTCGATCATCCAGGGGATCGGCCCCCAAAACCGCCGGAAGACCCGGTGCCAGAGCGGTTCCTCCTTCTCGGGCACCTCGTTTTTACCGTAGGTCTTGAGGCGGCGCTCGGCCTCGGCCTGGGAAAGGCCGCGGTCGGGGTCGGCTTCAAGGCGTTTCAAGGCCTCGTCAACGCCCAGTGCCTTGAACTCATCGATCCTTGGCACCGCGTTCCCCCTCCCCTAACCCCTCCGTACGATCCCGGTAGGCGATGAACAGGCCCCAGGCCACCACCGCCAAAAGCACGACCAAGCCCAGGTAGCGGAAGAGCTGGAACCAGAAGTCGTGCGGATTCGAATACGCCATACCCCCCTCCCCTCTTTAGTTCAGTGTAGGAGAAGGAACAGGGCAATCTGCCCCGGCTAGGCTCCGCGGAGCTGCAGCCGGCGTTCCAGCCAGTTGGTGAAGAAGGTCATCACGGTGGTTAGAAGGAGGTACACCCCTGCCACCGCCAGGTAAACCGGCACCGGGCGGAAGGTCGCCGAGATGATCCGCTGACCGGCCATGACCAGCTCGAAAAGCCCGATGGTGTAGGCCAGCGAGGAGTCTTTCAGCAACGCCACCACGTTGTTCACCAGGGGCGGCACCACAATCCGAATGGCTTGGGGCACCACCACGTGCCGCATGACCTGGGCCTGCGAAAGACCGAGCGATTGGGCCGCCTCCCACTGCCCTTTCGGAATTGCCAAAATCCCCGCCCGGATCACCTCGGCGTTGTAGGCCCCTACGTTGAAGGAAAGCGCGATAAAAGCCGCCCAGTAGTCGGTGAGCACGTCTTGGATCGGGGGCACCCCCAAGGGTTGGAGCCGGTCCCAAAGCGGCCCGAGAAGGTAAGGAAGACCGTTATACGCGAAGAGGATCTGAACGAGCAGCGGTGTTCCCCGCACCAGCCAGACGTAGAACGTCGCGGGAAGCCGGAAGAGGGGGTTTCGGGAAAGTTTGGAGATGCCCGCCAGAAGCCCCAGAACCAGACCGGCGGTGGAGCTGATGACGGTAAGCTTCAGGGTGACCTCGGCGCCCTTGCGTATGGAATCGGCGTAAAAGGCCACCTTGGCGGGGGTGAACTGCACCGCCTTCAGGTACCCCGCCACACCCACCGATAGCGCCCAGAAGAAAAGAAACCATGCGGCCACACCGGCCAGGACCAAGAGGGCGGCCACCAGAATCCAGCGAAGTCGACGCAAGACGCCTCCCGGAAGAAAACGGGGGCCCCTCATGGCGGGGCCCCCGAATCAGTAGGTCACTTGCAGCGGATATCCTTACCGAACCACTTGAGCGAGATCCGCTCGTAGGTGCCGTTTTGCAGGATGGTGTCGAGGGCGTTGTTAAGAGCGCTAAGCAAACCCTGGTTGCCCTTGGCCACGGCGATGCCGATCTCCTCCTTGTTGAGGAGGTCGGAGAGCTGGAGCTTGACCCCCCGCTTCTTGAGGACCTCGAGGGCGGTGAACTGGTCGGTGATCCAGGCATCCACCCGACCGGAGAGCAGGGCCTCGAGCGCCGCCGGGTTGGTAGGGAAGGTCTTGATGTCCTTGACGCCGGGGTTATTTTGCACGATGAAGTCGTAGTAGGTGGTACCGACCTGCACCCCCACCACCTTGCCCTTCAGGTCCGCGAGCGTCTTGGGCCCGCCGGGCTTGGCGACAATCAGGTTGCCGGTGCAGTAGTAGGGTTTGGTAAAGTCCACCGCCTTCGAGCGCTCGGGGGTAATGGTGTGGGAAGCGATGACGAAGTCGAACCGTCCCTGGTTGAGCGCAATGAGCAAGGTGTCAAAAGGCTGGGCCTTCCACTCAGGCTGGAGCCCCAGGGTCTGGGCCAGGGCGTTGCCGATATCGATGTCGAACCCCACCAAGTTGTTCTTCTCATCAAAGTAGTTAAAGGGCGGGAACTCGCCCTCGGTACCGATCACCACCTTGCCGGATTGCTTGATCTCGGCAAAGGTTCGGAATTTGGCCGCCATAGCCAGCGAACCTAGCAACAGGCCGATCGCTAACAGGGGTAGAAGTTTTCTCATACCTCGCACCTCCGAAGCAAGATTATACACAGGCAACCGGCGCCGCCCCGGTGGAACGGCGCAGGAACGCCTAAACTGAAGAGGTGATCACCGAGCTGGTCATCGAAAAACTGGTGCCTGGGGGATGGGGGCTTGCCCGCACCCCCGAGGGCACCGCCCTGGTACGCGGAGCGCTTCCGGGCGAGCGGGTGCAGGCCCGGCTCTATAGGCGCAAAAACCACCTCGAGGGCGAAACCCTGGCGGTCCTCGAGGCCTCGCCCGACCGGGTGAACCTGCCCCTCCCCCCCACCGCCGACCTGCCGCTTCGCTACCCTGCCCAGCTCACGGCCAAACAGGGCTTCGTGGAGGAGTCGCTCCGGCGGGTGGGCGGGCTTCGGGCCGAGGTTCATGCCATCGCCCCCTCGCCGCGCGAACTCCGCTACCGCACCGCCGCCCAGTACGTTTACCTGCCCACCGGGGGCCTCGGTTACCGCCGCCCGAGCAGCCACGAACCGGTGCCCATCGCCGAGGACCTCCTTGCCGCCGAACCGGTGGAGGAGGCACGGAGGCTTCTTTCCTCCTGGCCGCTGGTCAACGTCGGCGAGGTGGCGATCAAGGGGAGCCTTGCGGAGGGGCGGGCGCTCGCGGCCCTGATCGGGGCCAGTCCGGGGAAGCTCAAACGGGCGGCGGCCGCGCTGGTGGAGTCAGGGCTGGCAGGCGTCTGGTGGGCCGCTCCCAACCCCGGGGGGCGCTTTCGCGGCCGCCTGGTGCACCTCGCCGGCAAGGCCGTCCTGATGGAAGACTTCGGTGGTGTTCGGGCCCCAGTGGACCCGGTTAGCTTCTCGCAGGTCAACCCCCTGGCGGCCGGGCGCCTCTACCGGGAAGCGGCGGCCCTCGCCGGCGAAGGCCGCCGGGCGGTGGAGCTTTTCGCCGGGGTCGGCGTTCTGGGCCTCCACTTGGCCGGGCGTTTCGCCGAAGTGGTGGCGGTCGAAATCAACGGTCGTTCGGTGCAGATGGGAGCAAAGAATGCCCGGAAGCAGGGGGTGGAAAACCTGCACTTCGTCCGCGACGACGCCCGGAACCTGGAGGCCTACCTCCCCGCCGACCTGATCGCCCTCGATCCCCCGCGGGCCGGCCTTTCCCGGGAGATGCGCCGCACGCTCATCGAAAAGGGCCCGGAAAAACTCCTCTACATCGCCTGCGATCCCGCCACCTGGGCCCGGGACGTGGGCGAGCTGGTCAAGAAGGGGGGCTATGAGCTCGCCTTCGTGCGTCCGTACGACTTCTTCCCCTACACCCACCACGTCGAGGTTCTCTCGCTCCTCGCCAAGGAGCGTTGACCCGCTCAAACCCAACCGGTGGTTTAGGCGCCAACCCGGCCAAGGCCCCAAAGCCGCCCTCCGGGTGGACCTCTGGTTCGGCCCCTTCCGGAAGGCGGGTTTGCAGCCGGGTACGGCGAGCGAGCCGGAACGTCCGAGGGACGGCTATCGAGACCACCGCACCCCTCGCGGGTTTCGGCGCCGGGGACTCCTTCGCTCCCCGCGCCGCCACCCTCGGGTGGCCGGCAAGGACCCTTTGGACCGCATGCCGGCTCCTGGGCCGGACTTCCCATCGGCGAGGACTCGCCCTCAGTGCCCTCGGCGTGCGGCGCCTTTGGTAGAATCGGCGCCGTGCTGGCCCGTCGCATCATCCCCTGCCTCGACGTCCACGCCGGGCGGGTGGTCAAAGGGGTGAACTTCGTCAACCTCCGGGACGCCGGTGACCCGGTGGAGGCCGCCCGCGCCTACGACGCCGCCGGGGCCGACGAGCTCGTCTTCCTCGACATCACCGCCACCTTCGAGGCCCGGTCGATCATGCTCGACATCGTGAAAAGGGTGGCGGAGTCGGTGTTCATTCCCTTCACCGTGGGGGGAGGCGTGCGAAGCCTCGAGGACGCCCGGGCGCTCCTCCTCGCCGGCGCCGATAAGGTAAGCGTGAACTCGGCGGCGGTACGCCGTCCGGAGCTGATCACCGAACTCGCCCGCCACTTCGGTTCCCAGGCCGTGGTGCTGGCGATCGACGCGAAAAGAAAGGGCGATGCCTGGGAGGTCTACGTGAAGGGCGGGCGCGAACCCACCGGCCTCGACGCCGTCGAATGGGCCAAGGAGGGCGAGCGGCTCGGGGCCGGCGAGATCCTCCTCACCAGCATGGACAAAGACGGCACCAAGGAGGGCTACGACCTCGCGCTCACCCGCGCGGTGGCCGAGGCCGTGGGCATCCCGGTGATCGCCTCCGGTGGAGCGGGGAGGATGGAACACTTTCTCGAGGCCTTCCAAGAAGGGCGGGCCGACGCCGCCTTGGCCGCGAGCGTCTTTCACTTCGGCGAGATCCCGATTCCCAAGCTCAAGCGCTACCTAAAAGCTCGGGGCGTCCCCGTGCGCCCGGCCGAGGAGGCGGCATGACCCTCGAAGACGTCAAGTTCGACGAGCGGGGCCTGGTGCCGGTTGTGATGCAGGACGCCCGCACCGGCGAGGTGCTGACCCTGGCCTGGGCCAACCGGGAAGCCCTGGAGAAGACCCTTACGACAGGGTATGCGCACTTCTACTCCCGCTCCCGGCAAAGGCTATGGAAAAAGGGCGAGGAAAGCGGCAACGTCCAGGAAGTGGTCGAGGTCACCCTAGACTGCGATGGCGACGCCGTGCTCTACCGGGTGATCCCCCACGGCCCTGCCTGCCACACCGGCGAGCACACCTGCTTCCACAACCCGGTGGAAAAGAAGGACACGCCCCCCGACCTCGGCGGGGTGACCGCCCGCGTCTTTTCCACCATCGAGGCCCGCCTCCGGGACCTCCCCAAGGGCTCCTACGTGGCCAAGCTCCACCGGGCCGGGCTCGACAGAATACTCAAGAAGATCGCCGAGGAGGCCGGCGAGGTGATCCTGGCGGCGAAGAACCAGGATAAGGACGAGCTCCGCTGGGAGGCCGCCGACCTCTACTTCCACCTGCTCTTCACCCTCGCCGAACTCGGGCTCTCCCCCGAGGACCTTGCCGCCGAGCTCGACCGCCGCCACCGCCCCAAGCCGGACTAAGCTAGGAGCGTGAGACCGGTTCGGGCACTCGCGCTGCTGGTGTGGGTCTTCTCGCTCACTCTGGCGGCTCAACTGGTTGAAGTACGCATGGGCGTGCCGGCCCCGGGGTTTGACCCCGCCGACCTCAGAACCTACCGGATCGGGGAAGCGCGGAACGTCTTCGACCAGACCGACCCCGCGGTTCTGTTCGTCCTCCTCTGGCGCTTTTCGGAAGACGACGTGGGTCCCCTGGCGATCGAGCTCTACCTCCTTCCCCCGAAGGGCGAGCTGGTGCGCATCGGCTACACCCTCGAGGTCAAACCTGCCTGGGTCGGACGGACGATCGCCACCTACGCCTATTACCACCTGACTCCGGCGAAGGTCCGGGCGAAGAGCGGCACCTGGACCGTCTACTTCCTCGCCAACGGCGAGCTAGAGGGCACCGCGCGCTTCGAGCTAATCCCCTAGCCCAGCTAGAATGGGCCCCATGGTGACGACCCGCATCGCCCCCTCCCCCACCGGCGACCCCCACGTGGGCACCGCCTACATCGCGCTCTTTAACTACGTTTGGGCGAGGAAAA
>WFNN01000006.1 GCA_015488545.1 Thermaceae bacterium | reverse complement strand
GGCCAAGGCCCGGGGTAGCTGGACCCAGGGGCCCTACGCGGTCGCTGGCGAGGTCGCCATCCTCTACTACCCGGAAGAGCGCTTCACCGATAACGGCTACCGAACCATCGAGCACCGCCTCTTCGGCCTCGCCGCCGACGCCAGCTACCTCTGGCCGGTTCCGGTGGCGCACGGCTCCGCCTACGCCGGCCCCCGGGCCCGGGCGTACTGGTCGGTCGAAAAAATCAACAACGGCCCTTACCGATCGGCCTCGGCCGGGCTCCTCCCGGGCGTGGTGATGGGGGTGAACCTACCGGTGCCCATCACCCAAGACCGGCTGGTTTTCGGCCTCGAGGCCTCCCTCTTCGTGGTTTCGCCCTGGCTTACCAGCGAAGCCGACTGGTCGTTCTTTAGCCCCTTTTCCCTCAGCCTGGGCTATCGCTTTTGAGCCCTAGGGAAGCTACCGCTCCCCGGCCTTGTGCTAGGGTGGGCGGGATGAAGGTGGTGCTGCGGACCCCCGAACGCGAGGAGCGCGAGCTCAAAGGCCCCAAGCGGGTGCGCCAGGTGCTCGAGGAACTCGGCATCGTCCCCGAAGGGGTCATCGTTGCCCGGGGCGAGGAGCTTTTGACCCTCGACGACGAGGTGACCGACGGCGACACCATCGAGGTCATCTCGGCGGTCTCCGGAGGCCGGGCGTGAAGTGCCGCGTCTGCGGGAAAAAAGCCGCGGTCGAAGTGCGCCGCCAGGGGCAAGCGTTCTGCTCCGAGCACTACCTGGAATGGTTCGAGCGGCAGGTCGAGCGGGCGATCCGCCGCCACCGGATGCTCAACGAGCACGACCGGGTGCTGGTGGCGGTTTCCGGCGGCAAGGATTCGATCGCCCTGTGGGAGGTGCTCCACCGCCTCGGCTATGCCACCACCGGCCTCCACATCCAGCTCGGCATCGACGCCTACTCCCAGCGGGCGCTAAAGGCGACCCGCGCCTACGCCCAGAACCGGGGCCTGCCCCTGATCGTGGTGGACCTGAAGGAAGCTTACCGGCTGGCCATCCCCGAACTCGCCGAACTCACCCGCCGCCGGGCGTGTTCGGTCTGCGGTCTCACCAAGCGCTACGTGATGAACCGGGTGGCGGTGGAAGAGGGCTTCGACGTGGTGGCCACCGGCCACAACCTCGACGATGAGGCAAGCGTCCTTCTGGGGAACGTGCTGCACTGGCAAACCGATGCCCTGGTCCGCCAGGGCCCGGTCCTCCCCGCGAAGACGAAACTCGCGAAAAGGGTCAAGCCACTCTACCTCCTCACCGAACGAGAAATCCTCGCCTACACCCTGCTGCGCCGGCTCCCCTACCAGCACGAGGAGTGCCCTTTTGCGGCCGGCGCCAAAAGCCTCCTCTACAAGGAGGCGCTCAACAAGCTCGAGTCCGCCATGCCGGGCACCAAGCAGGCGTTCCTCGAGCAGTACTTAAAAAAAATCGAACCCATCCTAAAAGAGGGCCTGCCGGCCGGAGAGATCGAGCTCAAGGCGTGCGAGCGCTGCGGCTACCCGACCACCGGCGAGGTCTGCGCCTTTTGCAAAACCTGGGACCACGCTTACCGCTGGGCCAGGAAAAGGGCCGTCCTGCCCGACGAAACCCGGTTCGAACCCAAACCCGCGCTGGCCTTTTACGCGAAAACGGCAGCGGACGGGGGGTAACCCCCGCCCGCGAGCA
Source organism: Thermaceae bacterium (assembly GCA_015488545.1). Lineage (GTDB taxonomy): Bacteria > Deinococcota > Deinococci > Deinococcales > Marinithermaceae > WFXV01. The sequence goes on along the minus strand of WFNN01000006.1, from coordinate 2,457 downwards.
AGCGTCGGCTAGCGACGGATAACGGGTTCGCGGCCCCGAGCGATCAGGTAGAGGTCGTAGATCGGATAGCCCGAGCGCTGCGCCACCTCGGCAAGTTTTTCCTCGGGGGCCGCCTCAATACCGTACTTCCGGAAGCGCGCAAGCACTTGCTCGACCCTCAGCCGGCGCATCTTCGCAAGATCCCGGACGGTTTCGTCCTTCCAAGCCCGGTAGGCCCAAACGCCGTTCAGCGTGGTACGGAAATCCCAAACGGTGCTTACCGGGGGCCAATACCAAACCGTGGCCAACGTCAGGTAAGCGACGATGGAAAAAGCCGCCAAGAACTCTTTGCGGAGCATCACGATCGAGCGCGCCCGTTGCTTGATGTAGGTCACTAGGGGCCGCCAGTTGAGCACTGCGTGATACACGATGGCGAAGGTAAGGAGGAAACCGACGACGGTATGCCAAACCGCCCACTGCCGGAAAGCGATCCCGAGCGGGCTAACCCCCAGGCTATGGGCGAAGTGGCCGGGGCTGTAAAGGAAAACCCCCGAGAGAACGTCGATGAAAGCAGTCCATAGCAGCAAATCGGCTACGAAGACCCGCCAGTTAAAGGCGCGACGGGTTCCAGACTCGTTCTTCTGGCGTCGAAGAACCGCCATACCGCACCCCCTTCAACGCGTCTCCGGCCTGCGTCCTCGAACAATGAGGTAGAGATCGTAGGCCGTGTACTGCGAATTCCGGACGAGTTCGGCCAAGTTGCTCTCGGGCCGGGCCTCGATACCGTACTTTTTGAGACGGGCGACCGCTTTTCCTACCGGCACGCGGGTATTGCCCGCCAACTCGGCAACGGTCATCCGGGAAAACCCCCAGTTCAGCCAGTACTCCCGCAGGGTGTAGCGGTAATCCCAAATCGTTGCTGACGGCGGCCAGTTCGCTATCGAGGTCACGGAGAAAAACAGGGCTAGCAGCACACTCTCCAAAAGCTCGCGTCGATGACCTAGGACCACCCGTGCCTGCCCCGTCACGTAACGGACAATCGGCCGCCAGTTGTAAAAGACGTGCCACAGAGCCGCGATCAGGAACACGAGGCCAAAGACGGTGTGCCCGATCGCCCACTGCCGAAAGTTCAAGCCCAAAAAGTTGAAACCGATAACGTGCGCGATGAACCCTGGCGTGTACAGGAAAACCCCGGAAACGACCTCGGCGAGCGCCGAGAACAAAAGCAAGTTAGCCGCGAAAGCACGCCATTGAAACCTTCTTCGCACAGCCTTGGTCACCAAGATCGCCTCACCCCCCTGCATGAAGCTGCCCGAAGGCAGGGTCATTATTCATAACCGCGGGCGGGCGATATGGCCTAAGCGGCTCCGGTATTTACCGCTTGTACCCGATGAACATACGGAATATTCGCACTCAGCAAATACTCATTGGGGGTAAGGGGTATTCAACGCCTTTGAAAGAATAAAAACCCCGGGGCTTCCGCCCCGGGGGAACCTTTCGGGAAACGCTAGCGGAGCAAGCGAAGCAGGGCCCGTTTGATCTCTGCCTCGCTCATTCGCTCAAGCTTCATCCCCCGCAACCGGGGAAGGGCCTCGTAGACCTTATCCACGTGGCTCATCGCCACCTTCAAGGTGATCGTCCTACCCCCCACGTCAAGCCGGAGCTTCCGAAGGTTGGGGTGCTGCCTATGTTTGGAGATGCCGGTGGTCTTCTTACCCACCCCGCCTTCGCGCTTCGCCTTACCCCGGCGGACGATGCGGTTGGCCACCACCGGGCGCTTTCCGCTCACCTCGCAAATCCTCGACATGGTTGCTCCCTTCCTGGTCCCGCGCGCACCGCGCGTCTCAGCGTGCGATTATACCGGATGACCCGGCCGCGTGCTAGACTCGCCTCGTGCCTGTTGTCCTGGTGCCCACGCTGATCGTCCTGGATCAAGTTCTGAAGCTCTGGGCCGAGCGCTACCTCAGCCCCGTGCCCATCCCTTTCCTTCCCGGCCTCTACCTTACCTACGTAAAAAACACCGGAGCGGCGTTCGGGCTCTTCCAAGGAAACAGCGAACTTCTGGGGTGGGCAAGCCTGGCGGTGGGCCTGGCGCTGCTCCTGTACCTTTGGATTGCGGGCCAACGCGTATCGCTGGCCGGCCAACTGGCGCTAAGCTTCGTGGCCACCGGGGCCCTGGGGAACGCCATCGATCGAGTCGGACGCGGGTACGTGATCGACTACCTCGACATCGGCCCCGGGCTCTGGCCGGTCTTCAACTTGGCCGACAGCCTGGTGGTGGTGGGGGTCTTGGTCCTCGTCCTGATCGGAGCCTTCGGACGAAGGCGCGGCTAAACGCGAACCCTTCCCGCTGCCGGCGGCTTCCAGCGCTTTACCGCAAGCGGCAGGGTTACATTCAAGGGGTTGCCAAAGGGCAGCATAATCGTTATGATTTTAGCAGGAGGAGAACCATGAAGGAAAAGCTTATCCAAGCGCTCA
>WFNN01000005.1 GCA_015488545.1 Thermaceae bacterium | reverse complement strand
GGCTCGGAGATGTGTATAAGAGACAGGTGCCGCATCGCCTGCTTGAGTAGGACCGGTCCCCCCTGCCCGAGCAGGCGGGCCAGGGGATCGAGACGTTTTTGAAGCCGTCGGGCCTCCTCCATCCGGCCTTGGCGGAAGGCCTCGAGAATTCCGCGCGCCAGCCGGGGCACCAGGTTGGCCACCGCCAGCACGCCGCCCTCGGCGCCAAAAACGAGGGCGGGCAGGAAGACCACCGCGCTACCGCTGTAGACCCGGAGCCCCAGACCACGGGCGTCGTAGAAGGCGAAACGGGCCACCTCACCGCTGGAGTCCTTGATGCCCTCGATGCCGGGCAGCCGGGCCAGCGCCTCAACCACCGGCAAGGGCAGCGGCACCCGGGTGAGCTGGGGCACGTGGTAGAGCCAAACGGGCAGGCCGGCCTCGGCCAGCCCCTGGAAGTAGCCGAGGTAGGCAGCCTCGTCCAAAAGCCCGGCGAAGAAGCGGGGCGGGAAGGCCAGGGCGGCGGCCGCACCGGCGTCGCGGGCGGCCTCGAGGTGCCCCCGGGCCTGGGGAAGGCTCTCGTCCCCCACCCCAGCAAGGAAAAACCCCGGAACCCGGAGTGCAGCCAACCCCGCCCGGCGCTCCTCGGGGGTCAGCAAGGGAGCCTCGCCGTTGGAGCCAAAGACCAGGAAACCGTCAACCAGGGGAGCGAGCCGGTCGAGGATGGCCTGCAAGGCCCCCCAATCGGGCCGGCCCCGCCGGTCGAAGGGGGTGGGCACCGGGGGAAGAATCACCGCCGCCTCCCGAGAAAGGCGTACCCCCAGTGCAGGAGGTAGGCGGCCGCGAGCCCGGCGGCCCAGACCGTCTCGCCCGCGGCCATCCGCCAGGCCGCAAACAGGGCTAGGCCGAAAAGCAAAAGGCCCACGCCGGCGTCGAAGGCGAAGAGCCCTGGCACCAGCAGGGCGAAGGCCCAGGCCAGCCGACCCGGCGGCCTGGGACGGACAAAGAGTAATGCGACCTGGTAGGCGAAAAGCCCCACGAAGGCCAATAAGCCAAGGACCAAAAGCGGCGGGCTGGGGAAAAACCGGCCGAGCGCGGTCCAGGGGCGACGGGTAAGGTCCCTGAGCTGGGCGGTGAAAAGGAGCATCTCGAGCGTCCGGGTCGAGGGGAGCGGCGGTCGGTCCACCCCCGCCCGCTGGAAGGCCGGGGTCCAGGGGTCGCCCCCGAGCCCCAGGGCCTGACGGGCCGCTCCCTGAGCGGGGTCGGCACGTAGAAGCGCCAGGGGATCGAACCGGCCGGCGAGCAGGAGATCCCGCTCAGGGCCTGGGGGGAGCCCCGCGAAGACGGCGCGCACCGAAGGGAGGTCGAGGGTAGCCCGGGAAAGGGGCCCGGAAAAGGCGCCCTCCACCGGACCCAGGGCCCCAAGTCCCAGCACGCCGGCCCCGGCAAGCAGAAGGAGAAGAAGGGCCAGCACCCGTTCCACCAGGCCCAGCCCCGCGCCCGGCCACCGGCCCTGGCCCGGGCGCCAGCCGAAGATCCCTTTCAGGAAGAGCGCCAGGTAAGCCAGCAGGGCAAAGGCCAGGAGACCGGAGAGCAGCGGGCGCAACACCCGGCGGTGGTAGTGGGCGATCCAGGGGAGCCCCGCCCGCAGCCGGGCGGCCTCCTCCTCCTGCCCCTGGGCCGAAAGCCAGTCGGCCTGGTCCCTCAAAAAGGCCTCGACGCCGGGGAACCCGGGCAGGGCCTCGAAGAAAAAGCGGGTCCAGGCCACCGCCGCCCTAAGCCCCGACTCCCTCGACCGCCGGGCCGCGGAAAGCCACGGGCCGAAGGGGGCGTCCGAGGTCCAGGAAAGCTCGGGCCGGTGGCCGCGGCGGAGCAGATCGGCGGCGATGCCGGGCAGACGGTCGGGTTCCGGTACCCCGGCGGCAAGGTAGCTCCAGTAGGGGCGGGCGCCGGCGTAGGGGCCGAGGGCCTTTTCCAGCGCCCCGAGCTCCTTCAGCCGGGACCACGGGGCGGCGAAGGGCTGGCGTTCCAGGTCTGAAAGCCCCAGCCTCCGCCCGCTCGCCAGCACGAGCTCAGGGCCGGGGAGGAGGCGAACCACCGGTTCAGGGGGGTACAGCCGCCGCACCTCCCCACCGAGACGGTCGATCGCCAACACCAAAAGGCCCCGGGCCACGTAGACCTTCCGCCCCTCGACCACCGGGCCCAACCAGCGGCCGGGATCGGGCAGGGGAAGGGTTCGCCCAGGGGCCAGCCAGAGCCCCTCGGTGGTAAAGCGGGGCGGGGGCAGCACCGCCTTCAGGACGGCCTCGAGGAACCCCCCGTCGAGCCGCAGGCGGAAACGGTAGGGGCCGGTCTCCTCCGGGGTAAAGGCAAACCGGAACCGACCGGTGCTCGCGTCCACGGTGTAAACCCGTTCCCCGCCGTCGGGGGCGGTGACCTCGAGGGCGTAGGTGCCGGGCGGGAGGTCCTGCCCGGCAACCGTCACCTCGGCACCGAGGGCCGCCTCCCCAGGGGCCTTCAGGCTCTGCCCCAGGGCGAGCCCCAACCAGACCACCGCCAGCATCGCACGTCGCATGGGCCCATTCTCGGCGGGCGGCGGGGCCGGGCGCAAGCCTATGATGGGTGCATGGGACTACTGGACATGGTCGGACCGGTAATGATCGGTCCCTCCTCCAGCCACACCGCCGGCGCCGCCCGGCTAGCCTGGCTGGCTCGCCAGGTCCTCGCCGCTCCGCCGAACCGGGTGGAGTTCGGGCTGCACGGCTCGTTCGCCGAAACCGGCGAGGGCCACGGCACCCAAAAGGCCCTACTTGCGGGGACCCTGGGCCTTGCCCCAGACGACCCGCGGATCAAGGAGGCGGAGCGCCTCGCCGAGGAAGCGGGGCTTACCTACGCGTTCAAGGCGGTGGAGCTCGGCGACGTCCACCCCAACACCGTCCGCATCGTGCTGGAAAACGACGACGAGCGGGTTGCGGTCACCGGCTCCAGCCTGGGGGGTGGGGCGGTCAAGATCTGGCGGGTCGACCATTTCGAGGCCCACATCACCGGAGCCGCCCCGACCCTCCTGGTCAAGCACGTCGACACCCCCGGGGTCATCGCGCGGGTCGCCCGGGTGCTCGCCGACGACGAGGTCAACATCGCCTACCTCACCTCCAGCCGCGACAAGAAGGGGGGCGAGGCGCTGATGTCGATCGAGATGGACCGCGATCTGGCCGAGATCCCTCTGGCCTACCTCAACCACCTGCCCTACGTCCTCTGGGCCCGGGTGATCCCCCCGGTGCCCGGGTCGAACCCGGCCTGAGCCCGCCCAAAGGAAACGGCGGTAGGCTGTTTTGTAGAAAGGTTGCGGTGCCGTCCATGGGGCTTTTTCGATTGGCCTTCCGGAACGTTCTCCGCCACCGGGGGCGCACGCTGCTGGTGGCCCTGGTGGCCGCGTACGTGGTGTTCGCCACACTGGTCTACCTGGGGTTGATGGACGCCTACGCCGGCAGCGTGCGGCGGGCTTACGCCCGCTACATCTGGGCGCCGGTGGTGGTGGCGAAGGCCGACTGGTTCGCGGACCCCACGCCCGAGCACGGCCTTGATCGCCAGGACCTGGCCGACCGGATCGCCCGGGCCACCGGCCGGCCGGTGGCCCCGCGCCTGCTGTTTTCCGCCCTGGTCTCCTCCGCTTACCGCAACCAGGGGCTCACCGTCACTGGGGTGGTGCCGGAGGCCGAGCCCGGGGTATCGGAGGTGCCCATCCGGGTGGTGCGGGGACGCTGGCTGAAAGGGCCCGGCGAGGCGGTGCTGGGGGAGCGGCTGGCCCGACGGCTCGACGTGCGGCTGGGGGAGCGGTTGGTGGTTACCACCGCCCAGCTCGCCGGGCCCCAGGCTCTCGGGCTCCGGGTGGTCGGGCTCCTCCGCGCCCGGGTCAGCACCGTGGACCGCTACGGGCTCTTCGTAACGATCGAGGACGCCCGGCGGCTCACCGGCCTGACCACCGCCACCTACCTGGCGGTGGACGCGCCGCTGGGCGGTGAAGCCCGGGTGGCCCGCTCGATCACCCCCCTCCTCCCCCCCGGCTACCGGGCCAAGGAGGTCTGGGCGCTGGTGGGCCCGATCAAGACCGACGTGGAGCTGGGCATGGCCTTCGCCCGGGTCTTCGGCTGGCTGCTCGCCTTGCTCTCCGCCCTGGCGGTGACCAGTACCCTGTACGTAAGCGTGCTGGAGCGCACCCGCGAGCTCGGGGTAATCGAAGCGCTGGGCATGGCACCGGCGCGGATAGCCGGTCTGGTTGCCCTCGAGGCCACCTTCGCCGCCGGGTTGGGGTGGCTCTTGGGCCTGGCCTTCGGTTACGGATTCCTGGCCCACGCCCACACCCACAACGTCTTCGGCCCCTTGTTCGCGATCTCCGGAGAGGTCTGGCCCGACGCCGGCCTTTTCGAGGTGGTCTACACCCCTGTGCGAGCCTGGTACGCCCTGTCGGCCAGCGCGGTCTTGGTCACCGCGGCGGTTTTCGCCTTGCTCTTCCCCGCCCGCAGGGTCCTGACCACCGATCCCGCCACCGCCCTGCGCTGGGAGGGATGACCGCAATGACTAAGTGGCTGCTTTTCCTCGCCCTCCTCCTCCCCCTCCGGGCGGAAGAAAGCCCCGCGACGCTGTTGCACCGGGCCCTGAACGCGCTAAGGGGACCGCCGATGGAGGCCGAGCTTTGGCTTGCCATCGAGCGGCCCAGCGGAACCACCCGCTACCGCATCTGGCTATACACCGATGGGGACCGGCGTTCGCTCTTCCGGATCCTGGCCCCGGCCCGGATGCAAAACCAGGGTTTCCTGGTTGACGGCAACCGCATCTGGATATACGACCCCCGCTTTCGGCGCACCCTGGAGCTCCCCCCTTCGGGGAAGGGCCAGCGCTTCTTGGGATCCGACCTGGCCTTCGAAGACCTCGCCGGACGCGGCCTGGAACAGGACTACCGGGTTGCGCTGAGTCGCCGGGAGCAGGGGCGTATCATCCTGGTCCTTACCTGTCT
>WFNN01000004.1 GCA_015488545.1 Thermaceae bacterium | reverse complement strand
GTGAATCACCGCCCGCACCACCCCGGCGTAAGGGTCGGCGTTGCCGAAGTCGGAGAGGAAGAAGACCGGCGGCATGCCCGTATTATGGGCATATGTACCGGCGCATTCTGGTGCCCACCGACGGCAGCCCCTGCGCCCAGAAGGCGGTGGCGGAGGCGATCCGGCTCGCCCGGGCCACCGGGGGCGAGGTCACCTTCCTCCACGTGGTGGAAAACCCTAGCACCCTGATCCCCGCCCCGGCGCTACCCGAGAACCTGAACTATGAGCTGGCCAAGAACCTCGAGCACCTGGCCGACGAGGCCCTCGAGGCCGCCTTGAAGGAGGCCCGGGCGGCGGAGGTGCCGGCCCGGGGCCTGCTCCGCCGCGGGGACGACGTGGCCTACGAGATCGCCGAGGTTGCCGGCGAGTACGACGTGGTGGTCATGGCAACCCACGGCCGGGGGCTCCGCCGCCTCTTCCTGGGCTCGGCGACCCAGGGGGTGCTGGCCCGGAGCCCGGTGCCGGTCCTGGTCATTCGCTGCCAGGTAGAATAGCCCCGTGGCCCGTGTTCGGATCGCCCAGGGCGACATCACCGGGTTCGCCGGCGACGCGATCGTCAACGCCGCCAACAACTGGCTGAAGCTCGGCGCAGGGGTGGCGGGGGCGATCCGCAAGAAAGGCGGCCCCGAAATCCAGGCCGAGTGCGACCACATCGGCCCCATCCGGGTGGGGGAGGCGGCGATCACCACCGGTGGAAAGCTCCCCGCCCGGTACGTCATCCATGCGGCGGTGATGGGCGACGAGCCGGCCAGCTACGAGAGCGTGCGGAGGGCCACCCGGGCGGCCCTCCGGCTGGCGGCGGAGCGGGGTTTGAAGACGGTGGCCTTTCCCCTGCTCGGAACCGGGGTTGGGGGGCTCGACAAGGAGCGGGTGGCCAGGATCATGCTGGAGGAGATCCGGGCGGCGCCGGACGACCTCGAGGTCACCCTCTACGGGTACACCCCGGAGGACGCCGAAACCCTCCGCCGGGCGCTCTGACGCCATGCGCCTGGTCCGGTTCGCCCAGCGGGGGTTTCGGAACCTGGCCGAGGGCGAGCTCCACCTGGCCCCCGGGCTTACCGCGGTGGTGGGGCCCAACGCCGCCGGTAAAACCAACCTCCTCGAGGCCCTTTACCTGGCCACCGGTGGCGAGCTCCGGGGCGCGATCGCCGATCGGGTGGCCTTCGGCGCCCGCGAGGCCTGGCTCTTCGCCGAGGTCGAGGCCGAGGCCGGGCGGTTCCGGGTGGAGACTCGGCTGGGGCCGGAGGGGCGGCGGGTCCGGTTGAACCGCGCCCCGGCGGGGCGAAGGGAGCTTTCCGCTCTTCCTGGCGCGGTCTGGCTACGCCCCGAGGACCTCTTCGTGGTGAAGGGGCCGCCCGAGGAACGGCGGCGCTTCCTCGACACCCTCATCGCCCGGTTTTCACCCCGCTACCGGGCGTTGCTCGCCGCCTACGAGCGGGCCCTCCGCCAGCGGAACGCCGCCCTGAAAGAGGGGGGGCGGGCGATCGGCGCCTGGGACGAGCGCCTCGCCGGGTACGGGGCCGAGATCCTAACCCTCCGCCGCCGGGTGCTGGCGCGGCTCGGCCCCCTGGCCGACGAGCTGCACCGCGCCCTGGCCCTCGGCGGCCTGGATCTTCGCTCGGTGGAGACCGCGCCCCCCGAGCGCCTGCGGGAGAAGCTTCGCGAACGGCTTCCGGAGGAGCTTGAGCGCGGGGTCACCCTCTCGGGGCCCCACCGGGACGACCTGGCGATTCGGCTCGAGGGACGCGACGCGGTGCGGTTTGCCAGCCGCGGCGAAGCGCGCACCATCGCCCTGGCGCTCCGCCTCGCCGAACACCGGCTCTTAGAGCAGCACCACCAGGACGCCCCCCTGCTCCTCCTCGACGACGTGGTCGCCGAACTCGACGAGCGCCGCCAGCAGGCCCTGCTGGCCTACGTGAAGGCCCTGCCCCAGGCGGTGGTCACCGCCACCGAACCGCCGCCCGGGGTCGACCAGCGGATCGAGCTTTCCGCGGGTTCCTGGCGGGTGAAGGCCGGTGCGTAAGGGTCGACCGGTTCCCTTAAGCGAAGTTCTGGGGGAGTTTCTCCGCCGCCCGGCGATCCGGCGGGGCCTCCGAACGGGCCGTATCCTGGCCCTCTGGCCCCGTGTGGTGGGGCCCGAACTCGCCCGGCTGACCCGCCCTTTCCGTTTAAGCGGCACCACCCTCTGGGTGGCGACCAAGGACCACCTGCTGGCCCACCAGCTCACCTACCAGCGCGGGCTCCTGCTGACCCGCTACGCCCACGAGCTGGGCCCCGACGCGGTCCGGGAG
>WFNN01000003.1 GCA_015488545.1 Thermaceae bacterium | reverse complement strand
GGAAAAGCCCGCCCGGGTCCGGCTCGCGGTGACCACCGAACCCGAAGGGGCCCGGGTTTACCTCGACGGCTACTTCCTCGGCCAATCGCCGGTGGCGCTCGAGGTCGAACCCGGCCAGCGCCAGCTCCGGGTCGAGGCCGAAGGCTACCGGACCTACGAACGGGAACTCGCCCTGACCCAGGACCGGCGCCTTAGCGTGCACCTGGACCCGCTCCCCAAACCCAAGCCGAAGCCGGCGCCCGCACCCAAGACCCTTCGGCTCGTGGTCACCGCCCGGAGTTGGATCCGGGTCATCACCCCCGAGGGCAAGCGGCTCTACGAGAAGACCGCGCTGCCGGGAACCGAGCTCACCTTCCGCCTCCCGGTGGTGGTCAAAACCGGCAACGCCGGCGGGGTGCGGGTCTACCTGGGCGGGGAAGACCGGGGTCCGCTGGGGAGGGCCGGCCAGGTGGTGACCCGGCGGTTTGAAGCCCCTAAGCCCGGCCGGTAAACTTGTGCGGATGGCCGGTCGCATCGCCTTCGCCAGCCTCGGTTGCGCCAAGGCCCTGGTCGACAGCGAACAACTGATCGCCCGCCTCCGGGCGCTGGGCTACCAGCTGGTTTCGCGTTACGAAGAGGCCGACCTGGCAATCGTCAACACCTGCGGGTTCATCAACCCGGCCATCGAGGAGAGCCTCTCCGAGATCGGCCTGGCCCTGGAAAAAACCCCCAGGGTGGTGGCCACCGGCTGCCTGGGCGCCCGCCCCGAGGTAATCCAAAACGCTCATCCCGGGGTGCTGGCGGTTACCGGGCCGGCCCGGTTCGACGCCGTGCTGGAAGCTGTCACCCAGGCGCTGCCCCCCGACACCGACCCCAAGACCGCCCTCGTTCCGCCCCGGGTCAGGCTTACCCCCCGCCACTACGCCTACCTCAAGATCGCCGAGGGCTGCGACAACCGTTGCAGTTTCTGTATCATTCCCAAGCTCCGGGGCCCCCAGGTCTCGCGGCCGCCCCAGGAGGTGCTCCGGGAAGCCCGGGATCTGGTGGAAACCGGCACCCGGGAGCTTATCGTCATCGCCCAGGACACCCTGGCCTACGGCCGCGAACGGGGCGAGCGCGGGGGGCTCCTCTGGCTCCTCGACGAGCTCTCCGGGCTCGGCGTCTGGGTACGCTTGCTCTACGTCTACCCCTACCCCGAGGTCGAGGCCCTGGTGGAGCGGATGGCCGAAGGCCGTCTGCTGCCCTACCTCGACGTGCCCTTGCAACACGCCAGCCCCCGAATCCTCCGAGCGATGCGCCGCCCTGGCGACGCCGAGCGCTACCTCGAGCGGATCCGGGCCTGGCGGCGGTCGGTGCCCGACCTCACCATCCGATCGGTCTTTATCGTCGGCTTCCCGGGGGAAACCGAGGGGGATTTCGACCTCCTGCTGGACTTCCTAAAGGAGGCCGAGCTCGACCGGGTCGGCGCCTTCACCTACTCCGAGGTCGAGGGAGCGGCGGCCAATGCCCTGCCCGGCCGGGTTCCTGAGGAGGTAAAGGAAGAGCGTTACCACCGCCTGATGCAACTCCAGGCCGAGATCAGCGCCCGCCGAATGCAGAGGTGGGTGGGAAAAGAAATCCCGGTGATCGTCGACGAGCGCGGCGAGGGCGGGGCCTGGATCGCCCGCGGTCCCGGCGACGCCCCCGGTGTGGACGGGGTGGTGTTCCTCGAGGGCGAGGACCTAAAACCCGGGGAACGCTACCTCGCTCGGGTCACCCGCGCCGACACCTATGACCTCTTCGCCCGAGTCCTCCGCCCCCTTCCCTGGGCCACCCCGATGGGGCCAAAATAGGTGCGTTATGTACCTGGTTATCGCCGGCGGCGGGGACGTGGGCACCGGGCTCGCCCGCGCCCTCCACACCGAACACGACGTGGTGGTGGTGGACCGCTCGCCCGAGGCCGCCGAACGCCTCGCTAACTACGACGTCCGGGTGGTGGTGGGGAACGCCACCGACCCCGAGGTACTGAGGGAAGCCGGCGTCGACCAGGCCGACGCGTTCGTCGCCGCCACCAGCATCGACGAGGTCAACCTGATCAGCTCGCTCCTCGCTAAGGGTTTGGGGGCCCGGGAAGCCCTTTGCTTCGTGGGGCGGGCCGACTACGCCGAGGTCCTCACCGACCCCCGCACCATGGACATCCTCGGCACCCGCATCGACCGGGTGCTCTGGCCCCAGCGCTCGCTGGCCCAGGAGATCCTGGAGATCATCCTGATCCCCAAGGCCCTGGACACCGAGGAGCTCGCCGGTGGCCGGCTCCGGCTCATCGAGTACCTGGTCGAGGAAGGCGGGCCCTACGCACACCGGTACCTGGGGGACCTCCAGTGGCCCGAGGGCACCCGCCTGCTGGGGCTGGTCCGAAAAGGGGAGTTCCTCTCGGCCCGCGAATCCGATTTCGCCGAGCTGGTCCTGGAACCAGGCGACCACCTAATCTTCGTGGCCACCCGGGACTCCTTCCCCATCCTTCACGCCTACTTCGCGGGCACCGAACGGGTGCGCCGGGTAATGATCGTGGGCGGCGGGGCGGTGGGGTACATCGTCGCCCGCGAGCTGGAGCGGTCAGGGGTCGAGCTTTGCCTGATCGAGCTGGACCCCGCCCGGGCCGCCTGGCTCTCCGAACAGCTCCCCCGCACCCTGGTGCTGCAGGGGGACGGCACCGACCTCGAGCTTCTGGAGGCCGAGAACATCGAGGAAACCGACGTGCTGGTGGCGGTGACCAACAACGACGAGAAGAACCTCCTGGTCTCGCTCCTGGCCAAACAGGTGGGGGTGGAAAAGGTCATCACCCGGGTCGGCCGCAGCGAGAACCGCCCGCTCTTCGAGCGGGTCGGCATCGACATCCCCCTCACCCCCCGCCAGGCCGCGGTTCGCGAGGTGATCCACCACCTCACCCCCGGCGGCGTCGAACACCTGGCGGTCATCGAGGACAAGGTGGAGTTGATCGAGGTGGCGGTCACCGAGCCCTACCACGGCCAGAAACTCGGGGATCTCCCCCTGCCCCCCAAGGCCGTGGCGGTGGCGGTGCTCCGGCCAAGGCTGGCCGAGCTGGCCCGGTCGGACCTCGAGCTGCACCTGGGCGATCGGCTTTTGATCCTGACCCCCCGCGAGCTCACCGATCGGGTGGCCGGGGCGCTCGGCCGCCGAACCCCCGCGTAAGCCATGAGTCGGTTCGTTCTCTACGTGGTCGGCACCGCCTACTGGGTTCTCGGCTGGGTGCTTTTGGGTTTCGCCTTCCTGGCCCTCCTGTGGCGGGAGCCCGCGTTCGGCTTTCTCGGCTCGGCGGCGGTGGGACTGGGGTTCGGCTTCGCCCTCCAGCAGCTCGGCGCGGCCAAGCAGGAACCCCGGCGCACCGAGGCCCTCTTTGCGGTGGCGATCCTCTGGCTCCTGGTCCCGCTCCTCGGCGCCCTGCCCTACTGGTTCAGCAGCGCCTTCGGCTTTGTCGACGCCCTTTTCGAAGCCATGTCAGGGTTCACCACCACCGGCGCCACCGTGCTCACCGACTTCGGCCTCCTCTCCAAAAGCCTTTTTCTCTGGCGGGCCCTCACCCAGTGGTTCGGCGGGGTGGGCATCATCCTGCTCTTCATCGCGGTCCTCCCGCACCTGGCGGTGGCCGGGCGGCAGATGTTCTTCGCCGAGTCCACCGGTGTCCAGAAGGAAAAGATGACGCCCCGTCTGAAGCACACCGCCGAGGCGGTGCTCCGGGTCTACGTGGCCCTCACCCTGGGCGCGATCCTGGCCTACCTGGTCGGGGGCATGGGCCTTTACGACGCCGTCGCCCACGCTCTCACCACCATCCCGGCCGGGGGCTTCAGCCCCCGGGGCGACTCGTTCGCGTCGTTCTCACCCCTCGCCCAGTGGATGGCGGTGGTCTTCATGTTCCTCGCCGGGGCCAACTTTATGCTCCAGTTCCGGCTCCTCTTTCAACGCCAGCCCCGCCCCCTCCTCGCCGACCCCGAGTTCCGGGCCTACGCCCTGGCGGTGGTGGCGGCCTCGCTGGCGCTATCCGCCTACCTTTTCTGGGACCACGACTACGGGTTCGAACCCGCCCTCCGCCACGCCTTCTTCCAGGTGGTTTCGATCGTGACCACCACCGGCTACGCCAGCGTGGACTTCGCCCGGTGGACCGTGCCCGCCCAGGTCATCCTCGTCGCGCTCATGTTCCTCGGCGGGTCAGCGGGGTCGGGGGCCGGCGGGATCAAGGTGGTGCGCTGGCGGATCATGCTCTACCACATCCAGCGGGAGCTCAAGCGCACCCTGCACCCCCAGGCGGTGATCCCGCTGCGCCTGGGGGGAAGGCCGGTTGGCGAAGACGTGCTCCGCCAGGTTTCGGCCTTCGTGGCCCTTTACGTGGTGACCTTCGCCACCGGTGCGCTGGTGGTGGCCCTGCTCGAGGGCGATCTGGTGGTGGCCTTCACCGCCAGCGCCGCCACCCTCGGCAACATCGGCCCCGGCCTGGGGGCGGTGGGGCCGATGGCCAACTTCGCCTGGATGCACCCCTTCACCAAGCTAGTGCTCACCTTCGAGATGTGGGCCGGCCGGATCGAGCTGATCCCGGTCTACCTGCTCTTCTTCCGGGAGCTCTGGCGCGGGGTGCTGAGGCGGTAGGCCGCCGAACATTCAAGGATCACTAATCACCCTTGCAGGGATTTCCAAACCCCGTACCCTAGGAAAAGCCCAGTCAGGTTGCGCCTTTTGTAGGTTTCCCTCCTTCCGTTAACCCGGCCCTTTACTCTTTTCGAGATCGCCCATAGAACCGGACGAAATCTCCAACGGCTAACGTAAACAGAACCGCGCCAATAATTTTTAGCGCCTCGATCTCGGAAACCAGCAAGTAGGCAAAAAACCTCGCTGTGCCGCCTGCCTGAATTCCGCTCCCCCTGCAAACAATTCAAGCCAAAAACTCTTCACGCCCCGTCTATCGAATGGGAAAGTGACCGTCGCAAGGATCGCCGCAACGATCGCTCCCCAAACAAAGCCACGAAGATAGTTCCGTGACAAAACGGAAACATCCGCTTCGATTCTTTCAACGTATCGCCCTCCCCTGCGACCACGGGCAGATGGTCCGCGCACGCGCAGAT
>WFNN01000002.1 GCA_015488545.1 Thermaceae bacterium | reverse complement strand
GTGGAGGCGGTGGAGGCAGCCGCCTTCGGGCTCGACCTCGCCCGCTTCCCGCTTTTGAAGGAGCGGCTTCCCCACCTCGAAGGGCGGCTGGGGTTCGCCGCCCGCTACCGAAGGGGCGAGGTTTTCCTGCAGGCAGGCTCCGCCGACCTCGGGGTGGAAGGCCGCCGATTCCCGCTGGCCCTTACCCTCCGCTACCGGGGCCGGTTTTCCGGAGAACTCCGCTACGCTGGGATGGTCTTCCGCTTTGAGCAGGGGTCGGCCTGGCGGGTCGACGGGGAGCTCCGGGCCTTCCCCCTCGATCTGCCGGTGGCCATGGTGGTCGGTCCCCTGCCCGGGGAGGTTCGGCTTACCGGTCGGTTTGCCGGTCGCTTCGACCCCGCCCAGCCCCTGGACGCCTGGTTTGAACTCTCCGGCGAACGCCTTGCCGCACAAAGCGGCGACGAGCGCCTTCTGGGGCGGGTGGCCCTGGCCTACAAGGACCGCACCCTGGAGCTCCGCACCCTGGACTTGGCTGGAGCCGGTCGCTGGCGGGGCGGGGGGCGCTGGCGGTTGGGCCAGGGCGGTGACCTGTGGCTCCGGGCCGAGCGAACCGACTTCACCCCCTTGCTGCGGCTTTGGCCCCCCTTGGCCCGCTGGCAGCCCGAGGCCCGGGGCTCGCTCTTCCTGGAGGCCAACGGCCGGACGCTCGTGGCCGAGGGGTCGGCCGCCTTCACGGTGGCGGGGGTCAGCGGTCGCTTTTGGGGCTTGCACCTGGCCTACCGCGCAGACGGGCGCCTTGACCTGGGCCTGGACGGCCAGGTGGAGCGACCGATCCGAAGCCGGTTTACCCTCGCCGGCAGGGGGCGACTTTCGGACTTCGCGCTCGAGGCCAAGGGCGACCTTGAGGCCCCCCTGGTGGGCAGGATCGCGGGCCTTTCGGTCACCCTGCGCTACCCGGATCTGGCGGTCGCGGGGCAGGGGCCGGGGCTGGCCCTCACCGGTCGGCTGCGCCCGCTTGATCTTAAGCTCAGCGGAACGCTACCCCTTCGCGATCTGCGGTATTACCTCGAGGGCGGCGAGGCCCGGGTTAGGCTGGACCTTGCCCAAAGGCCGGACGCCTACCATCTCTCCGGTGAGGTCGCCGTGCTTCGCGCCCTGCTGGCGGTGCCGGAGAAGCGACCGGTGATCGAGCGAAGGAAGGGCCGCCCCTTGCCGCTGGTTTTCGACCGAATCCGGATTCACGCCGAGGGCGGGGTGGTGGTCAACGAACCCCTGGCCCAGGGCGAACTTGGGGGTGAGGTCTACCTGGGCGGCACCGCCGCCAGCCCTTACCTGACCGGCGAGGTACGGGCCCTTCGCGGGAGCTTTTTGCTTCTGAACCATCGCTTCCAGGTGCTTTCCGGCTGGGCACGCTTTTACCCCGAGCAGGGGGTCTACCCCGCGCTTTTCCTCAAGGCCCGGGCGAGTGCGGGGACGACCCCGGTCTACCTGCTCGCCCGGGGACGTTTCGAACGCCGGGGCGACCGCGCCGAGCTGGTTCTCGACACCTGCCTCAGCACAGCCGATGCCGCCGACCTTGAGGCCTGCCGGCTTAGTCCTCAAGAGGATGCCGCCGCCGCCTTGCTCGGCCTGGGGCAGGGCGACCTCGCCGAGCAAGCGGTGGGGGTGGCGGTTAAGAACCTATTGATCGGGCAGATCGAGAGCGAGTTGGCGCGCTCCTTAGGGTTGGATCTTTTCCAGATCGAGACCGAGGCCTTCGAGGGGCAGGGGCTTGCTTCCACCCGGTTCACCCTCGGCAAGTATGTATCGCCCGATTTTTTCATCGCCTACCGGCTGGACTTCGCGCAGGGTTCCCGGGTGTACGCTACCTACCAGCGCGACGGCCTCAAGCTAACCTTCGCCACCGATCTCAGCGCCGAGCCCAGCCCCGAATTCTCGGTCCGCTACGCGATAGCCGAGGACCTGGCGCTGTTTGGCCGGGTGGCCCGGGACGCCTTCAGGTTAGGGCTGGAGTGGCGCCCCTGAGCGGGGTTTTGCCCTACACCTAAGCAAGGTGGTATCATATCCCTTGAAGGAGGTGGCTAATGGCGGAGCGGGAGTTGAAGCCGGAGCTGGAGGCGCTGAAGGAGGACGTGGCCAAGCTCAGGGAGGATTTGGCCAAGCTCAAGGAAGCGGTAGCCGAGCTCGGCCGGGGCGAGATCGAGGAGGCCCGCCGCCGGTTGGAGGGGGAGGCGAGAAGGCTCCTTTCTGAACTCGAGGCCGCTACCCGCGAGTTTCGCGAGAAGGCCCGCTCCCGGGCCGAGGAGCTCACCCGCGAGGTGGAGGAACACCCCCTCGCCAGCCTGGCCGCCGCCTTTGGCGTTGGGTTGCTCCTGGGAAAACTCCTTGACCGGAGGTAGCCTTGTCCCAGATCGCCGAGTTCGTCGCCGCCTTCTTTGACTACTTGCGGGCCGAGGGCCGGTCGCTCCGGTGGGCGATCGCTGGCGTTGCGGGGGCCCTGCTCCTTCTTCTGGTGGCGGCGGCGGTCCTGCTGGCGGCCCTCGGTTTCCTCCTTGCCGCCCTCTACCTGGCCCTCGTCGCCGTCGTACCCCCGGCTTTGGCGGCGATGGTCACGGGGCTCGTTGCCCTGGTGCTGGCAGGAGGTATCGCATGGATCGCAAGGTTGAACCTGAGGTAGCTGACGCCCGCGAGCGCATGTTCGAGGCGGCCCGGGAGGCCGACGCCGCGATGCGCCGCTGGTCTTGGGAAAGGGTCCTGCTCGGGGCCTTCCTTCTGGGGTTCGCCACCGCCCGCTTCCCCGCGGTTCGTTCGCTCTTTAAGGAGGGAATCCGGTGGTGGGTTCGCGGCCGGTTCTAGAGGCGGTCCGGGTCGCCGGTGAGGCGCTGGCCGAGGCTCCGCGCATCGAGGGGGTGCCCACCGGGGTCCCCGGGCTGGACGAGCTTTTCTTTGTCGCCGAAACCCGCGGCGGGCGGCTTAGGGTCCGCCCGCTTCCAGGTTTCCCTCGCTACGCCGCGGTGCACGTTACCGGGGTCTCCGACACCGGCAAGAGCCTGCTTGCTGAACAGTTCGCCCTGGCGCAGGCCGACCGTGGCGAGGGGGTGATCTTCGTCACCGTGGAGAACCCGGCGGCGTTCGTGAGCGTGGGGCTCGCGCAGCGCCGGCAGGCGATGGGCCTGGCCGAGGCGGCCCTGGACCGCATCGTGATCGTCGACGCCGCCCGCCACGCAGTGCTTCGCGAGGACCTGGCCGCTTTGGGGGCCACCCTGGACGTGGCCCTCGGGAAGATCGAAGCCCGCCACCTGGTGGTCGACTCCCTTACTGGACTCTACGAAGCCCGCGAAGTGGCCGCCCGGCAGACCGTTCGCTGGGTCTACGATTACGTCAAAGAACGCAAGCTTACCGCGGTTCTGACCTCACAGAAGCGCTCCAGCCACGAAGAGCTTTCGGCCGAGGCCGCCGGCGGCTACGTGGTGAGCCACGTGCTCGACGTGACCGTGGTGCTGGCCAAGAAGTTGGTGATGTCCACCGCCCAGGCCCGGGTGTGGCGGGCGCCGCTCGGCGAGCTGGTGCGGTTTTTGCGCGTGGACGGTTCCCGGTATTCCGGGCACGATACCCGCACCCATTTTCTGGAGATCGCCCCCGCTGGTCTGCTGCGGGTGGGCCCGCCGGTGGGCGCGGGGGAGGAAGGAGGTGAGACGGGGTGATCGAGGTCATGCCGAAGAAGCCGGACGCCGAAATCGAGGCCACCGTGCTCCGGGTCTTTTTAAAGACGATCGACCTGGTCGGGGGGCCGCGAGCCCTTGCCGAGCGCCGGCACCTGACCTGGGCGAACTCGTTGATGGCCGCCGCCTACGCGGTGGTTCTGCACGAGGAGGCTCTTTGGAGCGCCGACGCGATCGCCGCCGAGCTTGGCCTCTCCCGAGCCGCGGTGCAGAACATTCTCCGCGCGGATCCCGAGGCGGCGCTTAAAAAACTAGCCGAGATCGGGGAAGGGGAGAACATCCGGGTGCACCTCGCCGGCGGCCTGGCCAAGGCGGCCTACCGGTTGGTGCGGCAGGGGGAGGAAGAGCCCCGGGTGCTCCGGTACTTTCTCGAGCGCTTCGTCGAGCTCTTCGATATCCCCTGGGCCTACCTGGTCTTGAAGGCGGTGAAGGGCTTTGACTTTCCGGCCGAGCGGGCCGAGGATCTTTTGCCCCGGTTCGAGGGGCTAAAGCTTGAGGGCCTGAACGCTACCGAGATCGTCCAGAACCTCGACTACCCGATCCGGAACCCCGCCGAGCTCTTGCACCAAATCAAGATGCATTTGGGGGGGAGGTAAAGGCTTGTGGCTTGTAGAAGGGGAAACGTTCTTTAACTACAAGCTACGAGCCACAGGCAACAGGCTCTTTACTTTCCTACGCAAAAGTTCCTGAAGATCCTCCCGATCGCTTCCTCCACCACCTGGGTACCGGTGACCCGGGCGAGGGCCTCGAGGGCGGCCTCGACCTCCATCGCCATCAGGTCGTCGGGGGCGCTTCGGGCGGCTTGGAGGTGGGTCTTGGCCTCGGCGAGCGCCTCCGCTTGGCGTTCGCTGGTCAGCCAGGCCTCGCCCTCGCTAGCCCCGGCGAGGAGGCGATCCTTAATGCGCGCTTTGAGCGCCTCGACTCCCTCCCCGGTTCGGGCCGAGACCGAGAGGTAGGTGGGGTCCTCCCAGGCGGGGGGGAGGTCGGCCTTGCTGGCGACGAAAAGGACCCGCCCCCCGGGGAGCTCGGGAGGTGGGGCGGGTTTTTCTTCGCTTCGGTCTGCGACCCAAAGCACGAGGTCCGCTTCCCGGGCGAGGGCGAATGCCCTTTTCACCCCGGCGGCTTCGACCGGGTCGGTGGTCTTTCGCACCCCGGCGGTGTCCACCGCCTTCAGGGGGAGGCCCTCGAGCTCAAGGGGCGCTTCCAGGTAGTCGCGGGTGGTGCCCGGGATGGGGGCGACGATCGCCCGTTCGTAGCCGATAAGGGCGTTTAAAAGCGAGGACTTGCCCGCGTTAGGCGGTCCCAAGATGACGAGCCTGGCCCCCTCCCGCGCGATCCGGCCGGCCCGAGCGGTTTGAAGCAGGGCGTCGATCGCCCGAAGAGCGGCCCCGATGGCTTCCTCGGCCCGGTGGGGTTCCACCCCTTCCTCGGGGTAGTCGAGGGTGGCCTGGATGTGGGCGAGCAGGTCGAGCAGGGGCGCTTCAATCGCCCGGATCCGGGCGCTGAGCTCGCGGGACAGGCCCCTTAGCGCCTGGCGGCGGGCGGTCTCGCTCTCGGCCTCGACCAGCGCGAGCACGCTTTCCGCTTGAGCCAGGTCGAGCCTGCCCTTTAGGTAGGCCCGGAGGGTGAACTCGCCGGGCTCGGCGAGCCGGGCCCCGGCCGATAGGAGGGCCGAAAGGGCCCGACGCATTACAGCTGGCGAACCGTGGAGCTGAAACTCAAGCGCATCCTCCCCGGTGTAGGATCGGGGGGCGCGGAAGACGAGAAGGAGCCCCTCGTCGATCACTTCGTTGGTTTCGGGGTCGACCATTCGGCCGTAGGTGAACCGGCCCCCCTCGAGCTTCCTCGGGTCCCTGCCGGCCCAGACCCGGGCGCCAATGGTCAGGGCCTCGGGCCCTGAAAGTCTAAGGACCCCGATCGCCCCTTTACCGGGTGGGGTGGCAACGGCGGCGATGGTATCCGTTAGGCCCCGCATCTAGGTGAAGGTTTTCTTCACCGCGGAAAGGGTCTGCTCGAGCTCGGCGTCGGTGTGGGCCACCGAGAGGAAAGCGGCCTCGAACCGGCTCGCCGGCCAATAAACCCCGCCGTTGAGGAGGCCGTGGAAGAAGCGGTTGAAAAGGGTGGGATCGCTCTTCGCCGCGCCTTCAAAGCTTTGCACCGGACCCTCGGTGAAGAAAACGGTAAGCATCGAGCCGACCCGGTTGATCGCGTGAGGTACCCCGGCACCTGTGAGCACTTCGGCAAGCCCCTTCTCCAGGGTTGCGCCGAGGTTTTCCAAACGGGCGTAGAAACCGGGGTTTTCCGAGAGGAGCTCCAGGGTCTTCTTTCCCGCTGCCATCGCCAGCGGGTTCCCCGAGAGCGTTCCGGCCTGGTAGACCGGGCCCAGGGGAGCGAGCTCTTCCATGATCTCGGCCCGACCGGCGTAGGCGGCGGCGGGAAGGCCCCCGCCCATCACCTTGCCCAGGGTGACGAGATCGGGCGAAAGGCCAAAGCGCTCGGTGGCTCCGCCGAAGGCGAGGCGAAAGCCGGTCATCACCTCGTCTACGATGAGGAGCGCCCCGGCTTCCCGGGTGAGTTCCTGGATGGCCTTTAAAAACGCCTCGCTCGGCGGGATCACCCCGCTGTTCCCCACTACCGGCTCGAAGATCACCGCCGCGATTTCGTCCCCTCGCTCGGCGAAGAGGGTTTTTAGCCCCTCGACGTCGTTGTACTCGGCAACCAGGGTGAGCCGGGCGTATTCCTCCGGGACCCCGGCGGAGGAGGGGTGGCCGAAGGTAAGGGCCCCCGAGCCCGCTTCAACCAAAAGCCCGTCGGCGTGGCCGTGGTAGTTGCCGCGGAACTTCACCAGGTAGGGCCTTTTCGTGTACCCCCGGGCCAGCCGGATCGCGCTCATTGTGGCCTCGGTCCCGGAGTTCACGAAGCGCACCCGTTCGGCCACGGGGTAGGCCTTTTGGATGAGCGCGGCGAGTTCGAGCTCCAGGGGATGCGGTGCTCCAAAGGAAAGCCCCTTCTCGGCGATTTCCTTTACCGCCGCCACCACCTCGGGGTGGGCGTGCCCCAGGATCATCGGGCCCCAGGAGAGGACGTAGTCCACGTAGCGCGCTCCCTCGACGTCCCAAACGTAGGGTCCTTCGCCCCGGACCAGGAAGCGGGGAGCGCCCCCCACCGCACCAAACGCCCGCACGGGGCTCGAGACCCCACCCGGAAGCAACCTTTTGGCCTTCTCGAAGAGCTCCGCGTTCCTCACAGCAAGGAGTTTATACCCACTCCCCGCCTCCTACCCCCTAAACTGGGTTCATGCTCTACACCCGCGAACGGCTCCTCGCGATCGAGGACGAGACCCTTGCCCCCTACGCCATGCGGGCGAGCCGGAGCCGGGGACGGGCGCACCCCGAGGAGGAATCGGCCTTCCGCACGCCCTTTCAGAAGGACCGGGACCGGGTCATCCACACCACTGCCTTTAGGCGGCTTGAGTACAAGACCCAAGTCTTCGTCAACTACGAGGGCGACTACTACCGCACCCGCCTCACCCACACCCTCGAGGTCGCCCAGGTGGCCCGGAGCCTCGCCCGGGCGCTCGGCCTCAACGAGGACCTCGCCGAGACCGTGGCGCTGGCCCACGACCTGGGGCACCCCCCCTTTGGTCACGCCGGGGAACGGGTTCTCGCCGAGCTGATGGCCGACCACGGCGGCTTTGACCACAACGCCCAATCGCTTAGGATCGTCACCCACCTGGAAAAGCGCTACCCTGGCTTCCGGGGTCTGAACCTCACCTATGAGGTCCGCGAGGGAATCGCCAAGCACGAAACCGCCTACGACGTGCCCGACGCCGGGTTCGGCGAGGGGCGGCCCACGCTGGAGGCCCAGATCGTGAACCTCGCCGACGAGATCGCCTACAACGCCCACGACCTCGACGACGGGCTTCGGAGCGGCCTGCTGGTTCCCGCCCAGCTTTCCGAGGTTCCCCTCCTGGTCGAGGTGGCCGAGGAGGCCGGAATCGAGCTTTTCCAGCTTGGCGAGTTCGACCGCCGGGTGCTGATCCGCGAACTCTTGGGGAAGATGATCACCGACGCAATCCAAGCGACCGAAGCCAACCTCGAGCGGCACGGAATCGACAGCCTGGAGGCGGTCCGGCGGTTCCCCGCGCCCCTGGCCACCTATTCCGGATCCATGGCCGATAAGGTCAAGCAGCTCAGGCGCTTCCTATTTGAAAACCTCTACCGCCACTACCGGATCGTTCGCCAGGTCGGGAAGGCGCGCCACGTCCTCGAGCGTTTGTTCGCCGCCTACGTGGGCATGCCCGAGATGCTTCCCCCCACCGTCCAGCGGGCCGCCGAGGAGGAGGGGCTCTACCGGGCGGTCTGCGACTACGTGGCGGGGATGACCGACCGATTTGCCCTCGAGGAGTACGCGCGTCTCTTCGACCCCTACGGCCGGTAGGCCAGCCACAGGGCAAGGACCCGCACCGGTAGACCGATCTCAATGGTTCCGGGGGTGGGGGCAAGCCGGTAGATCCGGGTGCTGCCCCGCCGAAGGGCGTACACTTCGCCGCCTGGTGCCTCCACCAGGTCCACCAGGGCCGCGGGGTCCTCGTCCTCGGCCAGGGGCACGGGGTAGCTGGTCAGGATCTTCCCCTCCGGGGAGAGCCGCCGCACCTTCCGGGCGTCGGCGTCGTAGATCAGCAAGTTGCCTCGCTGGTCCACCCCGAGGCCCAGAAGCGTGCGAGGGGTGGGGTCGTCGGCCCGGGTGGCGAAGACGAAGCGGTCCTTGTAATTTCCGTCGGCGTCCAGGCGCTGGACCTGCCGGTTGCCCACGTCGAGGACGAAGAGGTCGTCCCAAGCGGCGAGGGCCTGGGCGTCAGTGAAACTTCCCCGGCCGGGACCGGCCCCGCCGAAGCGGAGTTCGGCGCGGCCCTCGAGGTCCAGCCGGGTGATCGCCTGCGACTCGCTGTCGAGGACGAAGACCTGGTCGGACCGGTTCACGGTTACTGCCACCGGGTTGAAGAATTCCCCTAATTTTAGCCCGTAGGTGCCCACCGCAAGAACTTCGTGGCCATCTGGGTTGTAACGCCGCACCATGCCCCGGTTACCGGAGAACTCGAAGTGCACGGCCCAGATGTGCCCCTCGCTGTCGGCGGCCAGATCCCCCGGAGGTTGCCGTCCGAAGGCGCGAACCGGCAGTCCGGCGGGGTTCAGAAGCCGGATGCTCCCGCCCTGGGCCTCCACCACCGCGGCCAGCAGGTACCCGCTGACCGCCGGGTCGGTGTGGCTTTGCGGGGCGCTTTTGAGCACCGCGATCACCTGTTCCAGGGTAGGGCGCTTTGCCGGCTCCTTTTCCAGCATGCGCATGACCAGATCGTTGAGCGCCGGCGGAATTCGGGGGTTTTTCTGGATGGGGGGGACCGGCCGCTCGAAAATTTGCTTCTGGGTCACCTGCTCAAAATCCCCCTGAAACGGGGCTTCCCCTACCAGGGCTTCGTAGAGTACGACCCCCAGGCTGTAGACGTCGCTTTTTTCGTCGAGCGGGCGGCCACGTGCCTGCTCCGGGCTCATGTAGGTGGGGGTGCCGATCCGAGCCCCCACGGTGGTGAGCCGGGTAAACTCCTTGCCTGCCGCGATACCGAAGTCCATGAGCCGGACCCCGGCGGGGTCGATCTCCCCGTCCTTGATCGACGAGCGGTAGATCATGATGTTGCCAGGTTTTAGGTCGCGGTGAAGGAAGCCGTGGTCGTGCATGTATTTGAGCGCTTCGGCCACCGGCAGGAGCACCCGCACTGCCAGTTCGGGGGTCAGGCGGCGATCGGCGATGAGCTCGTCCAGGCCCGGACCATCCACCAGCTCCAGGGCCAGGAAGTGGGTGGAGCCCGCCTGCCCGTGCTCGTAAACCTTGACGATGTTGGGGTGGTTGAGCCTTTTGAGCACCTCGGCTTCGCGGTGGAGCCTTCTTAGGAAGCGGGGCTCGTTGGCGTAGCGCTCCTGGGGGACCTTGAGGGCGGCTACCAACCCGTCGGCGCGGCGTTTGGCGCGGTAGACGGTGGCCATGCCCCCGGTGCCAAGCTTTCCCAGGATCTGGTAGCGCTCTTCCAACGGCTCCTTCTCCGAAGGCGGGCCGAGCCGTCGGCGTCGGCGAACCAAGCGGGGGGAGAAGCGCTCGCGGGGGGTGACCAGGGCCGCCAGACCTAAGAGGGCCAGGGCAATCAGGCCGGCGGGGCGATCGCCGAGACCGTAGAGCAGCCCCACGTCGGCCGCCAGCATCACCACCAGGGACCCCAGCAGGGGGCCTGGCCCCAGGCGCAAGAGCAGCGCCAGGGTCAGGAGAAAAAGGGCGGCGGCGAGGAGCGGCGGCGAGGGCACCATGCGTCCCCTCATCTTAATTCGGCCGGTGATTCCGTCCCCCCCCCAGAATGGGGGATCGGCTAAGCTGTGGCTTAAGACATGGGTACCGCCCTGCGCCACGCGGCCTTTCGGCGTTTCTTTGTCGCTACCCTGATCACGCAGTCGGGCAACCAGCTGCAGCGGGTGGCCCTGATGGTCATGGTCTACCAGCTGAGCGGTAGCAACGCCACCGTGGCCCTGGTGCTCTCGGCGCAGCTGGTGGTGAGCGCGGTGGTGGCTCCGCTTCTGGCCACCTGGGCCGAGACCCAGGAGCGCACCCGGCTTTTGATCCTGGCCCAGCTCGTGCCCGGGGTGCTGGTGCTCTTTATCCCCTGGCTGGGGGTTAAACACCTGCCTCTGCTCTGGTTGATCGTGTTCGCGATGCACATTTTCCAGCGCCTGGAGTACCCGGTGATCGCCGCCGCCACCCCCGAGCTGGTGCCCGAAGAGGACCTCGACGCCGCCAACGGCCTGGTGGCCTTTGCCAACCGGTTTGCCGAGGTGGCGGTGGTGGGGCTCTCCGGGGTTTTGGTGGCGGCGGTGGGCCCTGCCCCCGCCTTCTACCTGGACGCGATTAGCTACTTCGTGGCCGGGGCCTTGCTTTTTGGCCTGCCCCGGATCCCCGGCACCCCTGCCGAGCCCGGTAAGGGCTACTGGAGCCGGGTCCTCGAGGGCTTCCAGCACATCGCCCGCACCCCGCTATTGCGGCGGAGCATCGGGGCTTTGGTCACGGCGGCCCTCCTGGGTTCGGTGGAGATCGTCCTTGGGGTGGCCCTAGCCATCGGGGTCATGCAGGTGGGTTCATCGGGGTATGGCGCCATGGAGATGTCGCTGGCCGCTGGGGCGGTGTTGGGGGCGGTGACCGTCGCCTATTGGACTCGGCGGCTGGGTCGGGGAACGGTCTTTAGCCTGGCCTTTATCTTCTTCGGCCTGGTGCTCTTTGCCGTGGGGCTATACCCGGTGTTCTTCTGGGTGCTTCCTGCCTATTTCCTTACCGGTTATTTCAACCAGGGCTTCTTGGTCCCTCTGCGGAGCCTTCTCCAGACGGCGACACCGAAGAACCTGCTAACCCGGGTTTTCGGGGCCGTGGGGGCAGCCTCCCAGACGGCGGTTCTCGTCGGGGTTGTGGGCGGCGGCGCCGTGGCCGATTGGATTGGCGTCGCCCACACCTACATCCTGGGCGGCTTGGGGGTCGTGCTGGTGGGGCTCTACCTGGTGGTCACCGGCGGTCTACGGGTGGACGGCGACCCGGCTAGCCGGCGGTGAGCCAACGTGCGGCCTCCTGGGCGTGGTAGGTGAGAACGAACTGGGCCCCCGCTCGGCGAATACCGGCGAGGGTCTCGAGCACCACTTTTCGTTCGTCGATCCAGCCGCGCTCGGCGGCCGCTTTGATCATGCTGTACTCACCGGAGACCAGGTAGGCAGCGATCGGCTTGGCAAAGCGATCCTTGAGAAGGCGAACCAGATCGAGGTAGGCGAGCGCGGGCTTGACCATGAGCATGTCGGCGCCTTCGGCGTCGTCGAGCCGGGCTTCCCGGAGCGCGTCCCATACCCCGGCGGTCGGGTCCATCTGGTAGCTGGAACGGTCCCCGAAGCTGGGAGCGCTGTCGGCGGCGTCTCGGAAGGGGCCGTAGAAGCTGGAGGCGAACTTCACCGCGTAGGAAAGGATGGGTACGTGCGGGTAGCCGGCTTCGTCTAGGGCCTTACGGATCGCCCGCACCTGGCCGTCCATCATCGCGCTCGGCGCGACCACATCGGCCCCTGCCCGGGCCTGGCTCACCGCGGTTTGGGCCAGGAGCTTCAGGGTGGTGTCGTTTTCCACCGTGTTCCCCACCACCACCCCGCAATGCCCGTGGGAGGTGTACTCGCAGAGGCAGGTGTCGGCGATGACCAGAAGCTCAGGGTAACGGGTTTTGAGGCGGCGGATCGCCTGCTGCACCACCCCTTCATCGTCGTACGCGCCGCGGCCCAGCGCGTCCTTTTGTTCCTGGGGCAACACCCCGAACAGGATAACCCCGCCCAGACCGGCCTCCAGGGCCTGACCGGCGGCCTCCTCAAGGCTTTCCAGGCTGTGCCGGTACTGCCCGGGCATCGAGGCAATGGGCTCGGGTTCGGGGCCGAGGTGAACGAAGAGCGGTTGGATCAGGTGCCTCGGTTCGAGGGTGACCTCCCGCACCAGGCGGCGCAGGGCCGGGTGCTGGCGGAGTCGGCGTGGGCGTTCCATACGGCCTGAGTTTACAAAACCCATATACTTAAGGCTCGGAGGGGGCATGAACCTAAAGAAGTTGATGAAAGAGGCTCAAAAAGCCCAGGCTAGGGCGGCCGAGGTGCAGGAGAAGCTGGCCCAGGCCCGCGTCGAGGGAAGCGCCGGCGGCGGCCTGGTGCGGGTTTCGGCCGACGGCCACGGCCGGATCGTTGCTCTTGAGATTCGTCCGGAAGCCATCGACCCCGAAGACCCCGAAGCCCTGGCCGATTTGGTTCTGGTGGCGGTGCAGGAGGCCCAGGCCAAGGCGGCGGCCCTGGCCGAGGAGACCATGCAGGGGACGCTGGGCAGTTTGGGCCATCTGCTCGGGGGGCTTGGTTGAAGACACCGCGGCCGCTTACCGAGCTGGCCCGGGTGCTGGCCGAGCTACCCGGTATCGGCCCCAAGACCGCTCAACGGTTGGCCCTTCACTTGGCCCTGGATAAGGGGCTTGCGGGTAGGTTGGCGGAGACTTTGGAGATGGCTCGGGCGCGGCTTGGGGTTTGCAAGGTTTGCGGCAACCTCGCCGAGGGCGAGCTCTGCCCGGTCTGCGCCGACCCCAACCGCGACGGAAGCGTGATCGCGGTGGTGGAGACCCCCGCCGACGTGATGGCCATCGAGAAGAGCGGGGAGTTTCGCGGGCGCTACCACGTGCTGGGAGGGGCTTTGAATCCGCTGGAGGGGATCGGCCCCGACGAGCTCAACGTGGACGGGCTGCTAAAGCGTCTGGAAGGTGTTCGCGAGGTGCTTCTGGCCACCAGCACCACGGTTGAGGGAGAGGCCACTGCGGTGTACCTGAGCGAGCGGCTCAGGCCCTTTGGCGTTCGGGTGACCCGCCCGGCCTACGGCTTGCCTGCCGGAGGGAACCTCGAGTACGTGGACGAAGTGACCCTGGCCCGGGCGTTGGCGCATCGGCGTCCGGTGGAGGAGTAGGAGGCGGGATGTGGCTCTTTGACCTGGCGCAATACCCCAACGTCGAGCGAGCGGTGGTGGCTTCCAGCGACGGACTGGTAATCGAGGCCGCTGGCCACCGGGGGCCCGACCCCGAGTTTCTGGCCGCCGAGGTCGCCGCCCTCGCCCGCGCAATGAACGGCTTCCAGCGTCGCCTAGGGGAGCAACTGCGGCGTTTCGTGGTGACCCTGGACGAACGGGAACTCCTCGTGGTTTGCGAGGGGGAGGTCTGCGTGGCGGCCCTGATTCGCCGGGGTCCCGAACGCAAGCAGGTAGGCCAGGAGCTTTCCCGGCTGGCGGCGTTGATCGCGGATGAGTTGGGAGGTGGGGCATGAAGGTGTTGGAGCGACTGTCGGAGACCTCGGGGGTGGACGCCTGGGCGCTGGTGGGGGAGGACGGGTTTGTCCTCGAGGCCTACCGCCGGCCTGGGGTTGAGGTTGGCGATCTCTTCGGTGGCTTGGCCACTAGCGTGCTGGCCTCGGCCCGGGCGGTGGCCGAGGAACTCGGTCGGGGGCCGCTGGAGGAGGTTATGGTCGAGTACCCCGAGGGTCCGGTGCTCCTCGTTCCCCTGAAGGGGGGCGCGGTGCTCATGCTCTTGCTCGACCAGGTTGCCAGCCTGGGCCGGGTGCGCCTGGCGCTTAAGCGGGTTTTGCCCGAGGTGATGGAGGCTTTGCCGTGAGCGAGTTCAACCTGGACGTGGATCGGGAGACCGCTAAGGGGCGTTACGCCAACGTGGCGGTGATCTCCCATACCCAGAACGAGTTTCTAATCGATTTTGCCCTGCTTCAGCCCCAGGGGCCGGCGGTAGTGGTGGCGCGGGTGCTTACCAGCCCCCACCACGCCAAAGCCTTTTTGCGTTCGCTGGCCGAGAACATTCGCCGCTACGAGGCGAGTTTCGGACCGATCGAGGAGGAGGGCGGTCCCACCACCGGTTGGGGGCAGGCCTAACCCCTCAGTTCAGGTAGGCCGGCATCGGGGATGGGGGGCAGCTCCTCCAGGGTTTTCAGCCCGAAAAGCTCCAAAAACCGATCGGTGGTGCGAAAGCGGCGGGGGCGGTGGCCGTCGGCGGCGATCAACCCCCGTTCCAGCAGGCCTTCGATGACCGCCGCCGAGTCGCGGCCCCGGGTGGCGTCGATCGCGGCTTTGGTGACCGGTTGGTGGTAGGCGACGATGGCCAGCACCTCGAGGGCCGCCTGGGAAAGCCTGGGAGGGCGGGGCTTTAAGGCCCGGCGCACGGCTTTTAGATGGTCGGGGTGCACCACCAGCCGGGCTCCGCCCGCAACCCGCTCAACCGCCACGCCGAGATGGCCGTCGGCGAGTTTCTGGGCAAGGCGGTCCAGTAAACGCTCCGCTTCCACTTCCGGTTTTCCCAGCCCCCGGGCAAGTTCCTTGGACGTCACCGCTCGTCCGGCGGCGAAGAGGATCGCTAGCAGAACGGCCTCTTCGGAGCTCACCCAGCCCTCCCCTTCAGGTAGGGCAGCAGTCGGGTCGCGGAGATGGCCCCTTCGCGGAGAATTCTCCCTGTCGTCAGGTCAACCACGGTGGAGGCCACCCCGGGCGGTTCTTCCCCGGGGAAAACGTAGTCGGCCCCGAAGGCCTGGGCTTCCCTATGGCTTCGGGCCGGTGGGGCTCCGGCCCGGTTCAGGCTGCTCGCGGCCAGGGCACCCCCCGCTTCGTGCAGCAAAGCCTGGAGGACCGGGTGATCGGGAACCCGAAGGCCCCAGGTGCCGGCGCGGCTTATCCACGGGGGAACCTGCCGGCCTGGGACCACTACAGTAAGGGGGCCGGGCCAGAAGGTCTGGGCCAAAGCCACGAACCGGGGGTCGCAAAAATCCGGCGGAAGGAGGTTTTGGGCCCGGTCGGGTCCGGTAATCAGGAGCTGAAGGGGTTTTTGGGCTTCCCGACCCTTCAGCGAGCGCAGCCTGCCAACCGCTTCAGGGTTCCAAGGGTCGGCCAGGAGGCCCCAGACGGTATCGGTGGGAAAGGCCACCACCCCGCCCGAGGCGAGGACCTTGGCGGCTTTGGCGATCTCGGGAAGCATTCCGGGGCTATACTATAGGGCAACATGCCGATCTACCACTACCGCGCGCGCGACCGCCAGGGCCGTACGATCGCGGCGACGATCGAGGCCCCGGACCTAAGGTCGGCGGCCCGGGCGCTTCGGGATAAAGGCTATTTCGTTACCGAAATCAAGGAGCCGGGGCGCGGGTTGCAAGCCGAGGTGAACCTGGGTTTCCTCGAACCCGGGCCTGGGCTCAAAGACCTCGCCGTTTTCAGCCGGCAGCTTGCCACCATGATGGGCGCCGGGCTGCCGATTGTCCAGGCGCTGGCCATCCTAGAGAAGCAAGCCGACAATAAAAAGTTCAAGGCCATGCTCAAGGACATCCGGACCGACGTCGAGGGGGGGACCGCCTTCTCCGACGCGCTGGCCAAATTCCCGGTCTTTGGCCGGCTTTACGTCAACCTGGTGCGGGCCGGGGAGGCTTCTGGCACCCTCGACGTGATCCTGGATCGCCTGGCGATGTTTTTGGAGAAGGAGCTGGAGCTTCGGGGCAAGATTAGGTCCGCAATGGTTTACCCGGTCATTGTCTTCGTGTTTGCCATGCTGGTGACCTATTTCCTGCTCACCACCATTGTCCCGCAGTTCGCCCAGATCCTGACCGACCTGGGGTCCGAACTGCCGCTGCTCACCCGATTTTTGATTGCGGTCTCCGGATTTCTCCGGTCCAGCACCCTGTGGTTGCTGGCGGCGGCGGCGGTCCTGTACGGGGCTTACCGGGTCTTCTACCGGACCGAGCGTGGGCGCCGGGTCATCGACCGCATCAAGCTGCGGATGCCGGTCTTTGGGGTGCTCAACAAGAAGAGCTCGCTGGCCCGCTTCTCGCGCACCCTGGGTCTTTTGCTTTCCTCCGGTGTCAACATCGTGGAGGCCACCGATATCACCAAAGGAACCGCCGGCAACGCGGTGGTGGAGGATATCCTTGAGGAGACCAAGACCACCATCCAAGTCGGTGAGCCGCTGCACTCCACCCTGCTCCGCTACCCCGAGATCTTTCCCCCGATGGTGGCCTCCATGGTGGCGATCGGCGAGGAAACCGGCGCCCTAGACGCCATGCTTCAGAAAATCGCCGATTTTTACGAGCGAGAGGTGGACGAGACGGTAGAGGGGCTGACCGCTGCCATCGAACCGATCATGATCATTTTCCTCGGGGTGATCGTGGGCATGATCGTGGCCGGGATGTTCCTGCCGCTCTTCCAGATCATCAATACCCTGTCGGCGCAGTAGCAACCTATCACCCCCCCTTCATGCATGGAGGCTAGCCTCGGGGTCGTGGAGGCGGTTAAGGTCGGCCCCTTCGTGGTTCCGCTGGTCCGGGCCTTCGTGGCCCTGGCGCTTGCGGGGTTTTTGCTTACCGCCGAGGTGCTAGCCCGTCGGGGCCGGAAGGACCTGGCCAGCTGGGCCTGGAACGCGGTGCTGGCGGGGTTGCTTGGGGCGCGGGTGGGTTATGTGGTGTCCCATTTCGCCGCCTATGCCCGCGATCCCCTTAGCGTTCTCTACTTCTGGCAGGGGGGGTTTTCCCCAATCTACGGCCTACTAGCCGGCGCGGCCTACACCCTTTGGTACTACCGGCGCCGGCTTTCGGCGCTTTCCGGGGTGGTGCCCCCGGTGCTGGTGGGGGGCCTGGTGGCGGCTGCCCTTTTCGGGCTTTCGGCCCGGCAGGCTTCCCTTTCCGGGCGGCTGCCGGGGTGGGCGCTGCCCACCCCGGATGGGCGGGTGCTTGCCTTATCGGAGCTCAAGGGGCGCCCGGTGGTGTTAAATGTCTGGGCGAGCTGGTGCCCGCCCTGCCGGCGTGAGCTCCCGCTGCTTCTGGAGTACGCTCGCAAACACCCCGGGGTGGCCTTTGTCTTCGTGGATAGCGGGGAACCTCCGGAGACGGTCCGGGCGTTCCTGAAGCGCAACGGGCTCCGGCTTCCCCACCTGGCGATCGATCGCGAGGGCCGGCTGGTGCGCCGGCTTCGCGTGGTGGCGTTGCCCACCACGGTCTTCTTCGATGCCCAGGGGCGTGCGGTAGCGCGTCACCTGGGCGAGCTTTCCCGGGCGGGCCTCGAGGACGCCCTCAAAAGGATTCTTCCGCCCGCCAGGTAAGGCCGAGCGCGTCGGCGAAGGCGGCCAGGCCGTCGCGGTCTGGCGCCTCAAAGTGATAGCGGAAGTTCCAGAGGTAGTGTTCAAGCAGCGGGGCGGCAACCCCGAGCCGGCGGCTTTCCGCCTTGGCCACCTCGGCGAGGCGCCCGAGCCCCTGGCGGCGGGCCTGCCGGAGCGCCCGCACCACCTCCTCGGGCGGGGGCTTTTCGCGCCGGAAGGCCCAGAGTGCGAAGACGAAGGGGAGCCGGGTGCGGCGGTACCAGCGTTCGGCGAGGTCGCTCACGTAGATCCCCCCGGGACGTGGGGGAAGGTCGTGAACGTTCTCGGGTGGCGCGTCGAGGAGGCCGGCGTAGGCCACCACCGCCCGATCCCCGATGAGGAGAACACCGTCGTAGTCGCGGAGCAGCTCTAGCCCGCCGCTTGCGGTTCGGTAGGCTACCCCCGGGCCCAGGAGCAGTTTCAGCAGCCGCACCGAGGTGGCCGATTCGGTGGTGAGGGCCACCCGACGCACTTTTTCCCAGGGCACCCGGGCGAAAAGGTTCACCGAGTAAACCCGCCCCAGGACCGCCACCGAAAAGTCGGGTAGAAGGCCGAAGCGCTGGCGGTGCTCCAGGTAGAACACCGAGGACACCAGCGAAAGGTCAAGCTCGCCGGCTAGTAGCCGCCGGTTGAGTTCGGTGGGCACCGCGTGAAGAAGGGTAAAACCCCGAGGTTTTAAGAAGGCGGTCAGGGGCGCGACGTTGGCGTAGCGGGGCAGGCCGACGCGGTAGCTCATGCCGCCCGGGGCGCGTGGACCCGGATCTCGCGGTAGAGGGCGTCGCGCTCCACCGGCAGGTAGCCGGCGCGAGCGATCAGGTCCACCAGCTCGGTCTTGGATAGCCCCTCGGGGGCACGGGCCCCGGCCATATGGACAATCTTTTCCTCGACAAGGGTGCCGTCGATGTCCGAAACGCCCCAGTCCAGCGAGACCTGGGCGATGGCGGGGGTGATCGTCGCCCAATAACCCTTGATGTGGGGGAAGTTGTCGAGGTAGATCCGGGCCACCGCTAGGTTCCGGAGGTCCTCGAGGGCGTCCGGTGGCTGGGTCTTACCGAGTTCGCGGGCCAAGGGGTTGCCGTCGGGCTGAAAGGCCAGGGGAATAAAGCTCATAAACCCACCGGTTTCGTCCTGTAGGCGCCGGAGCCGTTCCATGTGATCGATGCGTTCGGCCAGCGTCTCCACGTGGCCGTAGAGCATGGTGGCGTTGGTGGGGATACCCAGGTCGTGCGCGGTGCGGTGCACCGCCAGCCAGACTTCGGCCGGAACCTTCGACGGGGCAATGATCCTCCGCACCCGCTCGGCGAAGATCTCGGCCCCGCCGCCGGGCATAGCCACCAGCCCGGCGGCTTTGAGCTCCTTTAGCACAGCGGCCACGTCGGTCTTGGCGACCTTGGCGATGTGGGCGATTTCGGCGGCGGTGAAGGCCTTAACTTGAAGCCCCGGGAAGCGCTCCCGGATTTTGGAAACCAGCTCGACGTAGTACCCGAGGGGCCGCTTCGGGTGGTGCCCGGAGGCGATGTGAAGCTCGGTCATCCCCGGCTGGTAGCGCTCGGCGATCCAGTCCACCGCCTCGTCCACGTCGTAGTCCCAAGCCCCTTCCTCACCAAAGCGTCGGGCGAAGGCGCAGAACTTGCAGCCCACGTAGCAGATGTTCGTCTGGGAAAAGCGCAGCGAATGGACGAAGTAGACCTTTTCCCCGGCGTGCCGCGCACGCACCCGCTGGGCCAGGCGCATTAGCGCGGGGAGGTCGGGGGTTTGGTAGAGGAGCAGCCCCTCCTCGGGGCTTACGCGTTCGCCGGCATCGACCTTTTCGGCTACCCGGCGGAGTTCGGGGTCCCGGACCCAGCGCATGGCTTTATCCTACTTCTCACCCGAGGCGGTATGGTGGGGGCATGCTCAGGATTGAACAGGGGGGATGGGTCCTCGCCGTCCTCCTGTTGCTTAGCGTGTATGCCGCGTACATTTTTTTCGAACGTTACCTGGCGCTTCGCAAAGAGCGCGTTGGCGGCGAGCGGCTGATGCGGGAGGTCGAGTCTGCTCTCCGGCGCGGCCAGCTCGAGGCCGCCCTAGAGGCCGCCCGCGCTCACGGGGGCGCGATGGGGCGCTTTCTCCTAGCCGGCCTCCCCCGGGTGCCCTTTGGCGTGGCGGCGGTGGACGCGGCCCTGAAGGCGGCTTTGCTGGAAGAGGAGGTGCGGCTTTCCCGGGGACTCGGCGCTCTGAGCGTGACCGCCCAGGTGGCGCCCTTGTTCGGCTTGCTCGGCACCGTGACCGGGATGATCCGGGCCTTTAACATCCTGGCCGCCCAGGGGCAGACCACGGCCAAGCTGCTCGCCGGAGGCATAGGCGAGGCCCTTTTTACCACCGCTGGTGGCCTGGTGGTGGGTATCCCGGCCCTATTCGCCTACCACTACCTGGCCGGCCGGGTCGAGGACATCCTGACCGAGCTCGAACAGCGCCGCGAGGAACTGCTCGGTTTCCTGGCCGAGGTGGGGGATGCGCCGAAGACGGCTTAGGGCCAGCCCGGCGATCAACCTCGCGCCCTTCGTCGACATCGTCCTGCTTTTGGTCATCTTCTTCATGGTGAGCTCGACCTTCATTACCCCGGAGTCGGGGCTTCCCATCGAGCTGCCCAGCGCCAAGACCGGGGTCGAGGAGCCGGCCGGTGTGCCCACGGTGGTGGTGGACGCCAAGGGTCGGGTGTTCCTTGGAAACCACCAGCTTTCCGACGCCGCGCTCTTTGCCCGGCTTGAAGCTCGCCTGGCCGGCGATAGGCGGGGCCTGGTCATCCTCCGGGCCGACCAGCGGGTGCCCCATGGTCGGGTGGTGGAGATCATGGACCTGATCCGCGCCGCCGGGGCCAAAAAGGTGGCGATCGCGGTCCTGCCATGAGGGAAGAGCGGAAGCGGAAGCGCCGCGCCCTGTTGTTGGCCCTGATCAGCACCGGTTTGCTGGTGCTCTTTTTCCTTGCGCTGGTCTCCACGCCCACGGTTCCCCCCCCCAAGCCCACCGGGTACCTTCTAGTCGAGTTCGGGCCCGGGGGGCGTTCGGTAAACCCGCCGCCGGCGGTGGCCCGGCCGAAGCCCAAGCCCAAGGCCGCCCCTCTTCCCCCGGTAAAGACCCGTGGGACCCTGCCCAAGCCCAAGGCCCCGGTGGCCCGAACCCCCACCAAGCCGCCGGCAGCCCAGACGGCGCGGGTTAAAAAGCCTCTTCCCAAGGTGGCAAAGCCGGCAGCCCCGGTGGCCAAGCCCGCCAAGACCCCGCGGGTCAAACCTCCCAAGCTGTCTCTTA
>WFNN01000001.1 GCA_015488545.1 Thermaceae bacterium | reverse complement strand
GGCAAGGGGGGTATCTTGGGGGCGTGCGCATCGGGGCCGAAGCCTTTGCCTCCCCCCAGCTCGCCGAGCTTTTGCCCCTCGGGGAAGCGGCTTTCCGGAAGCGGCGGGGGCTTTTGGCCGAGCGGGATTCGCGTCTGCCCTCGGCCTTCGCCGCTTACCTGCGGCGTCTGGGAGCGGGGGCACCGGTGTTCCGGGCGGCCGAGCGACTGGCGAACCCGGCGGCCCCGGTGGTGGTCACTGGACAGCAGGCCGGCCTACTGGGCGGGCCGGCCCTCACCTTTTACAAGGCCCATTCGGCCCTGGTCCGGGCTGGGGGGGAGGGGGTGGCGGTGTTCTGGGTCGCCAGCCAGGACCACGACACCGCCGAGGTGGCCGATACCCTCCTTTTCGACCTCGACGAACGTTTCCACCCCCTCGCGTTGCCGTTACCTGAGCACCGACCGGTGGGGAGGATTCCCTTTCGGCCCTACCTGGACCGCGTAAGCGAACTCCTGGCCGCTTTTCGCGGCGACCCCGAGGCCAAGCGGGCTTTGCTGGACGCGTTGGCGCCGGCCGGCACCTATGCCGAAGCCTTCGCCCGGCTGCTCCTTTTTGCTTTCGGTGGACGGGGGCTTTTGCCAATGGACCCCATGGCCCCGGAGTTTGCCCCCCTGTTCGCACCCCTGGTGGAACGCGAGATCGACGATCCTGTGGGGTCGGTGGTCGCCCTCGCCAAAGGGGCGGCGGCGCTTCGGGCCAGGGGGTTCCGGCCCGTTTTGGGCCGACCGCCGGGGGCCACCAACCTCTTTTTGGAGGGCGAGGACGGCGTACGGCGGCTCCTCCGCTACCGGGAGGGACGGTTTTTCGACGGCGAGCGGAGCTACACCCGGGGGGACCTGCGGGCGATCCTCGCCGACGACCCTGCCCGGATTACCCCTGCCGCTGCCCTCCGGCCGGTCTTTCAGGACGCCCTCTTGGCCGCGAGTGGCTTCGTGGTGGGGCCCGGGGAGCTCGCCTACGTGGCCGAGCTACCGCCGGTGTACCGCCATTACGGCGTGCCAATGCCCGCGGTGCTCCCCCGGCTTTCGGCGGCGGTGGTGGAGCCCCCGGTGGCCCGCCTTCTGGAGCGCTTCGGGCTCGATGCCTGGGCTTACCTCGAGGCCCCCAGCGAGGCCCTTAGCCGCCGGCTGGCGGAGGTTTTCGCCGAGGCCAGCGGGGCTCGGGAAGCCCTTAGACGCGCGGAGTCCTCGCTACGGGAGGCCGGGGCCAGGCTGGCAGCCTTTGAACCCACGCTGGAGCCCGCGGTGGCACGCCTTCACCGCCGGATGGAGACCGAGTTCGGACGCCTTTTCACCAAGCTGGCCAAAGCCCGCATGAACCGCGAGGGCGTGTTGCGCGCCCAGGCCGAGCGGCTTGCCCACCACCTTCGGCCGGGGGGAAAGCCGCAGGAGGAGGCCTTGCCCTACCTGAACTTCTACCTAAAGCATGGCCCCCGTGCCCTTGCGGTCTTGGCCGAGGCCCCGGCCGAGGGGCGGGTGGCCCTTTACCTGTAGGAGGGACCATGCTGCCGATACCGGTTTTTGACTTCCACGCCCACCTTCCTTACCGCGGTCGCGAGCTTTGGGGGCCATGGGGGGAGCGTTTTGCCGATCGATTTGGCAGGGAAAAGCTCGCCTTATGGGGTACCAAAAACCACGCCGCCCAGCGCGATTGGTGGATGCGGTTTCGCTTTCCTGAACCGGAAAACCCCCAGCCGGAGCCTGCCGAGGCCGCCCGGCGTTTCGCCGCCGAAGTTGAGCGGTACGGCCTTTTGGGTTTGGTCTTCGTAACCGGCGGGGGCAACCAGCGATTGGCCGAGGCGATTCGGCCCCACCCCCGGCTTTACGGCTTTGCCCACCACGACCCCTTCCTTCCCGACGCCCCTGAGCGCCTTTTGCGGGCGGTGAAGGAGTTCGGGCTTGTCGGTTACAAGGTCTTTGCCCCCGCCCTCACCCGCAGGCTCGACGACCCCGTTTTGGACCCCCTTTGGGCCACCGCCGAGGAGCTAGGGGTGCCCGTTCTGGTCCACTTTGGCCCACTGGGCGGGGCGATGGGGGTGGCCGCCGGTCCCAACATCAACCCGCTGGTGCTCCACGACGTGGCTAAGGGTTTTCCTCGGCTGAATTTCGTCGTCCCCCACTTCGGGTGCGGTTACGTGAGGGAGCTCTTGCACCTGATGTGGGCGGTCGACAACGTGCACGTGGACACATCGGGGAACAACGAGTGGCGGCGGTACCAGTGGCCGGTGCCCACGCTCAAGGACCTCTTTCAAGTCTTTCTTGAGGCCTTCGGACCGGACCGTATCCTGTTCGGGAGCGATAGCTCCCATTTCCCCCGGGGCTGGGTGGTCGCCTACTTCGACGAGCAGTACCGGGCGCTTTTGGAACTTGGGGTGGACGAGGCGGCCCTCCGGAAGATCTTCGCCGGGAACGCGCTCCGCCTGCTCGGGCGTCTGGACCCCGGGGCGGGCGGGTAGACTAGGGCGGCATGGATCCCCTTCTCGATCCCCTCAACGACGAGCAACGCGCGGTTGTGCTTCACGATCGGGGCCCCGCGTTGGTGGTGGCCGGCGCCGGCTCCGGCAAGACCCGCACGGTGGTTCACCGCATCGCTTACCTGATCGCGGCGCGGGGGGTGCACCCCGCCGAGATCCTGGCGGTGACCTTTACCAACAAGGCTGCCGACGAAATGCGGTCGCGGCTTCTCGATCTCGTGGGCCGGCGGGCCGGGGATCTCTGGGTATCGACGTTCCATTCCGCGGCCCTCCGGGTCCTCAGGGTGTACGGCGAGCGAATCGGCCTCTCCCCCGGCTTTCCGGTGTACGACGAGGACGATCAGCTCCAGGTGATCAAGGACGTTCTTCGATCGCTTGGGGTGGAGGCCCGGCCGACGGCGGTACGGTCGGCGATCGACCGGGTGAAGTCCCGCCTTTACGGTGAGGCGGTCGAGGACGCGATCGCGGAGCTGCCCGAATGGGTGGCGGGGGTCGGGCCGGCGGTGCTCCTTGACGTTTTTCGTGCCTACCAGGCGCGGATGGAAGCCCTTGGGGCGGTGGATTTTTCCGATTTGCTTCTGAAGGCCATCGCCCTATTCGAGGCGCACCCCGAGGTGCTTGGTAAGGTGCGGCAGCGGGCCCGGTACATCCATGTCGACGAGTACCAGGACACCAACCCCGCCCAGTACCGGTTGACCCGTCTTCTGGCCGGCGACGAGGCCAACCTGATGGTGGTTGGGGATCCCGATCAGTCGATCTACGCCTTCCGGAGCGCCGATATCCGGAATATACTCCGCTTTGCCGACGATTACCCGGGTGCCCGGGTTTACAAGCTGGAGACCAACTACCGTTCCACCGGGCGGATTCTTGCCGTGGCCAACGCGGTGATCCGGCAAAACCAGGCTCGCCTGGAAAAGGTTCTGCGCCCTTCCAAGGGCGAGGGGGAGCCGGTACGGGTTTACGCCGCTTTCGATCACCGGGATGAAGCCGCCTTCGTGGCCCGCGAGGCGAAGAAGCTCCTGGCCCACTACCCGCCGGAGGCGATCGCTGTTCTCTACCGCACCAACGCACAATCGCGGGTGCTGGAGGAGGCATTTAACCGGGAACGGGTGCCCGCCCGGGTGGTGGGGGGGATCGGGTTCTTCGCCCGCCGCGAGGTGAGGGACCTTCTGGCCTACGCCCGGGTCGCCCTTGTCCCCGGGGATGACCTCGCGCTTCTGCGGGTTCTGAACACCCCACCCAGGGGCATCGGGTCCAAAAGCGTCGAGCGCCTGCTCGCTTATGCCCGGGAACGGGACCTGCCCCTGTGGGGGGCGCTGAAGGCGGCGTCCGGGCTCCTGCCCGAACGCCAGGCCCGGTCGGTCAAGGGCTTTTTGGACCTCGTCGGTCGGTTGGCGGAACTCGCCGGGGCCGCTGGTCCGAGGGCCTTTTTTGAGGAGGTCCTGGCTGCTACCGATTACCGGACTTACCTGCTTGCCGATCCCGGCGCCGAGGAGCGCTTGGAGAACGTCGAGGAACTCCTCCGGGCGGCCGGCGAGTGGGAGGAAGAGGAGGGCGGGGATCTCGCGGCCTTCCTGGACCAGGTGGTGCTCACTGCCCGGGCCGAGGAACCTGGCGGGGGCGACGGGCCGGCGGTCAGCCTGATGACCCTGCACAACGCCAAGGGGCTTGAGTTCCCGGTGGTCTTCTTGGTGGGCTTGGAGGAGGGGCTTTTGCCCCACCGTTCCAGCGTTACGCCGGGGGAGCTCGAGGAGGAGCGCCGGCTCTTTTACGTGGGGGTGACCCGGGCAATGGAGCGCCTTTACCTGACCCACGCTGGCGAGCGGGAAACCTACGGCCGGCGGGAAAAAAGCGAACCCAGCCGTTTTCTGGAGGAGATACCCCGGGCGCTATTGGTCCCGGTGGGGGGCGAACCGGGCCCGGCCAAGGTCGTTGCCCGGAAAACCACCGGCGCGGACCCCGGCTTTAGGGGCGGGGAGCGGGTGCGGCACCCTAGGTTTGGGGTGGGCACGGTGGTGGCCGCCCGGGGCGAAGGGGCCCGGGCCGAGGTTACCGTGCACTTTGAGGGGGTCGGGCTCAAAAAGCTGCTGGTCAAGTACGCGGGTCTGGAGCGGGTTTGAGGTACTTTTTTCCCCAGGCCTCGATAGCTTCGATTACCGTTTCCAGCTCCCGGCCCGCCCGGGTGAGCCGGTAGCGGGTGCGGGGGGGCATGACCTGCAGGACCTCCTTCTCCACCACCCCGAGGGCGACCAGCCGCTCAAGCCGCTGGCTGAGGGTGGCCGGGTTCACCCCCCCAACCGCCCGCGCCAGCTGGTTGAAACCCATTTCCCCTCCCAGGAGGGCCCTGACGATGTGCAGAACCCACTTTTCCTGGAGCAGGTTGATTGCCTCATAGATAGGGCAGAACCCGCTCTCGTCCATCCCATCACAAGCTTACCATGGGCTTTTATTTTCAAAGCGCTTGACATTTCATAGTTTTCTGGGCTAGGCTCCTTGACCGGAAGGGAGGGAAGGATGCGGATCGAAGCCACCGAAAACGGCCCCTATCTGGTTGAGACCGGTGGGAAGTACCGGGTAAACGGGGAGGAGCGCACGGGGAAGAAGGTTGCCCTCTGCCGTTGCGGGCATTCGGGGCAGAAGCCTTTCTGCGATGGTAGCCACAAGACCGTGGGGTTTAAGGCCCCGGCGGTCTCTATCGAGCTCAGCTAGGATGCCCGCGCGTCCGGGCCGGCCACCTGGCCGGCCTTTTTCGTTTGGGCCAGTGTTGGTAAGGTGCAGGGGTGGGAGGCCGGTGGTTGGGATGAGGCGGATCTGCGTGGCCCTCTTGCCGTTCGCGCTCGCGCTGGCCTTGGCCAGCGGGTTTGACCTCTCGGTGGGGGTACGGGCGGAGCCCTCTCTTCGGTTCCTTTCGGGGCTGGGGCTGGCGGTGGAAGCCGCCCCCTGGACGGTCCGCGGTGACCTTCGTTTCGGGGCCCCCAGCGGCGTCCTGGCCGAAGGGCGGGTGACCTTCGACCTCCCGGTCCCGGTTCTCACCCCCTACCTCGGGGTGGGAGCGGCCGCCGGGCTTACCGTGCGTTCGGGGGACGGTACCTACCAGCTTGCCCTAGGCCGGGTTGGGTACGCCCTGGTAACCCTAGGGGTCGCTCTACCGGCTCGCGGTTACCGTCCCTACCTCGAGGCCACCTACTACCTGGGCACACCGGCCTTTGCGCGTTACAGCGTTGGGTTCATTTTGGAGGCGTTCCCATGGTGATCCTGGTGCATGGCGGAGCCGGCCGCGTGCCCAAGGCGCACGAGTCGGAGGTCTTGGCTGGGGTGGCGGCCGCCCGTGACCGCGGGTGGGAGGTGCTTTCCGACGGCGGTAGTGCGCTCGATGCCGTGGTGGCTGCGGTGGTGTTCCTCGAGGATCATCCCCGCTTTAACGCCGGCACGGGAAGCGCGCTCAACCGCCAGGGGTTTGTTGAAGCCGATGCCGCGGTGATGGATGGGGCGACCCTGGGGTTCGGGGCGGTGGCGGCGGTGCGCGACGTCAAGAACCCGGTTTTGCTTGCTCGCGAGGTCATGGCCTCCGAGCACATTTTGTTAGCCGGCGAGGGGGCGAGCCTGTTTGCCCGCGAGCGCGGTATCCCGGCCGTGGATCCGGCGGGGTTGATCACCGACGAAGCCCTTGCGCGCTGGCGAGAGGCCCGTCGGCGGCGGGTGCGGAGCTCGGGGACGGTGGGGGCGGTAGCCCTCGACCGCCAGGGCCGCCTCGCCGCCGCCACCTCGACGGGCGGGATTGTGGATAAGCGGGTGGGGCGGATCGGCGACACCCCCTTGGTGGGAGCCGGCACCTACGCCGAGGCCCCGCTCGGGGCCGCCAGCGTCACCGGGGAGGGGGAGTTCTTGGCTCGTGCCCTGGTCGCCTACCGGGCGGTGGTCGCCCTGCGCGAGGCCGATCCCGAGGACGCGGCCAGGCAGGCGCTTTTGCAGGCCCGCCACCTGGGCGGGGAGGGGGGTATCATCCTGCTCGCCGGCGACGGCCGGTTCGCGGCCGTGCACACCAGCCCCCAAATGAGCCACGCCTGGCGTACCCCCGAAGGGGAAGGGTCGGCCCTAGCATGAAGGCGCTAGCCTACCTGCACCGGGGCGAACCCAGGCACCACGCCGCCTTGCTGGCCGGACTCGCTTCCCAGGATGTGGTGGTGGTTGTCGCCGACCCCGGGGAGCGGGTGGAAGCCGCCGTCGCCGGGCTCTGCCCGCTCGGCTTTGCCGGCGCCCTGGTGGAGGAGGACGACCTTTTGCGCCGGGCCGCGTCCGGGGTGCTTACCCTCGAACCCGAAGCCCGTGAAGCCGGTCGGGTCGATGCCCTGGTTTGCGATTGGTCGGGTCCGCGGGGGCTGTACCTGGAGCCGGCGGCCATGGCACAGCTGCTGGCCGGTACCGGGTACCCAGGGCTCCGAGCGCTTTGGATCGGCCGGCCTCGCCCCGAGCTTGCCGCGGGTTTGCGGGGGGTCAGTCGGGTGGACGTGGCCGCCGGTCCGCCGGCCGATGGCGAGGCCTTCCTCGGTCAACTTTCCCCGGCGGTGCGGGGTGAGGTCGCGGTGCGGCCCGACGAGGTGCGGGCGGTAGCTGCACGCGCCGATCTGGTGATTTACGCGGGGGGAAGGTTGCCGCTGGATGCCCTGGCCCCGTACCACACCTTGCTGGCCCTGGCACCGGTCCCCCCCGAGGTGGCCGATCTGGTGGAGGCGGTAGTCGGGCCGGAACGGTACCGCGCCGAATGGCTGGCCCTGGCGATCCGCGAGATTTTGGGAATCGCCCTGCCCGCGGACGCGTTTCTCGACCTATGATGGGGCTATGACGCCCGACCTCGCACGCGTCCCTGGCGTTTTAGGGCGGATCGTCCGTCAGAGGATGCGGGATCTGGAAAGCGAGGGGGTTTTTTCGCCGTGGCCCTACGCCTTTCCGGAGGTGCCCAGCTTTGAGGATGCCCTGGCCCGGCCGGGGCTCGTGGTCATCGCCGAGATCAAGCGCAAGAGCCCATCGGCGGGTGCGCTGGCCCCGCTCGATGCCGCCAAGACTGCCGCCGCTTACGCTCAAGCCGGGGCGGGGGCGATCAGCGTGCTCACCGAGCCGCGCTACTTTGGCGGCCGGGCCGGTGATCTGGTGGCCGCCCGGTCGGCCGGACTGCCTCTTTTACGCAAGGATTTTGTGGTCCACCCGTCCCAGATTTGGCAGGCCCGTGCTCTCGGGGCCTCGGCGGTGCTCCTGATCGTTCGGGTGCTTTCCGAGCTCACCGCCGCTTACCTCGAGGAAGCCCAGAAAGCCGGCCTCGCGGCCCTGGTCGAGGTTCACGACGAGCGCGAGCTGGCCCTCGCCATCGAGGCCGGCGCCACGATCATCGGTATTAACAACCGCGACCTGGCTACCCTTAAGGTCCACCTCGACCTCGCGCCCCGCCTTGCCCGACGTGCCCGAGCGCTCGGGTTTTCGGGTTTGCTGGTGGCCGAGTCCGGGTACCGTCACCCCGAGGACTTGGCCGCCGTAGCCCCGCTGGTCGACGCCGTCCTGGTGGGGACTTCGTTGGTTCGGGGCGACGACCCCGGGGCCACGCTCCGCCGCCTTTTGTCGCCGGTTCGCTGATATAACGCTTTTTCGTCGGCGGCCGATTTTGCCGTTGACGCCGCTTCCAGCCCCCGGTTATACTCCCGCCAAACGTCACGGAGGCTGGGAGGGAGCCTTGGCGCAGCTCGAAGTGGAAAACGTCACGCTGGTATTCGGTGGCCTTGCAGCGCTCAGCGCGGTCAGCCT
This sequence comes from Thermaceae bacterium, assembly GCA_015488545.1. GTDB lineage: Bacteria > Deinococcota > Deinococci > Deinococcales > Marinithermaceae > WFXV01. The sequence goes on along the minus strand of WFNN01000001.1, from coordinate 7,845 downwards.
GGAGGTGGAAGAGGGGGAGCTGGTCTCGATCATCGGTCCCAACGGGGCGGGGAAGACCAGCCTGTTGAATTGCATATCCGGGTTCTACCACCCCACCCGCGGCCGGATCCGTTTTGAGGGGCACGACCTGACCCACGCAAGTCCGCATACGGCGACTCGCTACGGCATCGCCCGGGCGTTTCAGAACATCGAGCTTTTCTCGGGGTTAACGGTCCTGGAGAACCTCCTGCTCGCCCGCTACACCCACCTCGGTTACGGTTTGGCGGCCGCTTCCGTGTATTACGGGCGGGCCCAGGAAGCCGAGGTGCGGGCCCGGGCTTTGGTCGAGGAGGTCATCGACTTTATGGAGCTGGAGCCCTACCGAAAGGCGCCGGTCGGCAACCTCCCCTACGGGGTGCGAAAGCGTGTGGAGGTGGCCCGGGCGCTGGCCCTCGAACCCAAGCTCCTTTTGCTCGATGAGCCCATGGCGGGGATGACGCTGGAGGAAAAGGAGGACATGGTGCGGTTCATCCTGGACGTGCGCTCCGAGCGGGGAACCACCATCGTGCTGATCGAGCACGACCTGGGGGTGGTGATGGACATCTCTGACCGGGTCTACGTGTTGGACTTCGGCGAGGTGATTGCGTCCGGCCCGCCCCGAGAGGTGGCGGAGAACCCCAGGGTCCTCGAGGCCTACGTGGGAGGCGAAGCGTGAAGACCGGGGTTATGCGCCCTTCCTACGAAATGAAGCGCTACACGCTTCCCCAACTCCTCAGGCTTCGGGCCGAGCGCGAAGGGGAGCGGGTGGCCTTGCGCGAGAAGGACTTTGGGATCTGGAACGAGATCACCTACGCCGAGTACTACGCCCGGGTGCGCGACTTTGGCCACGGTCTGCTGGCGCTTGGGTTCGCCCCCGGGGAAAAGTTCGCGATCATCGCCGACAACATCCCCGAGTGGGTGATCGCTGAATTGGCGGTTCAGGGCATCGGGGGGGTTTCGGTGGGCGTGTACCCCAGCTCGGTGCCCCCTGAGATCGCCTACGTGCTGGACTACACCGACGCCACCTTCGTCTTGGCCGAAGACCAGGAGCAGGTCGATAAGCTTTTGGAGATTCGCGACCGGATCCCCAAAGTCCGAAAGGTTATCTTTGAAGACCCCCGGGGGATGCGCGCCTACCGGGGCGACGATTGGTTTTTAAGCTTCGAGGAGGTTCTAAAGCTGGGGCGCGACCACCGGGCCAAGCACCCGGGCGCTTTCGAGGACCGCTTGGCGGCGGGAAAGCCCGATGACGTGGCCCACTTTTCGCTGACCTCGGGGACCACGGGCAAGCCCAAGGCGGCGATGCTTACCCATAAGAACCTAATCCATATGGGGGTCGCCCTCCAGGAGATCGATCCGCTCGAGCCCACCGACGATTACCTTTCCTTTCTCCCCTTGGCCTGGATCGGGGAGCAGATGATGACCGTGGCTATGGGTCTCACGGGGGGGTTCGCGGTCAACTTCCCGGAAGAGGTCGAAACCGCTATGAACGACCTCAAGGAGATCGGCCCCCACGTGATGTTTAGCCCTCCAAGGGTGTGGGAGGGGATTCAGAGCCAGATATGGGTGCGGATGAGCGAGTCTTACCGGTTCAACCGCTGGGTCTACGAGCGCCTGCTTCGGATCGGCTACCGGGCGGCCGAGTACCGTATGCGGGGACGGCCGATGCCGCTTGGGCTGCGGCTCGCCTACGCCTTCGCCCATTTCGTGCTGTTCCGGCCGCTAAAAGACCGGCTCGGGTTTTTGCGCCTGCGCCGGGCCTACACCGGCGGTGCGGCCCTTGGTCCCGACGTTTTCCGTTTCTTCCATGCCATCGGAGTCAACCTGAAGCAGATTTACGGGCAAACCGAGATTACCGGGATCGCCTACGTTCACCGGGACGGGGACGTCCGCTACGACACGGTAGGCAAGCCGATCCCCGGTACCGAGGTCCGGATTAGCCCGGAAGGTGAAATTCTCTCGCGCTCCGATGCCGTTTGCCAGGGGTACTACAAGCGTCCGGAGGCCACCGCCGAGCTTTTAGAGGGGGGCTGGCTCCACTCCGGTGACGCCGGCTACCTGACCGAAGACGGCCACCTGGTGGTGATCGACCGCATCTCCGACGTCATGCACACCGCCTCGGGTGAAATGTTCAGCCCGCAGTTTATCGAGAACAAGCTCAAATTCTCGCCCTACATCAAGGAAGCGGTGGTATTCGGGAACCAGCGGCCTTACCTTACCGCCTTCCTAAATGTTGACCCCCAGACCGTTGGCAAATGGGCCGAGGACCGGGGAATTGCCTACACCACCTACATGGACCTCTCGCAGAAACCCGAGGTCGGCGAGCTCATCGCTACCGAAGTTCGGCGGGTCAACCAAGAGTTAAAGGAGCCTCTCCGCATTCGCCGTTTCGTGCTGCTCTACAAGCTCCTGGACGCCGACGACGACGAGCTTACCCGCACCGGCAAGGTACGCCGCAAGTTCGTCTTTGAAAAGTACCGCGACCTGGTGGAAGCGATGTACCGCGGGGCCTCGCGGGTTCCGGTGCGGGCGGTGTTTAAGTACCAGGACGGCTCGGAGCAGGTGGTTGAGACCGAGGTGCCCGTCTACGACCTGGAAGCTGCCCCCGAGCCAGTGGAGGAGGCGCGATGACCTACTTCTTACAGCTCGTCATCTCCGGTCTGGTGGTGGGTTCGATCTACGCCTTGGCTGCCCTGGGCTTCGTTCTGATCTACAAGTCTAGCCGGGTGATCAACTTCGCCCACGGCCAGTTCATTGCCGTGGGCGCCTTCGTGGTTTACGCCCTGGTCGCTTACCTAGGGGTAAACGTTTGGCTTGCCCTGCTTTTGTCCCTGGTTTCTACCGCGCTTCTTGGGTTTTTGGTGGAGAAGCTCTTCCTCAAACCCTTGGTGGGACAGCCGATCATCAGCGTAATCATGGTGACTATCGGGCTGGCTTCCTTGATCGACGGTCTGGTGCACCTCACTCCCCTCGGGGGCGGCAACTTCAGCCTGCCCAAGTTCCTTCCCGAAGGGGGCATCGCGTTCCTTGGGGTTTCGGTGAGCTACCCCCAGGTTCTGGCGGTTTTCCTTACCGCGGTTTTTCTGCTCGCCTTCGGCTGGTTTTTCCAGCGCTCGACACTGGGCGCGGCGATGCGGGCCGTCGCCGACGACCAGATGGCGGCCATGAGCCTGGGCGTGAGCGTGGAACACGTGTTCGCCCTGGCTTGGGCGGCGGCGGGCATCACCGCCGCCGCTGCTGGGTTCATCGTGGGTACGATCTCCGGGATCAACCTCGAGGGTTTGGTTGCAATCGGCCTCCGGGTTTTTCCGGTGGTCATCCTCGGCGGTCTCGACTCGATCCCTGGAGCGGTGATCGGCGGGATCATCATCGGTGTGCTGGAAAACCTGGCCACCGGCTACCTCGACCCGCTGGTGCCCGGCGGCGGCACCAGCGAGGTCTTTCCCTTCCTGGTGTTGCTGCTGGTGCTTTGGTTCAAGCCCCACGGTCTTTTTGGCACCGAGGAGATCGAGCGGGTTTAGGGAGGCAGCATGCGTAACGTTTGGGCGGAAACCGGCAACTACAAGACCGACTACCGGCAGGATAGCTCCATTTTCGCCACCCGCCTCGAGCAGCTCTCGCTGATCGGCTTCCTCCTGGCGCTTTTCCTCCTTCCCCTTTTCCTCTCCCGAACCCAGATGTTCGTGGCCGACCTGATCGTGATTTATGCCCTGGCCGTGCTCGGTCTCAACATCATCACCGGTTACGCCGGTCTCATTAACATCGGTCAGGCGGCCTTCATGGGGGTGGGGGCGTACACCGCCGCTCTGCTCGCCCCGGGGCTTCCCTTCTGGTTGACCATCCCCATCGGTGGGCTGGTGGCAGCGTTGGCCGGGGCCGTCGTGGGCATTCCCTCCCTTCGGATCAAGCACCTTTACCTGGCAATTGCCACCCTGGCTTTTCAGGTCATCTTCGAGTGGATCGTCGGCCACTCGCCGCTCCTCAAGCAAGGGGGGGCCATTCCTATGCCGCGGGTGGTTTTTCTCGGGTACCGCGTCGGGTACAAAAACCACTACTACTTCTGGTATTTCGTTGCGCTGGTGGTTTTGATTCTGCTCGCTTTCGCCTTCCGCAACCTGCTGCGGACCCGTTTTGGTCGGGCGTTGGTAGCGGTCCGCGACAACGACCGGGCGGCGGATGCGATGGGGATGCATCCCGGCCTGACCAAGATCTTTGCCTTCGCCCTGGGGGCGTTTTACGCCGGGGTGGCCGGCGGGCTTTACGCTTACTTTTCCCGAGCGGTGGTGATCGAGGACTACATGCTTCCGGTCTCCATCAAGTTTCTAGCCATGGCCATCGTCGGGGGGTTGGGTTCGCTGCCCGGAAGCTTTTTCGGCCCCGCCTTTTTGGTCTTGCTCGATCTCAACATGGAGGACTTCGCCAATTGGATGAAGCGCCTTGGCCTCAGCTACGCCGGGGTGGATATCGCCTCGGCCATGCGCCCCCTGACCTTTGGGCTGGTTATCGTGCTCTTCCTGGTCTTCGAACCCAGGGGGTTGGCCAACTGGTGGCGGCTAGTTCGAAACTACTTTAAGAACTGGCCGTTTCGGTACTAGGCAGAAAGGCCGGCGGGCCTTTTTGCAGGGAGGTGAAGGATCGGATGAAGAGGATCGCGACGTTACTGGCCATGGTTTTGGGATTGGCGCTGGCGCAGGAGGTGCACTTAATGTGGTCGGGGGCCATTACCGGCCCAACCTCGGACGCCGGCAAGTACTACGCCCAGGGCGTGGAGGACTATTGCCGGTACGCGAACGCCGAGGGATTGACCGGCGGGCTGAAGATCGTCTGCGAGACCCGCGACGATCAGTACAACAACGCCAACACCCAGCGGAACTTCGAAGAGGCGCTGGAGCGCGGCGACCCTGCTTTCCTCGGTTACTCGACCGGGGGGACGCTGCAGCTCAAACCCCTGATTCAGGAGGTGGGCATGACCTTTATCCCGGCCTCCTACCATATCGGCAACATCGATCCGCCTAACAACGACTACGTTTTCCTCCCCATCGCCTCCTATTCCGAGCAGGTGATCGCGCTTCTGGAGTACATCGCCAAGGAGAAGCCGGGGGCCAAGGTCGCTTTGGCCGTCCACCCCTCGCCCTTCGGCCGGGCGCCGGTGCCCGATGCGAAGAAGGCCGCCGCTCAGCTTGGCATCAAAATCGTCGAGGTCCAGGAGATGACCAAGGGCCTCGACTACACCGCGACCCTCAAGCGTTTCGCCAACGAGGGTGTTGAGTACATCGTTTACCAAAACGTGGCCGGTCCGGTGGCCACCATGGTGAAGGACGCCAAAAGGCTCGGGCTCAACATTAAGCATGCCGGGGCCCACTACGCCGGCGGCCCCGACCTCTTGCGTCTGGCCGGGGACGCGGCCGAAGGCTTTATCTGGGTGACCTCCTACTACATGCCCGACGAGGACGTTCCTGCTGCCGCCTTCGTGCGGAAGCTCGGGAAGATGTACCAGCGGCCCGCCGACACCTTGGAGAGCGTCCACTACCCTTCGGGCATGCTGGCCGCCGCGATCGCCATTGAGGCGATCAAACGGGCCCACAAGGCCGGCAAGCCGGTGACCGGGGACGCCGGTCGGGCGGCGGTGTACCAGCAGATGCTGGGGCTCGACTTTGATCCCGGGCTGGCGGTGGGGCCGGTTACTTACTCCAAGACCGATCACGTGGGCGTGGACAAGCTGCGGGTGTTGAAGGCCCAGGGTGGCAAGTTTGTGCCCGTATCCGAGCCCTTCCAGTCGAAGCTCTTCCGCAAGGTCCACTACGGGAAGTAGGGTGCTTTGGGGCGCGGGGCAGCTTCGCCCCGCGCCCCCTTGGCTAAAGGGGGAAGGATGCCCGGCGAACGTCCCACCCGACCCGAGGATTTGGGCGAGATCGTTCTCGAGGTCAACAACATCGAGGTCGTTTACCACGATGTCATTCAGGTTCTTAGAGGGGTTTCACTTAAAGTTCCCAAGGGGCGCATCACCGCCCTGCTGGGCCCTAATGGGGCCGGAAAAACCACTACCCTGCGGGCGATTTCGGGGCTTTTGAAACCGGAGTACGGCAAGGTCACCGACGGACGCATCGTTTACGAGGGTCGCGACCTGGCCAATCGTGGCCCTGAGGAGATCGTTCGTATGGGGATCGTCCAGGTGCCCGAGGGCCGCCACGTGTTCAAGCACCTCACGGTGGAGGAGAACCTCAGGGTTGGCCTTTACATTCACCAGGGCCGGAACGCCCGCGAGGAGATCGAGCGGATCTACCACTACTTCCCCCGCCTCCGGGATTTACGGAACAAGCTGGCCGGCTACACCTCGGGCGGTGAGCAGCAGATGCTGGCCATTGGTCGGGCACTGATGGCCCGGCCCCGTCTTTTGCTCCTGGACGAGCCTTCGCTGGGGCTAGCACCCCTTTTGGTGCGCGAGATCTTCGCTATCGTGGAGCGCATCAACGCCGAGGAAGGGGTCAGCGTGTTGGTGGTGGAGCAGAACGCCGCGATTGCCTTGAAGGCGGCCCACTACGGCTACATCATGGAGCAGGGCCGGATCGTGCTGGAGGGCACCGCCGAATACCTGGAAAAAAACCCCGACGTTAGCGAGTTTTACCTAGGCGTAGCCAAGGGCGGGGGCCGCAAGTCGTTCCGCGAGGTCAAGGCCTATCGCCGCCGGAAACGCTTTATGTGACGCGTTGACCGGCCTTTGGCCCCGTGCTACCTTGGGCTTGGGGAGCTATCCGGCTTCCCGCCCCATCGGGGCGTAGCGCAGTCCGGCAGCGCGCCTGCTTTGGGGGCAGGATGTCGCAGGTTCAAATCCTGCCGCCCCGACCATGCGGGAGTAGCTCAGTTGGTAGAGCATCGGCCTTCCAAGCCGAGGGTCGCGGGTTCGAGTCCCGTCTCCCGCTCCACGCTCGCGCCCGTAGCTCAGCGGATAGAGCAGCCGCCTTCTAAGCGGTAGGTCGGGGGTTCGAATCCTCCCGGGCGCGCCACTGCGACGGGGTTTTGGCCCCGTCGGTTTTTCGTTCCGGACCCCATTGACCCCACGAGGGAAGGTCGTAGCCTGGGAGGCGGGGATGGAGCGCTACGCCCTCGAGGACTTCGACTACCTTCTCCCGGAGGACCGGATTGCCCAGAAGGGTGCCGAGCCCCGGGACGCGGCCCGGATGATGGTCGTGCACCGGGACCGGCGACCGCTTGAGCACCGGCGGGTCCGGGACCTGCCGGCTTACCTCCGCAAGGGTGACGTGCTGGTGCTGAACCGAAGCCGGGTCATCCCCGCTCGCCTGGTCGCCGTAAAGCCCACCGGTGCGCGGATCGAGGTGTTGCTGGTGCGGGAGGAGGCCCCCCGGGTCTGGCTTGCACTCCTCAAACCGGCGCGCAGGGCGCCCCCGGGCACGCGGCTGGTCTTTGGGGGAGGCGAGGCGGAAGTGCTGGGCACCGCCGAGGAAGGGATGCGGGTGCTTCGCTTTTCCACCGACCCCTGGGCCTTGATGGCCCGGGCGGGTCAACCTCCGCTCCCCCCCTACATTCGGGCGCCGGTGCCTTTTGCTCGCTACCAGACGGTCTTCGCCCGGACCCCTGGTTCGGTGGCGGCGCCCACCGCCGGCCTTCACTTCACCCCCGAGCTCCTCGAGCGGGTGCGCCGGGTGGGCGCCGAGGTTCGCTTCCTGGAACTCCACGTGGGACCCGGCACCTTTCGCCCGGTCCGCGGGTCGATCGAGGGGCACCGGATGCACGAGGAGGTCTACGCCGTGCCCGAGGACACCGCCCAGGCGGTTAATCGAGCCCTGGCCGAGGGGCGACGGGTGGTGG